>NZ_CP030827.1:3000000-3300000 GCF_003597675.1 Neorhizobium sp. NCHU2750 | reverse complement strand
TATAAGTGATTCGTGACTTATCGCAAACGGATGGGTGAAACGCGCTTATGCACGCCTTGGTGAAGGCATGGTGCAGGGCCGGCAATCGGGGCCGGATGCGGGTTTTCCAAAGCGTTGCCGCCCCCGGTTACCGCTGGCGGCATCTCGGGTCGGGCCTTTTCGAGCCATCCATTAACCATCCGTCATTCGTCGGGAGCCCCTTGCCCGGACGGTAAATTTAAGAATTTCCTACATTTCTCGATCGTTCGGTAAACTAATTCTCAAATTCTATTACAGCTTTAACCAAGGCGCCTCGGCGGATCGTAACCATCTTCGGCTTTTCTGTTTGAACTAAAATATGTTCCCGTGCTTGATGGCCCCGGAGACGGGAGGTCTCCTGTTAGCTGGATTCTTTGTTTTGCTCCCAATGGCACTCGAAGCAGACGACATCAATGTGTCCCGGATGATCGACTGGCCCCATGTGGTGCTGGGCGGCCTGCCGGTCGTGTGCGCGACCATGGACAAGTCAGCCGACGGCTTCGTCGAGCAGGCACTGCGTGCCCGCGGGCAGAACGAGCGGCCTTTTTATTCCACATCGGCGAACGGTCAGGTTCTTGCGCTTTGCGTGCGTAATCGTGGCTTCATGGATCTCATGCTGCAGGCGGGCCAGATCCATGCCGACGGCATGCCGATGGTGCACTATTCCAAGCTGCTGTGCGATATGGCACTGCCCGAGCGCGTGGCGACGACGGATCTGGTCCACGCCGTTGCCGCACGCGCGCAGGACGCCGGCGCGACATTCTATTTCCTTGGCGGCAGCGAGGAAGTGAATGCGAAGGCGGTTGCGGCAATGACCAAGCTCTATCCGCGTCTTCGTTTCGCCGGCCGCCGTAACGGCTATTTCAAGCCGGAGGAAGAAGAGGCGATCGTCGCCGATATTCGCGAGAAGCGGCCGGACATTCTCTGGGTCGGTCTCGGCTTCCCCTATGAGCAGCAGTTCATCAGCCGCAATCTCGACAATCTGCGCGGTATTGGCGTGGTGAAGACATCCGGCGGTCTGTTCGATTTCCTCTCGGGCAAGAATCCGCGTGCGCCTATGTGGATGCAGCGGCGCGGGCTCGAATGGGCATACCGGATGTATAACGAGCCGCGTCGCCTGACGCTTCGTTACCTGCTGACCAATCCGGTCGCCGTCTACGCGCTGTTGCGCTATTCCCGATAATCAAATTCCGGGTGTGGAGTCCTTAGGGGCCTCAACGAAGTTGGTTCGCGCTGGCGATCGCTCTTTCCATGTACCTTGTCAATTCGATGCGCCGGCCCGGTTCCCGCAGTTTCCGCGGCAGTGGCCAGCCGCATTCGCGGCACTCGTGCGGTCAGCAAGCTGATGGCGGGAGGCCGTCAGGCCGCCCGTTCCCCTTGTGGACGCCTCAATGCCAATCGCAGGAAGCTAAGGACCATGACCAAGGCTGCGCCGATCGCGAGGCCGCCGATCATGCCACCGGCCAGCAGATACAGTGTGCGGGGCGGATAGCTGCGGGTCTTCGGAATTGTCGGGGGCGAGATCACCCGGACATTGGTCGTGTTGATCTTTTGCCGCTCGGCGAGTTCCTTGGCGCGGGCCATGAAGGCCTGGTAGATGTTCGACTTCGATTCCGACTCCCGCTCAAGCTGGCGCAGTTGCACCAGAGAGTCGTTATCGGCGAAGACGACCGACTTCATCTTGTTCGCCTGAGCTTGCTGCGCTGTCAGGGCTGCTTCGGCCTGGGCAAGCTCGGATTTGGCAGCGGCGAGGATCCGGTTCTGCTCTGCGGTGATCTGGCTCTGTATCGCCTCTATCTGCGGACGCATGGCGGCGATCCGCGGATGCCTGGAGCCATAGATCGCCGACTGGGCGTCGAGCTCGCGCTGAGCGACCGTATACTGGGTGCGCAGCGCCGACATCGTCTGGTTGTCGATCGAGGCACTGTCGAGCCTGCTTTCCGGGCTTCCGGTTGAAAGCTCCTGGTAGCGGCTGCGTGCCCGGATCACCCGCGCCTGCGCATCGACCAACTGGGTGTTGGTCTGGTTTGCGACGATGGTGCTGACGAGCTCACCCGAGCTCGACAAGATGTTGTGATCGCGCTTGAAACGCTGCACGGCTTCATCCGCCTTGGCGACCTCGTCCTTCAGCGTATCGAGGCGGGCAAAAAGCTCCTTGGCGGCGCGTTCGGCGCCGTCGGCCTGCTCTTTCACCAGTTCGTCCTGGAAATTGTTGATGATCGAGTTGGCGATCTGCAGGGCCTTTTGAGCGGACTGGCTCGATACGTCGAGATTGACGACGAAGGAGTTTTCCTCGCGCTTGGCGTCGACATGCTTTTCCAGCGATCTCAATGCATCGAGCTTGGCGGTCTGCGGATCGGTCGGCTTGGTGTCGCCGAATTCCGGATCGCTGTCGAGATGCAGGGCATCGATGACGCTGTTGAGAACGTTGGACGAGGTGAGGATGTGCAGCTTGCTCTCGACATCATAGATCTGCATGTCGAGTTGGTTGTTGCTGGTAAAGATGTCGTCGGCGACGACCCTGAGGTTGGCGGGATCGATGAAGATCTGTGAGCCGACCGTGAATTTCGGCTTGGAAAATACGCCGAAGCCGTAGCCCGCAAGGGCGCCAAGCACAATGAACAGCAGGATGAGCCACTTGCCGACCCACAGCCAGCCGATAACCATGGCCGTGCTGATTTCCGGGATCGAGATGGAGAACGGCTCGGGATTGCGGGGCGCAGCCTTTTGCGGCGCGTCCTCATCCGGTCCCATATAGGAGAGCAGGGATGGCTGTCCGCCGACGGATGAATCATTGCCGGCAGCGTCGGACTTCCCATCCGAAGCATTCTTGGCTCGATTGTCCCTACGCGGTCTCAGGATGGCATACATGCGGCCTAGCCTACCTTTCGGGGTCGATAAGACCCTAACTACGCTAATAAGCGGTAAAGCGTGCCCCGCCTGATCGCATTTTTCTGCGCTTATTGGGACAGGATTCTGTCCCGATGGTAAAAGCTTAAGATTTTTGGCTTCTTGTGGGGCTGTTCTCCGCTTTGAATGGATTGTCCCGCCGATGCGTTATCTCGTCCTCAGATCCGACGCCTCCACGGTCTGCGGCGTCGAGGCGTTCACGCGCAATCTGGCGAGCCGGCTTGGTGCCCGCGCCGAAAGCCATGTGCTTGACGGGCGGATGGGAGCACTTGCTGCCCGTCTTGCCGACACGGATACCCTCATCTTCAATTTTCCGATCGTTGCCTGGAAGAAGCGCCTTTTCGAGCCTTTCCTCGCTGCAGCACTCGCACGGCTGAAGGGCAGGCATGTGACGGTGGTACTGCATGAGTGGGCGAGCCTCGACTGGAAGCGGCGCGTGGTCTTGTGGCCGGTCCTGCTCTTTGCCGACGGCCTGCTGTTCTCGGCGCCGGAAGTCGAGCGGGAATGGCGCCAGAGCCATTTTCCGGCATTCGGCCACCGTTCGACGGCGATCGTTCCCATTCCGCCCAACATGCTGCCCAGCGAACACAAAGAGGGCGGCCCCGAAGAGAGCGGCCCGGCAGTGCTTGCCATCAGGGCCTTGAAGGCGGGGAGAAGAACCGTCATCGGCCAGTTCGGCTCGATCTATCCGAAGAAGAATTGCGCCGAACTTCTGGAGATCGCGCGGGTACTCAAGGACGAGGGTGTCGATGTGGCCGTGGCCTTCGTCGGCTCGTTCATCAAGGGGCTCGACAATGTCGAGGAGGATTTTCGCCGACAGGTCGAGGCGCTTGGCCTTGCCGATCGGGTGATGGTCACTGGCTATATTGCGACCGACGAGGAGGTGTTTGCCGCCTGCCGTGAGGTCGACATCTTCTGCTACCGGTTTTCCGAGGGGCTGACCGCCCGGCGCGGCAGCGTGCTGGCCGCCGCACTTGCAGGCCGCACCGTGGTGACCAACGCGCCGGAAGACCCGGCGTCGCTCGACCATCACAGGCTTTTCAAGTCCCTGATCGACAACGGCAATGTGGTGATCTGCCCGCATGACGCGGATGCTCCCACAATGGCCAAGGCCGTCCGCAGGGTGATCGGCCAGACGCCAGCGGCACTCGACATGAATGTCGAGGTGACTGCGCTGTGGGCCTCGATTATCGACAGGCTCGATAATGTTCAGGGCAGGTCTAGAAGAGAGGCCTAACTCCAGAGATTGCGGGTCAGCGCGATCCGCCGGATCAGTGCCGGATCGGTTGCCGTGTGCGACTGGATGGCGATGGCATACTGTTCCTTGTGCATCCCGTCTATCAGTGCGCCGATCCCCGCCGCATCGAGTGCCGGACCGCTCCAGTAGGTGGCGCAGAGGCTGCGTTCGACGATCTGGTGACGGCCCATCAGCGAGGGATTGGAGGCAATTCCGACGCCATAGAGAATATATTCGGAAAAGTCCCGCGCCCTGCACAGTGCTTTCCACCAGGGCAGGCTCGTCGCCTTTTCTATCCGTTCAAGGATGGCGTTCAGACTTTCCCGGTCCCAGACGATCATCTGGCCGATATAATCGTCACCCGGCAAAGGCGGCTCGCGCTCGCCAAGCAGGCGATAGGCATTCTTCTGCCACAGGACATGGCTCGGCCGCGTTTGATTGACACCGGCGAGATCGGCATAGAGCGGCGACAAATAGTTGCCCGCAAACTTGCCCACGTCGAAAGGGCGCACGAAGCAATTGTCGGAATCGATGCACATCACCCGCGCGCAGGATTGCAGCTGGGCCATGGCGAGCTTGCGCAATTGCTGTACGTGCCAGCCATAGACCGGCAGGCCGGCACCGCGGGCCCAGTAATATTGCCGGCCCTTCCACTTGAGAAAGGCGGGGAGGGGCTTCAGGCCATCCGGCAAGAGCACGGAGTCGGACAGGACGAGCCGCCGCTCGTTGCCCAGCTGCGAGAAAAGCTCGAGGTCACTATCGGCCACCAGAAGGTAGTGCCGGTCATAGCCGGTGACGAACGCATCGATGGAATCGCAGAGCAGGCGGCAGGATTCGAAGTCCCGGAAATAGGTCGGTGTCACGAGACTGACATTGGCGCTCATGCGGTTTGTGGCTCCGGTTTCGCTGATCTCTGATATGGTTCATGGTCTGATGCAAAGACCGATCGCAAGACTGCCAAGCAACGATCTAAGGCTACGTTAATCCCGTTATGGCATAGTCGTGGCGATTTCCACTCACTGCGTATAAACGATGCTCAGCGGGCATGATGCCCGTATATTGTTCTCCAGACGTGCCACCTGCGGAGGCAGTGCGGAGAGCGATACGCGAAGGCCCCTTTGGAGAGAGCAAGTGCAATTGAGGTCTGGCCAAGAGTTTCGGCAGTTCGCCCGCCATCTCGGCTCCTATATAGGATCGAGCGGGGCCCTGCTTGCCTCCAGTGTCGCGCTGCTGTTGACCTTCGGCCTTCTCGCCCGCCATCTTGGTCATGAACAATTCGCGCTCAATGCGACGATCACGGCGCTGACCAATATCGGCATTCAGATCTGCGGGCTCGGATCGCAGGAATCGCTGGTGCGGCGGGTGGCGCAGGAGCCCGGCTTCTATCCCGACATGCTCGGCCATGTGCATATTCTCAACCTTGTGTCCGGCGCAGTCCTTGTCGTCGTCGGCATGATCGCCATTCCGGTCCTTTATCCGGTGTCCGAGCAGCTCTTCACGACGCTGTTCGCCACGGCGCTGATCCTCATCACCAACATCGTCCTATTGAAGATCATCTGGCTTGCGACCAACAGCTATATTGCGCATTCGCGCTTTTCCGTCGCCAACCGGATCGAATTCCTGTTCGCCATCCTGCGCATGGCGGCGGCCGTCGTCAGTTGCCTGGTGTTCAACATCACCACCGTGGCGGAATGGGCGGTGTGGAATTTTGCCGCGCATGCGATCGTCGCGGCCGTGGCGCTTGTGGCGATCCGCCGGCTGGGGCGCCCGAAATTCCGGATCGTCCGCGAAGAAGTGCCGATCGGCATCATGTTCGCCAGCCAGTTCTTCTTCAAGGCCGGGCGCAGCAATGCCGATATTCTGGTCCTGAGCGCGGTCGCGGGCTCCGAGATCGTCGGCAGCTATTCGATCGCGCGGCGGCTGACGGAAGCCTCCTACATGGCTGTCGAAGCGCTCAACCGGATCGTCTATCCAAGCTATGCGGCGGCGGCTTTGAACGGGATCGCCGCGGTTCTCGGCCGGGCCAAGCAGATGCTGCTTCTGACGACCGTCATCGGCATTGCCAGCGGCCTGTTCGTCTGGATCGTCACGCCCTGGCTGCCCATGCTGTTCGGTCATGAATATGTGTCGCTGTCATGGATCACCCGTTCGCTCTGCTGGGCGGTCATTCCGATTGCGGTGAGTGCGACGGCCTTCGAGGCGCTCGGTGCCTCGAGCCTGCAGAGCATCCGGGCAAGGATACTCAACCTCTCCAACATCGTTGGAGCGGTGCTGGTGGCTGCTGCCGCCTATTATGCAAGCGTTACCGGCGTCGTCGTTGCGACCTATGGGATCGAAATCCTCATCGCGGTTCTCGGTTGGCAGGCGCTGTTTGCGGCACAGAAGGCGGTCATGGCGGAAACGCCGCCGACCGATGTCGACGATCGCGCCGAACCAAGCGATCCACGCGCCGCCTGAAACTTTTGCGGCATGCCTGGGAACCGCCGGTGTCAAATCCCGGCGTCAGCGCTTGGTAATGTGGGCGCTTGCCGGCAGCGTCGTCTTGTTTTCGACTGCGGCGATCTGGCTTGCCTTGTAAGGCGCGGGGAGAAAGCCGAAGCTTGCGGTGAACCTGCCGACCGACATCAGCGGCGGGTGGGTCGCGGGCAGGAGATGCCGCGTGCGGGCGAGGATGCCGATCGCCTTGAACAGGCTCAGCCCCAGCGAGATGACATTCTTGGCGTGAAGCCCCGCGACGGCGAGGGACGACGTGGCGCGCTTGCGGTCGATCTCGTAATTGATGCTTCCGGTCCTCACCGAGCGGCGCATCAGCCATCTGGCGCTGGTGCGCTCCTCTGCGACGGTTTCGTAGATGACCGCTTCCTCGCACCACCAGAAACGGCAGCCTGCCGTGCGGCAGCGGGCGAAGAAATCCATGTCGCCGCCGCCGAGGAAATTGAAGGTGACGTCGAAAAGCGGATCGGCCAGCCGGGAGAATACATCCCGGCGGATGAGGCAGTTGCCGGTGCCGTGAATGACCGGCACCGCGCGGGTCGGGCCGCCGATGAAACCGTAGAGACTGTGCCGGCTCACCGCCTCCGACACGGGCACGTCGAACTGGCGGATGACCGGGCCGCCGACGATCTCCACACCGGTCCGGCGTGCCGTGGCAACCATCTGCGACAGCCATTGCGGCGTTGCCATCTCGTCATCGTCGATCATCAGCAGATAGTCTGCCGTGGGAAAACGTTCCCTTGCCTCGGTGAAAGCCCGGTTGATGGCGTGGCAATTGCCCTGCCGCGGCTCGATCGTCACCAAGGACGGGCCATCAAAGCCTTCAAGCACGGCTGTGGCTGCCTCGGCACCGGCCGCCTTTTCGGCATCGTTCTCGACGACGACGATTGCAAACTTGACGTCGCCCTCTTGGGCGAGCAGCGATCTGAGCGTCTTCGCCACTCCTGCCGGGCGGCGAAAAGTCGGGATGCAAATGACGGCTTCAACCGACGTCCTGCTGTCGTCCGGCACGCTGGACTCTCCGTGCTATCTCACGTTCGCCACCCTTGAAGAGGAGAGGCAGAACAGGGTTCCATCAGGTTTCAATACGGGAGAGTATCAGCGATGACAAATTCATGTTGCCCGTTCAGTTAACGTCATGTGGGGTGGCTGCCTGCGGCGCCGACGGAGCCTTCATCCGTTCTCCTGAGGCTGGCCCTGGCCTGAAGCCTGAGGCCGAAGACGGCAATCAGCATGGTGAACCACAGCGGGCCGCTATTGGCGAAGAACAGGTTCTCAAGGCAGGCGAGCAGGATCGAGAAGATCCACAGGCGCAGGAAGAGGCGGGTCAGCACGACATCGTTCTCGCTGGCGAAGGCGCGGCCGGCATCGCGCAGCGGCAGGACGAACAGCCACACAAGAATGAGAAGAAGCGCCGGAATGCCGCCGTTCAGCAAGGTTTCGAGGAACGAATTGTGAGAATGAGCTGCAAGGTAGGCCCAGGATTCGGTGGTGATGTTGCGCAGATACTGGCTGCCCCAGAGGAGCTGGAAGCCGTAGCCGAAAAAGGGATGCTCGGCCACGCGCTGCAGGGCAAAGGCCCAGATCGAGCTTCGCCCGGTAAAGGTTGCGTCGATGCCGACGCTGGTGAGGAGCGAACTCGCGGCGGGCGAGCTCGAAAGCCCGATCAGCACGACGTTGATGACAAAGACAAGGCCGATGGTGAGCGGCACGCGCAATGGCCGGAAGCGCTCGAACAGCCAGGCGATCACCAGCACGACCGGCAGCATGCCGGTGGATGTCTTGCCGCGGGCAAAGAACAGGAAAATCGCCGCCAGAAGGATGATCAACGTTCCAATCTTGGGGTAATAGGCCTTGCGTATGTAGAGGCCGAGGATGATGAGATAGACCATCCCGGCGGCGGCGGCGTTCTTGTGGCCGAATATGCCACGCCAGTCTCCGGCGAGCGCTCCTTCCACTTCGCTCGCCTGGTGCATGCCGACGACCGGCATGGCGACGACGGCGAAATAGCTCAGGAACAACACCGCCATCGTGCCGGTGGCGATGACTCTTGCAAAATCGCGGGTATCGCGCGGCAGCAGGAGGGCTGCGTTGGCGCAGGCGCAGACCAGCAGCGTGTAGACGATCCTTCGCAGCGCGGTGGCAGGATCGAAGGAGATCAGCGAGACGAAGCAGAACCAGCAGATGATAGCGAGCAACAAGGAGCGCGGCGCAAAGAGCGCCTCTCTGCTGTCGCTTCGCCAGACATTGGCGATCGAAAAAGTGAACAGCAGGATGACCACGACCTGGTTGAGGAGGTTGCCCGTCGTCGGCAGGCCCTCCTTGCCGTCGTAATGAGCAAAGGGCGCAATGCCGATCCAGAAATAGCCGAAGATCAGCAGCAGGATGAACGAGCCGGCATTCCAGGTGGCGCGCGCCGTGCCCGCGCCAGCCGGCGATCCAGTGCCGGAAATTTGCGCCGCTTCCTTCACAGCCAAAAACGTCGTCCTCGCAGATGATATGCCGCGCTTCCTTCAACTGGAGCCCGACAGAGGTTAATCGGCGATGAAGAACCGCCACAATGACCAGGTAATATTATCATAACGCCTGAAGATTAGTTTTCCCTGTATATAATGCTGGGCGGCGATGCCGGCCGTTTTGCAAAGAGACCATCGCGAGGCCCGACGGATGCGCAGACGTGATTTGATGAAGGGCGGCCTCGCCATTGCCGCCCAGGCTGTTCTGCCGATGGCTTCCGCCGGCGCTGCGCCGCAGACCAAAATTCCCTATGGTTCGGCCGTTCGCGGCGATGCGCTGGTGGACGATCCGGACTATCGCGCGGCGCTTATAGAGCATTGCAATCTGGTTGTGCCGGAAGGTGGTCTCAAATGGGATACCGTGCGACCGTCGGAGGACCGTTTCGAGTTTTACGAGGGTGACAAGCTTCTCGCATTCGCCGACCAGAACGACATGAAAATGCGCGGGCATACCCTGATCTGGTATGCGTCGATGCCCGACTGGACTTCGTCGATCCGCGGCAAGAGCGCTACCGAGAAAGCGCTTGGCAAGCATATCGACACCGTTGTCGGACACTATAAGGGGAAGCTTCCGAGCTGGGATGTAATCAACGAGGCGATTGCCGAAAAGCCGACGAAATCCGATTACCTGCGTCCAAGCCTCTGGCTCGACAATATGGGCAAGACCTATATCGACACAGCGTTCCGCCGGGCGGCCGCGGCCGACCCATCGGCCCAGCTGGTGATCAACGAATACGACATCGAGTGTGTCGATGCACGGTCCAAGGCGAGGCGCGAGGCCTTGCTCCGGGTCGTCAGGGACCTGCGCGACCGCGATGCGCCGGTCCATGCCGTCGGTTTCCAGGGACATCTGAAGGGACAGCTGGAGATAGACAAGGAAGGTGTTTCCTCCTTCGTTGCCGAACTTAAGGCCATGGATGTCGATGTTCTTGTCACCGAACTCGATGTGATCGACAATCTTCTGCCCGCCGATGAAACATTGCGCGACGAGGCGATTGCCGGTCGCGTCACCGACCTGCTGCAGGCGGTTTTCGATGTGGCGCCGCCGACCGCTATCCTCACCTGGGGGATTTCAGACAAGTACACGTGGGTGCCGATGTACTTCACCCGTGACGATGGCAGCCTCAATCGGCCCCTGCCGCTCGATCGCAACTACAAGGTCAAGCCGTTGATGCAGGTCATAGACCGGTTTGCCGGTCGTAGCTGACAGACGGGTGAAAGTGCCTTCTGCCCGCGGCCGCAGCCTTAACCATGACTTGATCTTGAACATTTGTGTCTTCGCTTGGCGCTGCTGTAGTAAACTTGTCCGATTTTGCGACTTTTTGGGAAGTGAAGCTGCAATTTTCCGAGTAATTGTCGGGAATAAGGTAACGCTTCGTTAGTGACGCGTCCGAGTAAATTCTAAACCCTAAACGGAATTGCTTCCAAAAACGTGGCACGAAATGGCGCGATGGCGGTCGCCATTAATATCTGGTTCGTGCTTGCGGCATATTTTTCGCGTAGTTGAAATACAAGTCTAGGGTTGTTTTCTTGCGTGAAACTTCACTGATCCGTGTGTTCCGCTTCGGATACACGAGAATATGCGGAGCCTTCTCCCGTTCAGATCTGATAGTGTTCGCGTGGATGACGAGGGGCGGCAAGGGGAATGACATCGACAATGAATGTACGCTTGCAGAACATCGTTAACATACCCCTGGCAGTCGACCTCGATGGTACGCTGATCTCGACCGATCTGCTTTGGGAGAGCGTATTCCAACTTCTCCGTGTCAATCCGCTTTACTTCTTTCTTCTGCCCATCTGGCTTCTGTCGGGCAAGGCGCGGCTGAAGAGCGAGATCGCCCGGCGCGTGACGATCGATGCAAGCCATCTGCCTTACCGGGAAGACTTTGTGTCCTATCTGCGGGCCGAGCGCGTGCGCGGGCGTGAACTCGTGCTGGTTACGGCTGCGGCAGAGCCTTTCGCCAAGGCGGTTGCCGCACATCTCGGACTGTTCAGCGCCGTTTATCACACCGACGACAAGACCAATCTGGCGTCCGAGAAAAAGGCAGCCCTGCTGTCCAAGCTCTACGGGCCGCAGGGTTTCGACTATGCCGGCAACGACCGGGCGGATATCGCGGTCTTCGAAGCCGCGCGCGATGCGGTCGTCGTGGCGCCGGATGCTGCCGCCGATCGCTATCAGAAGGCGCATTCATCCACGCGTTTCGACAGCAAGCCGACAACGATCAAGACCTATATCAAGATGCTGCGCGTGCATCAGTGGCTGAAGAACTTCCTGGTCTTCGCCTCGCCGGTTCTTGCGCATACCGTCTTCCAGCTGGAAACTTTTGTCGATACGACGCTGGCCCTGGTGGCCTTCTCGATGTCGGCATCGGCGATCTACATCATCAACGACATCCTCGATCTGCCTCTAGACAGGCAGCATCCGACAAAGCGCAACCGGCCTTTTGCCAGCGGTGCGATTTCCATTCCCTACGGTCTGCTGATCTCTGTCTTGTTGCTCGTGGCGACGGCCTCGATCTGCACGCTGCTGCCACTACAGTTTGCCGCGACAATCGTGCTCTATCTGGTCGTGACCACGGCCTATTCGCTGGCGCTCAAGCGTATGCTGCTGATAGACGTGATCTGCCTTGCCGGTCTCTACAGCCTGCGCATTCTGGGCGGCAAGGCGGCGACCGACCTGCCGCTGTCCTTCTGGCTGATCGCCTTCGGGCTGTTCTTCTTCCTGTCGCTCGCGCTGGTGAAGCGCTATGTCGAGCTGCGCTATGCGACGGTGGACGAAGGCGACCGCATTGCCGGCCGCGGCTATCGTCCGGAAGACATCGACATCGTTGCCCAGTCCGGCGTGGCATCGGCCTTCGCAGCGGCGATGGTTCTGTCGCTCTATATCCAGTCCCCGGATATCCGGGCGCTCTACCACCAGCCTTGGGTTATCTGGCCGCTGGTGCCTATGGTTCTCTATATCAACGTGCGGATCTGGATCCTCGCTCATCGCAAGGAGATGGATGACGATCCGGTCGTGTTCATTGCAACGGACTGGCGCAGCCAGCTGTTCATCGCGGCCGGTGCCGTGCTGTTCATCATCGCGAGTGTCATCTGATGCAGGCCAGCTTCGACAGCTTCGGCCGGGTAAGCCGCCATTTCAGGCAGTCGGTCACCGCCGATCAGGCGGTGAGCGCCTTGCGTGATGGTGCAGGCGTGCTGTCGAGTTTCCTGGCTTTCGGCAATGGCAAATCCTATGGCGACAGCTGCCACAACGATGCAGGCACACTGGTAGCCATGCGGCAGCAGAGTTCACTCCTGCATCTGGATGTCGAAGCCGCTGTGGTCGAGGCACAGGCGGGGATCTCGCTCGAGGAGCTGATCGCGCAGATCGCACCGCACGGCTTTTTCCTGCCGGTGACGCCCGGCACGCGGTTCGTGACGCTCGGCGGCGCGATCGCCAACGACGTGCATGGCAAGAACCATCATCTGCGCGGCACTTTCGGCTGCCATGTCGAAAGCTTCGACCTGCTGCGGTCCGATGGAAAGGTTTATCGCTGCAGCGTCGGCGAAAATGCCGAGCTTTATTCGGCAACGATCGGCGGACTTGGCCTGACCGGCCTGATCCTTTCCGCCCGGCTGAGGCTGATGAAGGTCGGCTCGCTCGATATAGACGAGAAGATTACCGCCTTTTCGAGCATGGAGGGGTATTTCGATCTCGCGGCAGCGGCCGACGAGGAGAACGAGTATTCCGTCGCCTGGGTGGACCAGCTCGCATCCGGCTCCTCCGCGGGGCGTGGCGTGCTGATCACCGGCAATCATGCCGACAACGGCAATTTTCGAACCGAGGCGGCAAGCGCTGCGCTGCGCGTTCCCTTCGAATTGCCGTTTTCGGCACTCAACCGCTTGAGCCTCAGCCTGTTCAATGCGGCCTACTTTGGCGCCAACAAGCGCAAGTCCACGCCGCATCTCGCGGGCTATGGCAAGTTCTTCTATCCGCTCGATGGCGTGGGGGACTGGAACCGGCTTTATGGTCCGGCGGGCCTCTATCAGCACCAGAGTGTCATTCCGTTCGAGGCAGGGCGTACCGTCGTTCCGGCCATGCTCGAGGCAAGCCGTAAGGCGGGGCTGTCGTCCTTCCTAACCGTGCTGAAGCGGTTCGGCGATGTCCGCTCGCCTGGCATCCTGTCGTTTCCGCGGCCTGGCTACACCCTGACCATGGATTTTCCCAATCACGGCCGTGCGACGCTCGATCTGATGGAGCGGCTCGACCGGATGACGCTTGAGGCCGGCGGCCGGATCAATCCCTACAAGGATCAGCGGATGAGCGCCGAAGTCTTCACGTCGGCGTTTCCGGAATGGCCGCGGCTTGAAGCTTTGCGCGACACGAGCTTCTGCTCGGATTTCTGGCGCCGGACGGCGCTTTCCACCTTGGACCACCCACGGGGACAATCATGAAGTATATTCCGTTCATCCTTTTCACGGTCATGACCAACGCGGCCGCACAGTTGCTGCTGAAGCAGGGCATGATGTCGCTCGGCTCGATCAGCATTTCGGCCGACACGTTCATCCAGCGGATGTTCCAGATCGTCTTCAACCCTTGGGTCTTTGCCGGACTTGCCACCTTCGTGATCTCCATGGCCTCGCATCTTTACGTGCTGAGCAAGGTCGATCTTTCCTATGCCTATCCGTTCCTGAGCCTTGCCTATGTGGCCGTGGCGATCTGCGCCTGGCTCTTGTTCAAGGAGGAACTGGGGGCGCTGAAGATTGCCGGGATCGCCTTCATCTGCGTCGGTACCGTCTTGATCGCGCAGAGCGGAACGAAACAGGCAGACACTGAGACTGCGGCGCTCGAGCGCAGCAATTCCTGATCAGACCAACGACGAACCGACAGAACGACGGGGGATTAAGCTATGAGACATATCATTTTCGGCGGAGACGGTTTCGTCGGGCGTCATCTGGCGCCAAGGCTGCAGGCCGCCGGTCATGAGGTGATCGTCGCCGATATCGCGAAGAGCGATCTGCCGCATTACCGCGACATGCGCTTCGACCAGGTCGATGTCACGGATCCGGCATCGATTGCCAAGGTCGGCATGACGGGCGACGACATGGTCTATAATCTCTCGGCCAAGATGCTGTCGCCCTTACAGGTGCGCGCCAAGCGGCACGACTTCTTCTTCCCGGTCAATTATTACGGCACCGAGAACATCATCAAGGCGATGGATCAGGCGGGCACCAAATCGCTCGTCCATTTCACCACCGACATGGTCTATGGGCACACCTATGTCTGGCCGCAGACGGAGGAACATCCCGTCGCTCCACTCGGCGAATACGGGCTTTCCAAGCTCAAGACCGAGGAACTGGCAGCCGATTGGCGCAAGCGCGGCATGAACATCTCGCTGTTTCGTCCGCGTCTGATCATCGGTCCCGGTCGTCTCGGCATCCTGTCGAAGCTGTTCAAGCTGATCGACAACAATCTTCCGGTGCCGATGATCGGTTCGGGCAAGAACCCCTATCAGTTCATCTCGGTGTTCGACTGCGCCTCTGCCGCCCATGCCGCTTTTACCGCTGGCGTGCCGAACGAGGTCTACAATCTCGGTTCGCTCAATCCGCCGCCGGTGCGCAAGCTGCTGGGCGATCTCGTCAAGCATGCGGGCTCCCGATCGATCCTGCTGCCGACGCCCGCCTGGGCGGTAAAGCGCACGCTCGACCTGTTCGATATGATCAACATGCCGATCATGGATCCGGAACAGTATCTGATTGCCGACGAAATGTGCGTTCTCGACGTATCCAAGGGCGAGCGCGAGCTCGGCTGGGTGCCGCAATACCGCGACGAGGACATGCTGATCGCCGCCTATTCCGAATATCGCAAGGGGCTTGCCGGCGGTTCGCAGGACAATGTTTCCCACGCAAAGGCAGCCTGAGAGGACAAGAACGATGGCCAATGCAGTCAGCCTCAACAATCACGATGACGATGCGATGATCGACGTTTCCGCCAACGCGGTCCACGAGCCGATCGCCAAGCCGGCGCTTCTCTCGGTCGAGGACGCCAAGGCGCTCGACGTGGCGAAGATGACCGATCTCTTCACCCGCCATCTCAACCCCGGCCAGCTTCACTTCATGAAGCTCCTGGGCTTCCACAAGGTGAAGATCGAGCGTGCCGAGGGGATGTATTACTACGACCAGAACGGCCGCAAGATCCTCGATTTCTTCGGCGGTTTCGGCTCGCTGGCGCTTGGCCACAACCATCCGCGCATTCTCGACGCGCGCCGCAAGTTCCAGGACGAGCATCGCCAGGAAATCGCCATCGCCTTCATGTCGCAATATGCGACGGCGCTGGCGCATAACCTCGCCGCCTGCTCGCCGGGCGAACTCGACATGGTCTTCCTCGGCTCTTCCGGCTCGGAAGCCATGGAGGCGGCGATCAAGGTTGCCGAACGCGCTGCCGGCCCGAAGCGGCCGAAGATCGTCTATGCGGAAAACTCCTTCCACGGAAAGACCAAGGGTGTCCTGTCGATCACCGACGGCTCACTTTATCGCGGCGAGTTCAAGCTGGTCGACAATACCGTTCGCGTGCCGTTCGGCGATATCGATGCGATCGAGAATGCCTTCCGCAACGATCCGGAGATCGGCGTGATCGTGCTTGAAACCGTGCAGGGCGGCGGTGGCATCATCCAGGCGGAAACCGCTTTCTGGCAGCAGCTGCGCGCCCTTTGTGACAAGCATGGCGTGCTGTGGGTTGCCGACGAAGTGCAGTGCGGCTTCGGCCGGACCGGCAAGTTCTACGCGTTCGAACATCACGGCGTGGTGCCGGACGTGACGGCGCTTGCCAAGTCTCTCGGCGGCGGCAAGTCGGCCATGGGCGCGATGATCGCCAAGCGCGACGTCTACATGAAGGCCTATGGCACGCCGAAGACGGCGATGATCCATGCCATGGCGACGTTCGGCGGCATCGGCGAGGCCTGCGTCACGGCGATCGAGGCGATGAACGTGCTCTATGACGAGCACCTGATCGACAATTCGGCCAATATGGGCGATTATCTGCTTTCCCGCCTGAAAGAGCTTCAGGCACGCTATCCCTCGCTTTTGAAGGACGTGCGCGGCCAGGGGATGATGATCGGCATCGAGTTCCACGACCTGTCGAAGACCATGCCTTTGGTGCTGCGTCCGGTCGTCGCCATGCTGGACGACAAGCTGAAGGGCTCGCTGCCCGGCTTTATCGGCAGCCATCTTCTGCGCGACCACGGCGTGCTCGTGGCGTTTACCGAGTACAATCGCAATGTCATCCGGCTCGAGCCGCCGCTCGTCTGCGAGAAGAGCCATGTGGACGAGTTCATCGCAGCCTTCGACGAGGTCATGTCGCGCGGAATCGTGCGCATCGTGAAGGATTTCGTTGCTGCGCAGGTGAAGTGAGGTGGCGGAGATCGGAAACGACGGCAAGGTGGCGAGCCACCAGCCTGCCTTGAGGGCCGACCTGCGGGATGTGACCCGCGCCATCCTCTTTGCCATGCTCTCCCGATTGAACGGCATCTACTGGCGACATGCCGGCCTGATCTCTGTCGTCGTGCTTGTCGCCTTCGCGGCCATGATGCTGGTGCTCGGCCAAGTGCACCGGATCTACAATTGGGACATGCTCGCCTATCTGGCGTCGACCGAACTCGGCCGCATGGGAAGTGCGACCGATATTCATTCCTACGCCTATTCGATCGTGAAGAACGCTGCACCGGCGCAGGACTTCACCCAACTCATCCAGGCGGATGCCTACCGCACACGCCAGTTTGCCGACCCTCAGGCCTTTGCCTCCATGCTTGGCATGTACGAGGTCAAATGGCTTTATGTCTTCCTGTTGAAATTGCTCATCCCGGTGGTCGGCCCGGTTCTCGCATTCGACGTGATCAATGGCGGGGCGCTGATCATCCTGACCATTGCGATCGGCCTGTGGCTGAATGCGACGAAGCTGCAGGGTTATGCGCCTCTGGTCGTGGGCCTGCTCTTCCTGCTGCAGTTCCAAGGGTTTGCCGTCACGCAGCAGCCGGATTTCCTGGCCAATGCCCTGCTGGTGGCTGCGCTTTTGAGCTATGATCGGGGCCGGGACGTTCTCGGATCCATCCTGATGCTGATCTCGGTTCTGCTGCGACCCGATCAGGTTGCCGTGGCGGGCGTTCTGATGGCCTGTGTCTGGTTCCTGCGTGACAGGGGCATCCTCGTCTTTGCTGCGAGTTTTGCCGCCAGTCTTGTCGCTTATGTCATACTCAGCCAGACCTTTCATCCGACAGGCTGGTGGCCGCATTTCTGGTTCTCTACCTACAAGATCCAGGAGGACATGACGGGGTTCGAGCCGGCCTTCTCGTTGAAGGTCTATATCGAGGCGATCGCGCTCAACCTCTATCGTTCACTTTTCCTCAATACGTGGCTTGCCGCCTATATCGTGGCGATCGGTTGCGGTGCGATGATCTATTTCAAGGGACTTTTGCCTAACCGGCGCCGTCAGGCTCTGATGTTGGCACTGCTTTTGGCGATAGCCGCCAAATTCGTGATCTTCCCGCTGCATGACGGACGCATCTATTTCTCGCCGCTATTTGTCTTCTTTCTGCTCGCATTCGCGGGTCTGCGGGCGAGAGGCGGTGTGTCTCAGGTATCCGCCAAGGCCTGACCTCGCCTTAGGCGTTGGGTACTCCCCGATCAGAAGAACAAAAAACCGCCCGCCTTTCGGCGGACGGCAAGGTCGATTTTTCGGGATCGACTGGAGGGTTAGTGAGCCGCTGCTACCGGCTTCGAGCCATGCGAATGGCTGGGCCATAGGCTGACCGAGCACAGGAGCGAGACGACCAGCAGCACAAGCGAGAGGTAGAAGGTGGGCAGGAAGCCGCCGAGTGCTGACGATACGATCGAGCCGATGACGCTGCCGATGCCGAAGCCCAGATAGATCAGGCCGTAGTTGCGGGCGAGGTTGGTCAGTCCGAAGAAGTCGCTGACGAGGCCGGGATAGACGGTGATCGTACCGCCGAAGGAGAAGGCGACGCAGGCGACCGCAACGTAGAACGAGTATTCGTTGAGGGGCACGAAGAGCAGGAGAAGCATGCCGGCCAAAGCGCAGGCGAGGGCGATGCTGAGGATCTGGATGCGCGGGATCTTGTCCGACAGGACGCCGAGCACCAGACGGCCGAGAAGGTTGGCAGCAGCGACGATGGCAACGGTATCGGCGGCAACCGAGGTCGACAGGCCGACGTAGCGTTCGCCGACATCCTTGGCGACGCCGATCAGGTAGAGGCCGCTCATGCACACGGTGAGGAACATCAGGGCCAGCATCCAGTATTTCGGCTGGCGGACGGCTTCGGCGAGAGTGTAGTCGCCGGCTGCAGCGCGGGCGCGGGCATTGCCGAGGGCCGGTTGCGGGGCTTCGCTGATCAGAAACGCGCCGCCGACGATAAGAACGAGTGCGACGATTGCCCAGATGCCGAAGGCGCTTTCCATGCCGAAACGGTTAAGAAGGGCGAGGTTGAGATACTTGAAGCCGAGGCTGCCGAGACCATAGGCGCCGATCGAGAAGGCCGATGCAAGGCCCTTGCGTTCGGGGAACCACTTCACGCAGTTCGACAGGGTGAGGAGGTAGCCGGTACCGTCAGCCGCGCCGACAAGAATGCCGCCATAGATATAGAGCATGGTCAGGTTGGTTGCGGTCGAAGTCAGATAGAGACCGAGGCCGAGGGCGAGGCCGGCGGTGATGGCGACAGCGCGCAGGCCGAATTTTTCCTGCATGCGGCCCGAAAGCGATGAAGCGACAGCGAGACCAAGGCTCAGCAGACCGAAGGTGAAGGCCACCTGGCTGAGCGGCTGAGACAGCTTATGCGACAGCCCTTCGTTGAACAGGCTCCATGTGTAGACCGAGCCGAGGGCGAACTGGCACAAAATGGTGCCGACCAGTGTGTAATAACGCTTTGAATTTGAAAGGGCGCTCATGAGCGTTTCCTCCTTTATGAATACGGAGGAAATCTAAGCTTCTCTTTATTACCTCTGTCCGGAAAAAGCGTGAAATGCGCGATCCTTGGAATGAGCTGCAATCAGAGCTGCATGAGTTGCTTGAACTCTTTCAGATGCGACCGGCTGACGGGAATTTCGACATCGTCGAAATTGTGCAGCTTGATCACGTAAGTGCCGTTAAACCAAGGAGAAATCTCCCTGATCTTGGAGGTGTTGATGCACCATGAGCGATGGCAGCGGAAGAAGGTGTCAGTGGGGAGTTTTTCGGCGAAATCGCCGATGCTGGTGGGGATGACGAAGTGGCCTTTGGCGGTGTGGACATAGGTCAGTTTCTCGTCTGCGCGAGCATAATAGATGAGGTCTGCGGGCAGCACGAGAATGCTGTCCTTGCGCGGAATGTTGACGGTGCGTTTGGTCGCAGGAGAGGCAGGCGCAATGGTGGCAGGAAGGGCTGCGGGCGCCTGCTGGCTTTCCAGCCTGCGCAGCGTGTTGGCGACGCGCTGTTCGTTGAACGGTTTGAGGATGTAGTCGAAGATTTCGAGTTCGAAGGCCTCGGCCGCATATTCCTTGTAAGCGGTGACGATCACCACTTTCGGCGGGGTCGCCTGTTTACGCAATGTCCGCGCCAGCGTCATGCCGTCGATTGAGGGGATGTTGATGTCGAGAAACACGACATCGAGGTCGTTTTCCTGGAGAAAGCGGAGGGCCGCCAGACCGTCTTCCTCGGTGGCGACGACCTCGATTGCGCTATGGCTCTCGATCAGCCATTTCAGCTCGTCGCGTGCCAGATATTCATCTTCGACGATCAGAGCCCTCATGCAGCATCCTTGTTTTCGAGCGGCAGGTCGAAACTCACGGACGTGCCGGGCTCGAGGCGTTCGATGGTCAGGCCGTTGCCGTGCAGCAGCTTGAGGCGTTCGTTGACATTCATCAGCCCGATCCGGTCGCGCACGGCTTCGCCATTGGCGACCGACTTGATGACGTCCGGATCGATGCCGCGGCCGGTGTCACGGATGCAGACGCTGACCCGGTCGTTCAGGCGCTTGACGGCGATATGAACTTCGCCGGGCCGTGGCTGCGACTGGATGCCATGCAGGATGGCATTTTCCACCAGTGGCTGAAGAGAGAGGCTCGGGATATCGATATGGACATCGTCGATGTCGAAGGTAACCGTCAGTTTCGGACCGAAGCGGGCCTGCTCGATGGCGACATAGTCCTGCACCTGCCGCAGCTCGTCCTGGATATCGATCATGCCGTCGCTGAGCGACAGGTTCTGGCGCAGGTAATCTGCCAGTTTGGCGATGACGTGCCGCGCCTCGGTAGGGCGAAGGCGGATCAGCGACGAGATCGCATTCAAGGCGTTGAACAGGAAATGCGGGTTGATCTTGCTCTGCAGGGCGCGAAATTCGGCCCTTGCAGCCATTTCGCGGAGCGCCTTTACCCGCGACAGTTCCATCTGGGTGGAGATAAGCTGAGACAGGCCGACACCGAGTTCGCGCATGGAATCGGTGATCATATCGGGACGGGTGAAGAAGATTTTCAGCGTACCGGTGACGAGGCCGTTTTCCCGCAGCGGAATGATGGCGACGGAGCGGAAATCGGCGGCCGGGTAACGATGCAGGTTGTTGTTGACGGTGATGCGGTCGTGGCGGATCGCATCGGCGGTCAACTCGTTTAAATCCTTATGCTTCTGCTCGTCGTAATATTCATGGCCCTGGCCGACATAGGCGAGGACGGTATTGCGGTCGGTGATCGCCACGGCATCCGCCTCGAGGCAGTCGTGGATCACTTCGCAGACCTTCGTCAGCGTGTCGTCCTGCACGTTCTGGAAGAAGGGCAGGGTGCGGTTGGCGATGATAAGGGCGAGCCTTGCCTCGCGCGCGGCCGTCAGTTCCTTCTCGTCCTCGATGTCCTGAATGTGCTTGATGATCATGCCGATGCAGATCGAACCCGCCATCATCGGCCAGGCGATCTCGGCCGCGATGTTGATGCCGGTATCGCCCGGGGTCAGCAGCAGGATGAGGAGCATGGTCAGGCTTTCGCAGGCCATGCCGGCAAGACTGCCGACCAGCCACAGCCATTTCCGTCGTCCACGATAATGGACCACCGTCGACAAAAGGCCGGCGCAGACGCTGCTGATCAGGCAGGGGATGGCGGAAAAGCCATGGATGTCGATGAGGTAACGGTGCAGGCCGGAAATGATGCCGGCAGGAATGCCCACCCAAGGCCCGAACAGGATGCCGCCGGACATGATGGCGATGGTGCGGACGTTGACGAGAGCGCCTTCCACCGGAATGCCGGTATAGGTGCCGCCGACGGCAAAGCCGGAAAAGAGGGCAGATATGAAAGCCAGCTCCATGCCGCTGAGCTGACCTTTCCAGAGGACGTTCTTGAAAAGCCTGGTGCGCCCCAGAAAGAACAGCACCATCAGCATCAATGCTGCGCGTTCGAAAAGGCCGAGGAGGATCATGGGGTGTCATTCTTGCTGCGATGACGATCATAAGAGCAATTCCTGCCCTTATGATCAATCGCTTTGGTTCAATGATGTCCCGGTTTGCCGGGGCGGCGGTAGATGAACCAATAGACGCCGCCGACGAGAAGCGCACCGCCGACCCAGTTGCCGGCGGTGACGACGGCAAGGTTGGTGAATACGCCACTCAGCGGGATTTCGCCCGGTGGATGGCCGATTGCCGTCCAGAAGGTTTCCGGCGCGCCATAACGGATCATCAGGCCGAGGCTGAGATAATACATGTTGGCGACGCAGTGCTCGAAGCCTGCGGCGACGAAGGCGGTGACCGGAAAGACGATCGCCAGGATGCGGTCGGCGACGGTGCGGCCGGCGAGCGCCAGCCAGACGGCAAGGCAGACCAGGACGTTGCAGAGAATGCCGAGCGCGAAGGCGTTGACGACCGGGAGCGCCGCCTTGGCCTCTGCATAGTGCAGGGCCGTGACACCGATGGCGTTGTTGCCGAACGTGTACTGGCCGGAAAAGAAGACGAGACCGGCTATGACGACGGCGCCGACCAGGTTTCCGAGCCAGACGAGCACCCAGACCTTTACCATGCGGCGGGTAGCGATACGCCGGCTTGCCCAGGCCATCACCATCAGCATGTCGCCAGTGAAAAGCTGGGCGCCGCCGACCAGTACGAGGATCAGGCCGAGCGAGAAGCTCAACCCGGCGAGAAGCCGGGTCAGGCCATAGGGAAGCATACCGTCGGCACCGGCGCCTGTCGTCGTTGCGAACATGGCACCGAGGCCGATAAAGGCTCCGGCAAGGACGGCCAGGCCAAGCAGTGTCAGCGTATCGTAGCTGGCCTTCTTGACGCCCATTTCCTCAGCGGCAACCGCGATCGCGTCGGGTGTCAGGGATCCACCTGCCTCCGGCCCCCGGAAGAAGGCCGAGGTCATCTTGTCCCGGCTCTCCGGGTCTTGCTGTACGATGTTCATGCGTTGACCGCGTCCTTCTTTGCGGGCGCCGGACGGGCGTCGGAATCGGCATTTGCCGGTGCCTGCTGGTCCGCCTGGATGGCGGTGAGGGCAATGGTGAAGACGATGTCATCGACCAGCGCACCGCGCGACAGGTCGTTGACCGGCTTGCGCAGTCCCTGCAGCATCGGGCCGACGCTGACGACGTCCGCCGATCTCTGCACCGCCTTGTAGGTGGTGTTGCCGGTATTGAGGTCGGGGAAGACAAAGACGTTGGCGCGACCGGCGACCGGGCTGTCGGGTGCCTTGGAACGGCCGACGCTTTCGACGCTTGCCGCATCATACTGGATCGGGCCGTCGATCAACAGGTCCGGATTGCCCTTCCTGGCAAGCTCGGTCGCCTCGCGCACCTTGTCGACATCGCCGCCGGTGCCGGATGTGCCGGTCGAATAGGAGATCATGGCGACGCGCGGGTCGATGCCGAAGGCCTTGGCGGTCTGCGAGGACTGTACGGCGATCTCCGCCAGCTGCTCGGCGGTCGGGTTCGGGTTGATGGCGCAATCGCCGTAGACCAGAACCTGGTCGGGCATCAGCATGAAGAAGACGGAGGACACGATGCTCTGGCCTGGTTCGGTCTTGATCAGCTGCAGGGCAGGGCGCACCGTGCTTGCGGTGGTATGGACCGCGCCGGAAACAAGGCCGTCCACTTCGCCGACTGCCAGCATCATCGTACCGAGCACGACGGTATCCTCAAGCTGGGCGATCGCCTGGGGAGGCGTCATGCCCTTGGACTTGCGCAGTTCCACCATGGCGTCGACATAGTTTGCCCGGATGGTCTGCGGATCGAGGATTTCCAGATCCTCGGGCAGTTCGATGTCCTTTGCCTTGGCCATCATGCGCACGACTTCCGGGCGACCGAGCAGGACGCAACGGGCAATGCCCTTCTGGTGGCAAATGACGGCGGCCTGCAGGGTGCGGGGCTCTTCGCCTTCCGGCAGGACGATCCGCTTGTTGGCCCTGCGGGCGCCTTCGATCAGGTGGTTACGGAAACGCGGAGGGGAGAGACGAAGCTCGCTCGATGTGCCGATCCCGCTCCGCAACGCGCTGGTATCGACATGTTCGGCGACGAATTCGATGACCTTTTCCATGTGCTGGCTGTCGTCTTGGCTGACATGGTAGCTCAGATGCGACAGGCGCGATGCCGTGGCGTAGGTATCGTCAGGGGTCGACAGGATCGGCAGGATGGCGGTTCCGGCCGAGGTCATAAGTTCGGCAACCGGCGGTGCGAGCGGTGCGCCGCAGGTCAGGAGCAGGCCGGCCAGCGGCACGCCGCGACGATAGGCCAGCGCCGAGGCAAGGGCGATGTCACTACGGTCGCCCGGCATGACGACGAGCGTTTCCGGACGAAACCGGTCGATCATGTTCTCGACGGAACGGGCGGCGACGACGATTTCCTGCACGCGCACGGTGTCGAGTGCCTTGCCCTGTTCGACGGTTAGGTCCAGCGAGGCAACGATGTCGGAAAGGCGCGGTGCGTTGAGGCGCGGCGCATAGGGAATGGCGCCGACAATCGTCGAGGATGCCAGGCCGAAGGATGCCAGGGCCGCCTGCAGCTTCTCCTTGTCGGCGTCCACCTTCATCTTGTTGATCATCAGGCCGAGCAGCGGCGAGTTGCCGTCACGCGTATATTGACGGTGAACCAGGGCAACCGTTTCGGCAATGAACTTCGGATCGTAGTCGACACCGCTCAGGACCGGGATGACGTCGGCGCCGAGGCTGCGGACGATCTCGACATTGAGGCGCAGCGCGATCTGGGCGCTGGCGAGCGGGATCAGGCCCTCGACGACAACCACGTCATGATCGGCGCGCAGCGCCTCGGTCATGGTGGCAACGTCTTCGAGCAGGGCTGCGAGATCGCCCTTGCGGACCTGTTCCTCTGCCCGCTCGAACGGGATTGGGTCGGGGGACTGGGTCATGCACAGGGTGCGGGCAAAGTGGCTCGACGTGTCGACGCCCTTCTGCAGCCGCCGGCCTTCCGACCGGGGCTGGGCGATCGGCTTGACGAAGGCGACCTTCATGCCGTCGCGCTGCAGGGCTCGCACAAGCCCGAGCGCCAGGGAGGTCAGTCCGACATCCTGGGCCGCGGGGGCGAGAAAGATTATACGTGCGCCCATCTAGGATTATCCTTCCATAGGTTCGCGATAGTTTCGTCTTGGTGAGTGAGCGTCGTCCGGGCTGCGATCAGGCGGCCTCGGTGCTGGTGACGATACTCAGGGTGTCATGGGCGATCATCCATTCCTCATTAGTGGCGATCACGGCTGCGACCGGCTTGCTGGCAGCGGTGCTGATCACGCCGCAACGGCCGCCGAACATCTGGCTGTTGGCATCTTCGTCGAGCGTGAGGCCAAGCACCTTGAGGTGTTCGATCGTGGCCTTGCGCATGGTGGCCGAGTTTTCGCCGATGCCGCCGGTGAAGACGACGGCGTCCAGCCGATCGAGCGAGGTGGCGAGGCCGCCGATATAGCGTGCCAGCCGGTGAACGAAGACGTCGAGCGCAAGCTTTGCACCCTCGTGCCCTTCCCTGGCGGCGCTTTCGAGCGTGCGGCAATCGTTGGAAAGGCCGGAGAGGCCGAGAAGGCCGCTCTTGCGGTTCAAGAGCGTATCGAGTTCGTCGATCGACAGGCCGTCCTCGCGGGCGATGTGGAACAGTGCGCCGGGATCGATATCGCCCGAGCGGGTGCCCATGACGAGGCCTTCGAGCGGGGTGAAGCCCATCGAAGTGTCGAGGCTCTGGCCGTTGCGAACTGCAGTTGCCGAGGCACCATTGCCGAGATGGGCGATGACGATGCCATGGTCTTGCGGGTCGAGGCCGAGGAGCGAGACGGCTTCCATGGCGACATAGCGATGGCTGGTGCCGTGGAAGCCGTAACGGCGGATGCCGAGATTGCGGTAGCAATCCTGCGGGATGGCATAGGCATAGGCGGCCGGCGGCATCGTGGCGTGAAAGGCGGTGTCGAAGACGGCGACATGAGGGATGGAGGGCAGCGCCGCCATGGCGGTGCGCACGCCGAGCACGTTGGCCGGGTTGTGCAGCGGTGCCAGGCGGGAGAGGCCGTTGATGTCGTGCAGCACGCTGCCATCGATACGGGTGGCGGCGCAGAATTGCTCGCCGCCATGAACGATGCGGTGACCGACGGCGACGACCGAACCCAGCCAGTCCTTGTCGTCAAGGATGCCGAGCAGTTTCTGGAGCGCGACATCATGACTGCCGCCATCAAGCGACATCTCGGTCTTCTCGCCATTCTCCTTGACGACGAGGCGGCTTGTCGCCTGTCCGAGATTTTCAGCGAGCGCAGACAGGATGGGTTCGCGGCCCGAGCCGGAGAAGACGCCGAACTTGACGGACGAACTCCCGCAATTGACTACGAGAACGAACGAACGAACATCGATCATATCAAATTTCCCTGCATTTTTATAGTCTTAAGTGAAGCAGGCCTTGCGACGCAAAAGGCGTCAGAACACTGTCAGGCCACGCTGTGCGAATATGTTTCTGGCTTCCTGCGTCGATTCCGGCGTTGGCGTCGGAGCTCCGGCGAGGGGGTAATGCATCCCCAGCTGTTCCCATTTGTGGGTACCCATCTGGTGGAAGGGCAGGACTTCGACACGCTCGACGATCGAACCGAGGCCGGCGAGGAAGTCTGCAAGTTTGGCAATGTCGTCATGTCCATCGGTCCAGCCGGGCACGAGGACATATCTGAGCCATATCGGCTTGTTCAGTCTGACAAGCCGGTGGGCGAAATCGAGGGTCGGCTGCAGCGGCTGGGCGGTCAGACGCAGATAGACTTCCGGGTCGATATGCTTGATGTCGAGAAGGACGAGGTCGACGTTGTCGAACCACTCGTCTTCTACGGTGGCATGAAGGTAACCCTGGGTATCCAGCGCAGTATGGAGGCCAAGCTCGGTCTTGAAGTGGCGGAACATCTCACCGACGAAGGGAGCCTGCATCAGTGGTTCGCCGCCGGAGATCGTCACGCCGCCGGCCATCTTGAGGAAGCCGCCATAGGGCTTGATCTCGGCCATGGCGTCGTCGAGCGTGATCTTGCGTCCGTTGTGAAGCTTCCAGGTGTCGGGGTTGTGGCAATAGATGCAGCGGAACAGGCAGCCCGCCATGAAGAAGACGAAGCGCATTCCGGGACCATCGACGGCTGCACCGCTTTCGACGGAATGCAGGTACCCGAAATCCGTCGACAGGTGGCACCCTGCGGGTGCATGCGCCTTGGGCGGGCGGGCGATCGCTCGTTGAATGTCCATGATGCTGCTCGTGTATAAGAGGACTGAGGTCTCGGTATCTGGGCGCATATGGTCTACATATGCGCCCAGTGTAGCCGCTAACGGTTACATCTTCGAGTGGAATGTGCGCGAGATGACGTCGAGCTGCTGTTCACGGGTCAGCTTGACGAAATTGACCGCATATCCGGATACGCGCACGGTAAGCTGCGGGTAGAGTTCCGGATGATCCATGGCGTCGACCAGCGTCTCGCGATTGAAGACGTTGACGTTGACATGGAAACCACCTGCTGCCGTGTAGGCATCGAGGCAATTTGCGAGGTTCTTCGCACGTTCGTCCGAGGTCCTGCCCAGGGCATCGGGTGTTGCCGAAGCCGTCCAGGAAATACCGTCCAGGGCGGATTCGTAGGGGATCTTGGCAACCGATGCGCCGGCAGCCACGAAGCCCTTGGTGTCGCGACCGTTCATCGGGTTTGCACCCGGTGCGAAGGGCTCGCCTGCGCGACGGCCGTCCGGCGTGTTGCCGGTCTTCTTGCCGTAGACCACGTTAGAGGTGATCGTCAGGACCGACTGGGTCGGCATCGAGTTGCGATAGAAGTAGGGCTGGGAAGCAACCTTCTTCATGAAGGTTTCGGTCAGCCATACAGCGATACTGTCCGCACGGTCGTCGTTGTTGCCGTAAGCGGGGTAGCTGCCTTCAATCTTGTAATCGACGGCGAGACCTGCCTCGTTGCGGATGACCTTGACCTTGGCATACTTGATGGCCGAGAGGCTATCGGCTGCGACCGACAGGCCGGCGATGCCGCAAGCCATGGTGCGCAGGATGTCGCGGTCGTGCAGGGCCATTTCGATACGCTCGTAAGCGTATTTGTCGTGCATGTAGTGGACGGTGTTGAGCGCCTTGACATAGGTCTTGGCCAGCCAGTCCATCATCTTGTCGAACTTGGCCATGACTTCGTCATAGTCGAGGACGTCGCCCTTGATCGGTTCGAAGCCCTTGGCAACGACTGCACCGCTCTTTTCATCGACGCCGCCGTTGATCGCATAGAGCAGGGCCTTTGCGAGGTTGGAGCGGGCACCGAAGAACTGCATCTGCTTGCCGATGCGCATGGCGGAGACGCAGCAGGCAATGCCGTAGTCGTCGCCCCACTTGGGCCGCATCAGGTCGTCGTTCTCGTACTGGATGGCGCTGGTATCGGCCGACACCTTGGCGCAGAAGTTCTTGAAGCCTTCCGGCAGCTTGGTGCTCCACAGCACGGTCAGGTTCGGTTCCGGAGCCGGGCCGAGGTTGTAGAGAGTGTGCAGGAAGCGGTAGCTCGACTTGGTGACGAGCGGGCGGCCGTCTTCGCCGACGCCACCGATCGATTCCGTGACCCAGGTGGGGTCACCCGAGAACAGCTGGTCATACTCTGGCGTGCGCAGGAAGCGGACGATCCGGAGCTTGATGATCATGTCGTCGATCAGTTCCTGAGCCTGTTCTTCGGTCAGGATGCCTGCGTCGATATCGCGCTGGATGTAGATGTCGAGGAAAGTCGAGACACGGCCGAGCGACATGGCCGCACCGTTCTGTTCCTTGACGGCTGCCAGATAGGCGAAATAGGTCCACTGGATGGCTTCGCGGGCATTGGTTGCCGGCTTGGAAATGTCGCAGCCATACTTGGCGGCCATTTCCTTCAGTTCATCGAGAGCGCGATACTGTTCCGACATTTCTTCGCGCAGGCGCATCACGTCGTCATTGAAGACTTCGTTCTCGATGGCGCGGAAGTCCTTCAGCTTATAGGCGCGCAGCGCATCCGTGCCGTAGAGGGCAACGCGGCGATAGTCGCCGATGATGCGGCCGCGACCATAGGCATCCGGCAGGCCGGTAATGACGCCGGACTTGCGGGCGGCGAGAATTTCCGGGCTGTAGACGTCGAAGATACCCTGGTTGTGGCTCTTGCGGTATTTTGTCCAGATTTCGTGGACCGACGGATCAAGTTCAAAACCGAAGGCTTCGAGGCCGTTTTCGACCATGCGCAGGCCGCCGTTCGGCATGATGGCGCGCTTCAGCGGCGCGTCGGTCTGCAGGCCGACGATCAGTTCGAGGCTTTCGTCGATATAGCCGGCGTCATGGGCCGTAATCGTCGAAGCGCGGTCGGCGGAAACGGCGAGGACGCCCTTCTTGCGTTCTTCGGCAAGGAGCTTGCCCAATGTTTCCCAAACCTTGAGGGTTCGCGGGGTCGGGCCTGCCAGGAAAGTGCTGTCTGCCAAATAAGGTGTGTAATTGTTCTGGATGAAATCGCGCACGTCGACGGCGTTGCGCCATGTTTCTCCCTTGAAGCCGGCCCATGGATCGGCGGGGACAATTGTCTGGGAAAGGATGCCCATTTGTCATCTTCCTTATGTTTTGCCTTGCGGCATTGGTGAAGCGTCCTCCCTCCCACAATCCCCCTCAGCAGCTGCAAGGTCTCGTGGTTTCCGATTGCAATCTACCGCCGGAAGCCCCCGTAAAGATTGATCCCGATCAACGTAGCAATTGATGAGTGTGAATATGGTCCGGGCAGCGCTGGACGAATTCCTCTGCAAGCCCCCACACCCCGGCCAGCGCGACGCCTCGGGGGCGGAAGGGAGGCAAAATGACACTGGAAATACGCGTAGCCTCGATCGGCGAATGCATGGTCGAACTGCAGCGCAAGCCAGATGGATCGATCACACAGGCATTCGGCGGAGACACATTCAATACCGCCGCTTATCTGGCCCGTCTGGGTGCAGGTCTGGGGCCATTCGTCTCGTATGTGACTGCGATCGGCGACGATCCTTTCAGCGAGGACATGTCGGCATTCTGGAATGCTCAGGGGGTCGACGACCATCTTGTGCTGCGCCGGAAAGGCCGTCGGCCCGGTCTCTATTTCATCAAGACCGATCCGACCGGTGAGCGCCGTTTCTTCTACTGGCGTGGAGAGGCCGCAGCGCGCGAGACGTTCGAGGGAGAGGGTTCCGACGAACTGCTTGCGGCATTGGCCGACTTCACGAGCATTTATGTCTCGGGCATCAGCCTGGCGGTTCTCAAGCCTGCGAGCCGCGAACGGCTTCTGACGAGGCTGGAAGAACTCGCAAAGGGCGGCGTCAATGTCGACTTCGACTGCAACTATCGGCCGC
The DNA here is from genome assembly GCF_003597675.1 of Neorhizobium sp. NCHU2750. Taxonomy (NCBI): domain Bacteria; kingdom Pseudomonadati; phylum Pseudomonadota; class Alphaproteobacteria; order Hyphomicrobiales; family Rhizobiaceae; genus Neorhizobium; species Neorhizobium sp. NCHU2750. Next base: position 3,270,015 of record NZ_CP030827.1, on the reverse strand, counting down.
TCCTGTGGGAAAACGCCGAAACGACAAAGGCGGTTTACGAGCGGATCACCGCTTTCACTCACCGCCTGATGCTGACGGTCGAGGAACTTGCAGCTTTCGGTATCGAACCGACCATGGAGGCTGGCGTCGCCCGCTTCTCGACGTCGTCGAAGCTGGAAGTCGTCATCAAGGATGGTGCGGGTCCCTGCACGATCATTCATGACGGCAAGGTCGAGGTCGTGCCGGCTCTGAAGCTCGACAAAGTCGTGGACACTACTGCAGCGGGTGACAGCTTTTCGGCTGCCTATATCCTCGGCCGCAGCCTCGGGATCGCCCCCGCGGAGGCCGCTCACAGAGCCCATGTCGTCGCCGGTGCGGTCGTTCAGCACCACGGCGCAATCATCCCGAAAGACGCCACACCTGACGTCTTCGCATCGGAAATCGCCAGCCGGAGCAGTCTTATCAGCGCTGCGGAATAGCGAATTTCTTTATCAAGGAGGGTTACGATAATGCATATTAAGAAAGCAATTGATAAGGTCCCAGGCGGGTTGATGCTCGTGCCGCTCATTCTGGGCGCACTCTGCAAGACATTCTTTCCCTGGGCCGGAAGTTATTTCGGTTCATTCACCAACGGCCTGATCACCGGGACGGGTCCGATCCTGGCCGTCTGGTTCTTCTGCATGGGGGCCACGATCGATCTTCGTGCCACCGGCACGGTTCTGCGCAAGTCGGGTAACCTGGTTGTCGTCAAGACATTGGTCGCTTGGGGAAGCACCTATGTCGCAGCCCAGTTCCTGCCGCTGGAGGGGGTCCAGTCAGGCCTGTTCATGGGTTTCTCGGCACTCGCCATCTGCGCCGCAATGGACATGACCAATGGTGGGCTCTATGCGGCCATCATGAACCAGTACGGTTCCAAGGAAGAGTCGGGCGCATTCGTGCTGATGTCGATCGAATCGGGTCCGCTGGTCTCGATGCTGATCCTCGGTGCATCGGGTGTCGCCACATTCGAGCCGCACCTGTTCGTCGGCGCCGTGCTGCCGTTCCTGATCGGCTTCCTGCTCGGCAACCTCGACAAGGACCTGCGTGAATTCTTCGGCCGTGGCGTGCAGACACTCATTCCGTTCTTCGGTTTCGCACTCGGCAACGGCATCGACCTGCATGTCATCGCCCAGACCGGTCTCGGTGGCATCCTGCTCGGCGTCATCGTCATCTTCATCACCGGTATCCCGCTGATCCTTGCCGACCGCATCATCGGTGGCGGTAACGGTACTGCCGGTCTTGCAGCTTCGTCTGCTGCCGGTGCCGCCGTCGCCAACCCGATGATCATCGCCGAGATGGCCCCGCAGTTCAAACCGGCCGCCGCCGCCGCCACTTCGCTGGTTGCCGCAGCATGCCTGACCACCGCAATTCTCGTTCCGATCCTGACCGGCATCTATGCAAAGCACATGAAGGCCAGGAACCCGGTGGCCGAGAAGCCGGTCGAGGGGGCACTGGAGGGCGCGGTCAAGTCTTAAGCGGACCTGATCGACACCTATCAAGGGCCGGCGACAGGGCCGGCCCCATCCCGACATAAGGAATGCATTCATGTTTCTCAGCAATATCGCCACCGTCGACCGCGACGCGGCAACTCTTCCCCTCAATGTCCAGAAAGGCCTGAAGTTCATCGCCGAGACCGACATTGCCGCGCTGCCGGCAGGCCGGGTCGATATCGACGGCGACACGATTTTCGCGTTGATCCAGGATTACGACACTCTTCCCAAAGCCGAAAAGCGGCCGGAATCGCATGCCGTCTACACCGACATCCAGTTCGTCTTCAGCGGTCGTGAAGTGATCGGCTATGCCCCGCTCGCCGCCGATTACACGGTGGAAGAGGACCTAATCGAGGCCAAGGACGTCAAGTTCTACTCTAAGGTGACGGACGAGACGGATCTTGTCCTTGCCGCAGGTGCCTATGCGGTGTTCTATCCAACCGACATCCATCGTCCGGGATGTGCAGAGGGGGTATCCGGCAAGGTGCGCAAGGTTGTGATCAAGCTCATCGCCTGAGCGCCCCCGAATTTCAGAACCAATCCAGTCTTACAGGAGTGTTATCATGGACATCCGCTACTCGGCCAGCCAGAGGGATTTCAAGCGTTATACGACCGCGGAAACGCGGGCTGAATTCCTGATCGAAAAGCTTTTCGTCGCTGACCAGATCGTTGCCACCTACAGCCATGTCGACCGCATGGTCATGTTCGGCTGCCAGCCGGTCAACGAAGCAGTGCCGCTCGACAAGGGCATCGACTGCATGAAGAATTTCGGCACCAACTACGTGCTGGAACGCCGCGAACTCGGCATTTTCAACCTCGGCGGCGAAGGCACGGTCGACGTGGACGGTGAAGTCTACGTGCTTGGCCTGCGCGATTGCCTCTATATCGGCAAGGGCACCAAGTCGGTCGTCTTTACCAGCAAGGACAAGGCAAATCCGGCCAAATATTACATGGTCTCCGCGCCGGCCCACAAGACCTGCAAGACCACCTTCCTGTCGATTGCCGACGCCAAGAAGAAGCCTGTCGGTGATCTGGCAACCGCCAACAAGCGCGTCATCAACCAGTTCATCCATCCGGACGTGCTGGAAACCTGCCAGCTCTCCATGGGGCTGACCGAGCTGAATTCCGGCAATGTCTGGAACACCATGCCGGCTCACACCCATGAGCGCCGTTCGGAAGTGTATTTCTACTTCGATATCGCTGCCGACCAGGCCGTCTTCCACATGATGGGCGAAGGCCAGGAAACACGCCATATCCTGGTGCAGAACGAACAGGCCGTCATCTCGCCGTCCTGGTCGATCCATGCCGGCTGCGGCACGGCTGCCTATACGTTCATCTGGGCCATGTGCGGCGAAAACCTCACCTTCGACGACATGGACCATATCGCCATCAGCGACCTGCGCTAAGCGCGCCCACTCAGTGTATTCACAGGGGGGAGCGGCCGGATTTTAAGGGCCGCTCCGGCCGTTTTCATGACAAAAGGGATTTGAGACATTGACGTATCCAGAAAGCTTTTCACTCAAGGGCAAGATTGCACTCGTGACGGGCGCTTCCTACGGTATCGGATTTGCACTGGCGAGCGCGCTCGCCGAAGCCGGCGCCACGATTGCCTTCAACGATATCAACGAGGATTTTCTCAAGAAGGGTGTCGAGGCCTATAAGGCAGCCGGGATCGACGCCAAGGGTTATGTCTGTGACGTGACCGATGAGCCTGGGGTGCAGAAGCTCGTTGCCGATATCGAGAAGGACCTCGGCCCGATCGACATCCTGGTCAACAATGCCGGCATCATCAAGCGCGTGCCGATGCATGAAATGGACGTGAAGGATTTCCGCCAGGTCATCGATATCGACCTGACCGCTCCGTTCATTCTCGCCAAGGCCGTCATTCCGAGCATGATCAAGAAGGGCGGCGGCAAGATCATCAACATCTGCTCGATGATGAGCGAGCTTGGCCGCGAAACCGTGTCTGCCTATGCGGCAGCCAAGGGCGGTCTGAAGATGCTGACCCGCAATATCGCCTCCGAATACGGCGCGATGAACATCCAGTGCAACGGCATCGGCCCCGGCTATATCGAAACGCCGCAGACCGCACCGCTGCGCGAGCCCGGCCATCCGTTCAACTCCTTCATCCTGGCCAAGACGCCGGCAAACCGCTGGGGTACGACGGAAGACCTCAAGGGTCCGGCCGTCTTCCTCGCCTCGTCGGCTTCCGACTTCGTCAACGGTCACGTGCTCTATGTCGACGGCGGCATTCTGGCCTATATCGGCAAGCAGCCCTGATTTTGGGTCGATGACCTGATAGCAACTGATCGGAGCGCCGTTCCTGTGTGGCAGGAGCGGCGCTTTTGCATTCGGGTCCGTATTCAACGCCCCTTCTTTGCCCGCGTCATCAGCACGTTGCGGATCGAGAAGCTGGAATGGATGCGCAAGACGCCCGGAAGTGCCGACAGGATCTCCTTGTGGATCCGCTCGAACTCGCCGGCATTGGCGACCTCGACGCGCAGGAAATAGTCGGATCCGCCCGTCATCAGGAAGCATTCGCGGATTTCCGGATATTTGCGGACCGCCGCCTCGAAGCGATTGAGATAGTCTTCCGTCTGTCGCTCAAGCGTGATGTTGATCAGCACGGCGATACCGTTCTGGTCGTTGTCGACGAGTGCGGTATAACCGCGGATGACGCCGTTCTCCTCGAGAAGCTTGATGCGTCTCAGGCAGGCGGATGGCGACAGACCGACCTCGGCCGCCAGTGCTGCATTGCTCATGCGGGCATTCAGCCGCAGCAGGCGAACCAGATTGCGATCTATGACATCGAGGGCGGCCATGAATATTATTCCAAAATTTCGCAGAGGCTTTCAAACGAGGCGCCTCAATGCAATTTTCTGTCACTGATTGGCAGGAAATTCCACGATTATTTCATTATGCTCACCTGAAAAAAGAGGGGCTACAATGAACGCGAGAATGGCCGGTATGTCCGCCCAGGTGATCGATCCCGTCGCCTCGGGCTATCTCACCATCGATCTCGGTGCGATCCGCCGAAACTACCTGAAGCTTGCCGGCATGCTGGCGCCCGCGCGTACCGCAGCCGTGGTCAAGGCGGATGCCTACGGGCTTGGTGCGCGACCGGTGGCCGAGGCGTTCTACCAGGCCGGATGCCGTGACTTCTTCACGGCGCATTTTTCCGAGGCCGCAACCCTTCGTCCCGTGCTTGCAGACGATGCTATCCTCTATGTCCTGAATGGTCTCCAGCCCGGCAACGAGGCGGCCTGCGCCGCAGCCGGTATCATTCCGGTTTTGAATTCTCTCGAGCAGTTGCGTCGCTGGGGCGAGACGGCCACGCTGATGGGCAAGCCGCTCGCCGCCGCCATTCAGTTCGATACCGGCATGTCGCGGCTTGGCCTGTCGCCTGTGGAACAGGCGCAGTTGAAGACCGAACTGGCCCGTCATCCGCTCATCGATATCCGCTTCATCATGAGCCATCTCGCCTCTGCCGATGAGGCAGACAGTGCCCAGAACGGCGAGCAGATTGCCGAGATGGAGCGGATTGCGGCGGAGTTTCCCGAGTTTCCGGTCTGCTTTGCCAATTCCGGCGGGGTATTTCTCGGCAAGCGCTTCCATCATTTGATGGCACGCCCCGGAATTGCTACCTATGGTGGAAATCCGACGCCGGATGCGGTCAATCCGATGGAGCCGACCGTCAGCCTGAAGATCGCCGTGGTCCAGACGCGGACGGTGCCCGCCGGCGCGAAGGTGGGTTATGGCGCGACCTTCGTGGCGCCCAAGGAAATGCGCCTTGCCACTATCGCAGCGGGCTATGCCGACGGATTGCCACGCAGCCTCAGTGATCGCGGTGCCGCCTATTATGGCGATGTTCGCCTGCCGATCGTCGGACGCGTTTCGATGGACAGCATGACGGTCGATATCAGCAGCCTGCCGGAAGGAACGCTTATGCTCGGCAGCCTGGTGGAGATGATCGGGCCGCACCAGACGCTGGATGATCTTGCGCAGGCGGCCGGAACGATTTCCTATGAGGTGCTGACCAGCCTCGGCCAGCGCTACCAGCGCGAATATTTAAAACCTTGAAAATATAAAGACGGGGAAGTCCATGAAAGTCATCGTTCTCGGAGCCGGCGTCGTCGGCGTAACGTCAGCCTATCAACTGGCCAAGGCCGGCCATGACGTGACGGTCATCGACCGGCAGGAAGGCCCGGCGCTGGAAACCAGCTTTGCCAATGCCGGTGAAGTCTCGTTCGGCTACTGCTCGCCCTGGGCAGCGCCCGGCATCCCGATGAAGGCAATGAAGTGGCTGTTCATGGAACATGCGCCGCTGATCCTGCGTCCGAAGATGGATGCGGCAATGCTGTCCTGGATGCTGAAGATGCTGATGAACTGCACGGCGGAGCGCTATGCGGTCAACAAGAGCCGCATGCTGCGGCTTGCCGATTATGCCCGCGTCTCGCTGGCCGAAGTCCGCTCGGAAACAGGGATTGCCTATGACGAGCGGATGCAGGGTACTCTGCAGCTGTTTCGCAAGCAGCAGCAGCTCGATGCATCTGCATCCGATGTCAAGGCGCTGGCGGCAGACGGCATTCCCTATGAAGTGCTCGATCCGGAAGGCTGCATTCGCGTCGAGCCGGCACTCAAGCATGTCCGCCACAAGATCGTCGGTGGCCTTTTGACGCCGAAGGACGAGACGGGCGATTGCTTCAAGTTCACCAATGCGCTGGCGCTGAAGGCAGTGGAGCTGGGCGTGAAGTTCGTCTGGGGCACCAATATCAAGGCGCTGGATGTCGAGGGCGGTCAGATCCGCGGCGTGGTCACCGACAAGCAGACGCTGCGCTCTGACGCCGTCGTCATCGCGCTTGGCAGCTATTCGCCGATGCTGGCAAAGCAGGTCGGCATCAAGCTGCCGGTCTATCCGGTCAAGGGCTATTCGTTGACGATCCCGATCACCGATGCATCGCGTGCACCGGAATCGACCGTCATGGACGAGACCTACAAGATCGCCATTACCCGCCTCGGCGACCGTATCCGGGTCGGCGGCATGGCGGAAATTTCCGGCTATACCAACGATCTCGGTCCCAAGCGCCGTGCGACGCTGGAGCATTCTGTCACCGATTTGTTCCCCGGCGGTGATGTGAAAAAGGCCGAGTTCTGGTCGGGCCTGCGGCCGATGACGCCGGACGGCACGCCGGTGATCGGCGCCACCAAAGTCAAGGGCCTGTTCCTCAATACCGGCCACGGTACGCTCGGATGGACGATGAGCTGCGGCTCGGCGAAGGTCATCAGCGCCATCGTCAGCGGCAAAAAGCCGGAAATCGACGCCACGGACCTTGCCGTTTCCCGCTACGCCTGAGGCATTGCCGATACCCGCCGCGATCGAAACGACGATCCGCGGCGGGTATATGTCTTTCCTATTTATTCATGCCCCCGTCCCAATCGAATGCCTATGAGGCAGTCGCTACCTTTTGATCAGACATCGCATTCGATGTCGGTTCCGCGGCCTTAGCCGCGCAACTTCGATCGACAAGGAGTGACCCATGTATGGTCGTCTGGGCAGTATCTATCTTCTCAATCTGAATGAGGCGGGCGCGCAGCGCCGCCGTCTGGCCCGCAGCTCTGCGGGCGGGCGAAATGCCGTCAATAGCGCATCCGGCATGAGCATTGGCATCGCTCTTCGCCTTGCCGCTGTGCTTTGTGTCGGCTTCGGCGCAATTGCCACGCTGGCGGCTATGGTCGGTTGAGGAGACGTGTTATGGCCAAGCTTGCAATGATCGATCATGAGCCTCCCGCGACGGGTATCCGCTTCACCGTCGGCCGCGACGTGAGGGGCCGCTGGATCGTCAACGACATGGAAGGCAAGGTCGGCGGCCTTTTCGCCGACCGTGCTTCCGCGGTGCATTTCGCCATGTTCGAAAGCGATCATACGCCCGGCGCCGTCTGGTGCCTGCCGGAGCATGTGACGCTCAAGCTGGGCGAGGCCTTGGATCCGCACCGCCTCTCGGCAGGAAGCCGGGTCGCCGGCCGGGCGTGAGGTGTGCCAGATGTTCCCTTCTCTTCGGTATTTGCGGGGATGCGTTTATCCCCGTGGCCAGATGCAGCGCTTGATCGGTTCCGGGCAGTTGCACGGAGTGGGTGTGATCCTTGGCATGATGATGGTGATGCTGGTCTTGGTCGGGGTCGCTTCTGTGCTCGAGATGGCGCTGTTCTGAACAGCCTTTCTTGCGGGCTGAGCGCGCTACCAGCCGTGCCATCGTATAAAGAAAGACCCCTCCCAACCTTCCGGGGTTGAGACACGCGTCTCAACCCGTCCTTCGGACCCCCACAAGGGGGAGGGCTTAACCCAGACCCTCGGTCGATGCCCAATTGAGGCGAGAGAGTGCCGGAAGTCTTCTCCCCCCTTGTGGGGGAGATGGCCGGCAGGCCAGAGGGGGACTTTTTCAGCAGGACCGCTCGTTAGCCTGAAGGGCCAGACCAAGCTCGGCGTCGGCCCCCCCCCGAAAAATTCCTATAAAATTCCTATATCTTCGCTCTCCCGCCCGTCTCGAAACCCTATGCGCCTCGGCGCCATATTCGAGCGTGGAAGATCGGAAGATCCTCTCAGCACCAGAAACCGCAAAAGCGCCGTCCCGCCGGATGGCGCGCTTCGGCTTGTCTGGTCTCGATCAGATCAAAGGGACCCAGATCGATGATGGACATCATTCTCGTTGGCACGGCGGTCGTCTTCTTCGCCCTGTGCTTCGCTTACACCCGCGCTTGCGACAGGCTTTGAGGGGAGGGCGCAATGATACTCGACTACGTTCTCGGCGGTGCCGTCACCGTCTTTCTCGCACTCTACCTCACCTACGCTCTCATCCGCCCCGAACGCTTCTGACGAAGTCTTCGGGAACTGAAAGTTTCCTCACATGACCCTCAACGGATGGCTTCAGATCCTCGTCTACTGCGGGATCGTTCTTGTTCTCGTCAAACCGCTCGGCGCCTATATGACGCGGGTGTTTTCGGGCGAACGCACATTTCTTTCACCGGTCCTCGCTCCGATCGAACGGGGCCTTTATGCTCTGGCCGGTACCAGTGACCGTGAAGAACAGCATTGGACCACTTACGCCTTCGCCATGCTGATGTTCAATCTCATGGGCGTTCTGGTTCTCTACGGTCTGTTTCGGCTGCAGAACATGCTGCCGCTCAATCCGGCGGGTATGGCGGCCCTGCCGTCCGACCTGTCATTCAATACGGCGGTCAGCTTCGTCACCAATACCAACTGGCAGAATTATGGTGGCGAAGCCACCATGTCCTATCTCACCCAGATGGCCGGGCTTGCCGTACAGAACTTTCTCTCGGCTGCCACCGGCATTGCCATCGCCATTGCTCTTATCCGCGGGTTCTCCCGCGCATCGGGCAAGTCGGTCGGCAATTTCTGGGCCGATATGATCCGTGCGACGCTCTATCTGCTTCTGCCGATCTGCATCGTGCTGACGTTGGTTTTCGTCTGGCTCGGCGTGCCGCAGACCTTTGGCCCTTATGTGGACGCCACGACGCTGGAAGGCGCCAAGCAGACGATCGCGCTTGGACCGGTTGCCTCGCAGCTTGCCATCAAGATGCTGGGCACCAATGGCGGCGGCTTCTTCAATGCCAACTCGGCGCATCCGTTCGAAAACCCGGACGCGATATCGAACCTCATCCAGATGGTGTCGATCTTTGCTATCGGCGCGGCACTGACCAATGTTTTCGGCCGCATGGTCGGTAATCAGCGCCAGGGCTGGGCGATCCTCGGCGCGATGGGCATCCTGTTCCTCGCCGGCGTCGTTTTCGTCTACTGGGCGGAAGCTGCGGGCAATCCGATCATGCACCAGATGGGCGTGTCGGGTGGCAATATGGAAGGCAAGGAAGTGCGTTTCGGCGTCGTTCTGTCGTCGCTCTTTGCCGTCATCACCACGGCCGCATCCTGCGGCGCGGTCAATGCCATGCACGGTTCGTTCACCGCCCTTGGTGGACTGATCCCGATCATCAACATGCAGCTCGGCGAAGTCATCGTCGGTGGCGTGGGCGCCGGTTTCTACGGCATCATGATGTTCATCATCATCGCCGTCTTCGTGGCCGGTCTGATGGTCGGCCGCACGCCAGAATATCTCGGCAAGAAGATCGAGGCGAAGGAAATGAAGATGGCGCTGCTTGCCGTCCTCTGCCTGCCGCTTGCGATGCTCGTGTTCGCCGCGATCGCCACCGTACTTCCTTCAGCCGTCGCCTCGATCGGCACCGGTGGCCCGCATGGGTTCTCGGAAATCCTCTATGCCTATACGTCGGCTGCCGCCAATAACGGTTCTGCCTTCGGCGGGCTTTCCGGCAACACGCCCTGGTACAATGTGACGCTCGGCATTGCCATGGTGATGGGCCGCTTCCTGGTCATCATTCCGGCACTTGCGATTGCCGGCTCGCTGATCGCCAAGAAGACCGTTCCGGCATCCGCCGGCACATTCCCCACCGATGGCGGCCTGTTTGTCGGTCTTCTCGTCGGCACGATCCTGATCGTCGGCGGCCTGACCTTCTTCCCGGCCCTGGCACTCGGCCCGATCGTCGAACATCTGGCGATGATCGCCGGACAGACATTCTAAAGGAGAGCCCGGATGAGCATTCGTCATGCACTCCACAAACAATCCATCCTTGCCGCGCAGCCGCGCGGCAAGGATGAGGACAAGTCCAGGCAGCAGGAACGCCAGAGATGGTGCGGTTCCAATGCCATTCTCGCGATGATGGCGGGCATTCTCGCCATCACTTGCGTCGTCGAAATCTTGCACGGCTGACCCTTTTGGCCCTGATCCGTCAGGGCATAGGTCGCCTCATCCAAGCTGGAGCCTCTTCATGAGCCAGGCAAAATCCGCGTCTATCCTCGATAGCCGCATCCTCATTCCCGCGATCGGCGCGGCTTTCACCAAGCTCAATCCGCGCACGCTCGCCAAGAACCCGGTCATGTTCGTCGTGGCCACGGTGTCGGTCCTGACGACCGTCCTCTTCCTGCGCGATCTTGCGGTCGGCGGTGACAATCTCGGTTTCTCCTTCCAGCTCAATCTCTGGCTCTGGTTCACCGTGCTGTTTGCCAATTTCGCCGAAGCGGTTGCCGAAGGGCGCGGCAAGGCGCAGGCGGACAGTCTGCGCAAGGCGCGGACCGAAACCCAGGCCAAGCTGGTCACCAGCGCCAACGGCCGCGATTACAAGATGGTGCCCGGCACCAGCCTCAAGGTCGGCGATATCGTGCTGGTCGAGGCAGGTGACATCATTCCCTCCGACGGCGAGGTGATCGAAGGCGTTGCTTCGGTCAACGAGGCTGCGATTACCGGTGAAAGCGCCCCGGTCATCCGTGAATCGGGTGGCGACCGCTCGGCCGTGACCGGCGGCACGCAGGTACTGTCCGACGTCATCCGGGTGCGGATCACGGCAGCAGCCGGTTCGACCTTCATCGACCGGATGATTTCGCTCGTCGAAGGTGCAGAGCGGCAGAAGACGCCGAACGAGATTGCGCTCAACATCCTGCTTGCCGGCATGACGCTGATCTTCGTGCTGGCGACGGCGACGATCCCGAGCTTTGCGACTTATGCCGGCGGCTCGATCCCGGTCATCGTGCTCGTCGCGCTGTTCGTGACGCTGATCCCGACGACGATCGGAGCGCTTCTTTCGGCGATCGGCATCGCCGGCATGGATCGTCTCGTCCGCTTCAACGTGCTCGCCATGTCCGGCCGTGCGGTGGAAGCTGCCGGCGACGTCGATACGCTGCTTCTCGACAAGACCGGTACGATCACCCTCGGCAACCGCCAGGCAACCTCGTTCCGCCCGGTCAAGGGCGTTTCGGAACAGGAACTCGCCGATGCAGCCCAGCTCGCTTCGCTTGCCGACGAGACGCCTGAAGGCCGCTCGATCGTCGTGCTGGCCAAGGAAAAATACGCCATCCGCGGGCGGGACATGGCCAGCCTGAAGGCCACGTTCGTGCCGTTCACCGCCCAGACGCGGATGAGCGGTGTCGATCTCGACGGCAGCCAGATCCGCAAGGGTGCGGTCGATGCGGTGCTCGCCTATGTCAATGGCGGCACGCTGCCAATGGCCGACAGGGTAGCCGGCAATGCGGCGATTGCCGCCAGCCCGCAGTCTCAGACCGTGCGCGAGCTGCAGTCGATTGCGGAAGAGATCGCCAAGGCCGGCGGCACGCCGCTTGCCGTTGCCCGTGATGGAAAACTGCTCGGCGTCGTGCAGCTCAAGGACATCGTCAAGGGCGGTATCCGCGAGCGCTTTGCGGAACTTAGGAAGATGGGTATCCGCACGGTGATGATCACCGGCGACAACCCGATGACGGCGGCGGCGATTGCGGCCGAAGCGGGGGTCGACGATTTCCTGGCCCAGGCTACACCGGAGAACAAGCTGTCGCTCATTCGCGAAGAGCAGGCCAAGGGCAAGCTCGTCGCCATGTGCGGTGACGGCACCAACGATGCCCCGGCGCTGGCGCAGGCCGATGTCGGCGTCGCCATGAACACCGGCACTGTCGCCGCCCGCGAGGCCGGCAACATGGTCGATCTCGACAGCGACCCGACGAAGCTCATCGAGATCGTCGAAATCGGCAAGCAGCTGCTGATGACCCGCGGCGCCTTGACGACGTTCTCGATCGCCAACGACATCGCCAAGTATTTTGCCATCATCCCGGCAATGTTCCTGGCCTTCTATCCGCAGCTCGGCGTCTTGAATGTCATGGGGCTTGCGACACCGCAAAGCGCCATCCTGTCGGCGATCATCTTCAACGCCCTGATCATCATCGCGCTGATCCCGCTGTCGCTGAGAGGCGTCAAATACCGCGCCGTCGGCGCCGGTGCGCTGCTTTCCCGCAATCTCATGATCTACGGCCTCGGCGGTATCGTCGTCCCGTTCATCGGTATCAAGGCGATCGACGTGGTGATCACCGCGCTCGGCCTCGCTTAAGGAAAACGACCATGTTGAAACAACTTCGTCCGGCCATCGTCATGATCGTGGCCACCACCGTGATTACCGGCCTTGCCTATCCCTTCGCCATGACGGGTCTGGCGCAGGCGATCTTTCCGGCACAGGCAAATGGCAGCCTTGTCGAAAAGGACGGCAAAGTCATTGGCTCGTCACTGATCGGCCAGTCCTTTACCGGTGAGCAGTATTTTCATGGTCGCCCGTCGGCGGCCGGTACCAACGGCTATGATGCCACCTCTTCCTCCGGCTCGAACCTCGGCCCGACCAGCGGCAAGCTGATCGATCGCGTCAAGGCCGATTACGAGGCTGCAAAGGCTTCCAATCCGAATGCCGAGGTGCCGATCGATCTGGTGACGGCCTCGGGCAGCGGGCTCGATCCGGATATCTCACCGGAGGCCGCCTATTTCCAGGTGCCGCGCGTGGCTAAGGCGCGGCAGATGGACGAGGCCAAGGTCAAGGCACTGGTCGATGCGCAGGTCGAGGGCCGCGAACTCGGTTTCCTCGGCGAGCCGGTGGTCAACGTGCTGGCGTTGAACATGGCGCTGGATGGCTCTAAGACGTAAAGAATGCAGGCGTTTGCCCCTCATCCGCCTGCCGGCACCTTCTCCCGGCAAGCGGGGCGAAGGACCAAGCCGCAAGCTCTCCCTTCCTCCTCGCCCCGCTTGCGGGGAGAGGGTGGCCGAGCGAAGCGGAGGCCGGGTGAGGGGGCGAACCACCCGAGAGACCGAATTTGATGCCCGACGCAACCCGTGAGAACGGCAGAGAACCGGATACCAGACCCTCGCCGGATGCACTCCTGCTTGAGGCGGAGCGGGAAAGCCGTGGGCGACTGAAGATCTTTCTCGGCGCCGCCCCGGGTGTCGGCAAGACCTATGAAATGCTGATGTCCGGCCGGGCGCGGCAGGTGGATGGTATCGATGTGGTGATCGGCGTGGTCGAAACGCATGGACGCCGCGAAACCGAGGCGCTCACCGACGGGTTCGAGATCATACCGCGCAAACAAATCGACTATCGAGGCCAGAAGCTCGAGGAGATGGATATCGACGCCATTCTCGCGCGGCGGCCGGCGCTGGTTCTGGTCGACGAACTGGCGCACACGAATGCGAGCGGCAGCCGCCATCCCAAGCGCTACATGGATGTGCAGGAGCTTCTGGCACAGGGTATCGACGTCTATTCGACGCTCAACGTGCAGCATGTCGAAAGCCTCAACGATGTGGTGGCGCAGATCACCCGCATCCGGGTGCGCGAGACGGTGCCGGACCTGATCATCGACCGTGCCGATGATGTCGAGATCATCGACATCACGCCCGACGACCTGATCAAGCGGCTCCGTGACGGCAAGGTCTATATGCCGAAGACGGCACGGCGTGCGATCGAGAACTATTTTTCACCCGGAAACCTGACGGCGCTACGGGAGCTCGCGCTGCGCCGTACGGCGCAGCGGGTCGATGAGCAGTTGCTCAACCATATGCAGGCGAATGCGATTTCCGGCCCCTGGGCGGCCGGCGAGCGGCTGCTTGTCTGCCTCGATCACGGTAGCAACGGCGCTAGCCTTGTGCGCTATACGCGAAGGCAGGCTGATCGCCTCAGGGCGCCCTGGGCGGTGCTGCATCTCGATACGCCGCAGGATGCGACGCTGTCGGAAGAGAAGAAGGACCGGCTGGCGGCAAACATGCGGCTCGCGCAGCAACTTGGAGCAGAGACGGTGACGCTGCCGGGACTTTCCCCGTCGCGCGACATCATCGCCTATGCCAATGCCAACAACTTCACCCATATCGTCGTCGGCCGGCCGGCAAAGCCGCGGTGGAGGCAGTTCTGGCAGGGCTCGGTCACCCATGACCTTATCCGCCATGCCGACCATATCAGCGTGCATGTGATTTCCGGAGACGAGAAGGAGGGCGAGCCGCAGCGTGGCGTGAAGGTGGCGCAGGCGCCAAGACCTTTCAAGCTGAAGCACTATCTGCAGAGCACCCTTTTCGTTGCATTGGCGATCGCGGCGGGCGTTGCGCTCGACCAGACCTTCGATGTGCGCAACCTGGCGCTCGTCTTCCTGATGGCGGTTCTGGCGTCTGCCGTTCGGGGTGGGCTGGGACCGGGCCTGTTCGCCTCGCTTGCCGGCGCGGTCGCCTTCAACTTCTTCTTCCTCGAGCCGCGCTACACCTTCACCATCCGCGATCCGGAAAGCGTGATCGCATTGCTCTTCTATCTCGGTGTGGCGCTGGTCGCCTCCAACCTGACGGCGGCCGTGCAGCGGCAGGCGGTTGCCGCGCGGGCGCGGGCGCGAACCACCGAGGATCTCTATCTCTTCTCCAAGAAGCTCGCGAGCACCGGCACACTGGACGACGTGCTGTGGGTCACCGCCTTCCAGATCGCATCAATGCTGAAGGTCAGGGTTGTCATCCTCCTGCCGGAAGCGGGCACGATCGCAGTGAAGGCCGGTTATCCGCCGGACGATACGCTGGTGGATGCGGATATCGCTGCCGCCCGATGGGCCTGGGAGCACAATCGTCCCGCAGGCCGGGCCGCCGATACGCTGCCGGGTGCCAAACGCCTCTACCTGCCGCTTCGCACCGGCCGCGAGGCCGTCGGCGTGATCGGCCTCGACAATGACCGGCAGGGACCGCTGCTGACGCCGGACCAGCAGCGGCTCTTCGATGCGCTGGCGGATCAGGCCGCGCTTGCCATCGAGCGGGTGCAACTGGTGTCGGATGTCGACAAGGCAAGGCTTGCGGCGGAAACCGACCGGCTGCGCACGGCGCTTTTGACCTCGATCAGTCATGATCTCAAAACCCCGCTTGCGGCGATCATGGGATCGGCCGACATGCTGAAGGATCTCGGGGACCAATTGCCGGAGGAGACCCGTGCGGATCTCTTGTCGACCGTGATCGACGAATCCGAGCGGCTCAACCGGTTCATCGTCAACCTGCTCGACATGACGCGGCTCGGTTCTGGGGCGATGCAGCCGAACTATGCGCTGCACTTTGCCGGCGACATGGTGGGTACGGCGCTCAGCCGGGCGGCGAAGATCGCATCGGGTCACAAGGTGGAAGTGGGCATCCCGGCCGATCTGCCGATGCTGAAGGTCGATCCCGTTCTGTTCGAGCAGGTGCTTTTCAACCTGATCGACAACGCCGCCAAATATGCGCCGGACGGCACGGTCATCGATATCAGAGGACAGAAGGACGGCAATGTCGTGCTCCTCTCCGTGATGGACGAGGGGCCGGGCGTGCCTCCCGAAGATCTGGAGCGGATTTTCGACAGTTTCTATCGGGTGCGCAAAAGCGATCAGGTCAGGGCTGGAACGGGCCTCGGTCTTGCCATCTGCCGCGGTTTCGTCGAAGCGATGGGCGGTACGATCCGGGCGGACAACCGTTCGGATCGGTCGGGGGCGATCTTCACCATCCGCATGCCGGCTCCCGCGGCAACACCCGTTCTGGGAGACGAGAATGACTGACAATGCCGTGCGCATCCTGATCGTCGACGACGAGCCGCCGATCCGCAAGCTTTTGCGCGTCGGGCTTTCCGCGCAGGATTACCTCGTCAGCGAGGCCATGAATGCCAAGGTGGCGATGGAACTGATGATCAGCGAGCGGCCGGACCTGATCATCCTCGATCTCGGCCTTCCCGACATGTCCGGCCATGATCTTCTGGCGAAATGGCGCGGCGAGGGAATGACGCTGCCGATCGTCATCCTGTCCAGCCGCACCGATGAGGCTGGTATCGTCAAGGCGCTGGAGCTCGGGGCCGACGATTATGTGACGAAGCCTTTCGGGATGAACGAGCTTGGCGCGCGCATCCGTGTGGCGCTTCGTCACCGACTGCAGGCGCAGGGCGAAAAGCCGGTCTTCCAGACCGGTGAACTGTCGGTCGATCTGGTCAAGCGGATCGTCAAGGTGGCGGGCCGGGAGGTCAAGCTGTCGCCGAAGGAATACGATATCCTGCGCATTCTCGTACAGCATGCCGGCAAGGTGCTGACCCATCGCTTCCTCCTGGAACATGTGTG
This sequence comes from Neorhizobium sp. NCHU2750, assembly GCF_003597675.1. NCBI lineage: Bacteria > Pseudomonadati > Pseudomonadota > Alphaproteobacteria > Hyphomicrobiales > Rhizobiaceae > Neorhizobium > Neorhizobium sp. NCHU2750. Next base: position 3,253,533 of record NZ_CP030827.1, on the reverse strand, counting down.
GGATGGACTGACGGACGTGCAGTATCTGCGCGTCTATGTGCGGCAGCTCAGGCAGAAGATCGAGTCCATCCCAGACCAGCCACGCTATATCCTGACGGAAACCGGCGTCGGCTACCGGCTCGCGGCGCCGGACTGAGCCGGTCTCAAAGCCAGCCGACCTTCTTGAAACGATACCAGAGCAGGCCGCAGAGCACGACGATCGCGGCCAGAACGACGTAATAGCCGTATTCGGTCTTCAGTTCGGGCATGTTCTCGAAGTTCATGCCATATATGCCGGCGACTGCCGTCGGTACGGCAAGGATCGCCGCCCAGGAGGCGAGTTGCCTGGTAATGACGCCCTGGCGCTGCTGTTCCAAGAGGTTGGAGGCCTCGAAGACCGAGGTGATGACTTCGCGCAGGCCGCCGACCATGCTTTCGATCCGGCGGACATGATCCAGCACGTCGCGGAAGAAGGGCTTTGCCTTCTTGTCGAGGCAGGGGAGCTCAAGATTGACGAGCTTGCCCGCCACTTCCGACATGGGCCCCAGAATACGACCGAACAGGATCAGCTGGCGGCGCAGACGGAACAGGCGGCGGATTTGCTCCCGTTCGAGGAAATTGGCGAGCATCTTCTGCTCCATTTCCAGAACCCGGTCCTCGATCGTCTGGACGGTCGGCAGGTAGCCGTCGACAATGAAGTCGATGATGCCGTGCAGGACGTAGTCCGGCCCCTGGACGAGCAGTTGCGGCGAAGCTTCCAACTGGGCCCTCACCTCCGCATGGCCGCGAGCCGAGCCGTGGCGGACGGTGATGATGTGGTGCTGGCCGATGAAGATCGCCGTCTCGCCGTATTTGATCTTGTCGCCATCGAGATAGGCGGTCTTGGCGACGACGAAGAGCTGGTCGCCATAGGCTTCGACCTTGGGGATCTGATGGGCGTTCACTGCATCCTCGACCGCAAGTTCATGCAGACCATATGTCCTGGCGAGTTTCTCCAATTCCTCGACCGGTGGTTCGTGCAGGCCGATCCAGACGAAATCGTTGCCGTTAAGTGCAGGGCGCGGTTCGTCGATGGAGATGGCGCGGCCACGCTTGCCATTGCTGTAGAGATAGGATGCGACGACGGTCATAGGCCTGCCCTAAAATCAGATCGCGACCTGTTCGCCCAGCTCGACGACGCGGTTCGGCGGCAGCTTGAAGTAGGCGGATGGATCGATGCCGAAATCGGCGAGTATGATATAGAGCTTTTCCTGCCAGCGCGGCAGGCCGGTATTCGGTGTCTCGATTAGGTTGCGGCGGCCGAGATAGAAGGAGGTCTGCATGATCTCGAACTTGAAGCCCTTCTTCTTGCAGACGGTCAGTGCCTTGGCGACATTCGGCTCGTCCATGAAGCCGAAGGTGATGTCGAGGCGGATGAAGCGCTTCGACAGCCGGGTCATTTCCACCCGGTCCTGAGGTGGCACATAGGGCTTGTCCTGGGTCCAGATCGTCAGGATGACATTCTGTTCGTGCAGGACATGGTTGTGCTTCAGATTGTGGAGCAGGACGGCCGGTGTGCGGTCCGGGACGCTGGTCAGGAACACCGCCGTGCCGGGCACCGTGACGGGAGCGGTTGGGGTTTCCCGTTCGATCGAGCTTTCCACCGAGGTGATGAAGGTTTCGAGCGGGATATCGTTCTTGGCGGTCTTTTCCTTGAGGTATTTCGATCCCTTGGTCCAGGTCCACATGGTCAGCATGATGATCAGCGCCAGCATGACCGGCACCCAGCCGCCATCGTGGATCTTGAGCAGGTTCGCTGCGAGGAAGATGACCTCGATGGCGAACAGCGGTGCCAGCAGGATGCCGGCGGTGATGGCCGAAAAACCCCAGACGGCGCGCAGGAACTGGAAGGACATCAGTGTCGTCACCACCATCGCGCCGGTAACCGAGATGCCGTAGGCGGTGGCGAGCGATTCCGAATCCCCGAAGGAGAAGATCAGCACGATCACGCCGATGAAGAGCAGCATGTTGACGGCCGGAACATAGATCTGTCCGGTATTGGTCTCGGAGGTGAACTTGATCGCAAGGCGCGGCAGGAAACCGAGATGGACGGCTTGGCGGGCGAGCGAGAACGCGCCGGTGATTACCGCCTGGCTGGCGATGATGGTCGCCAGCGTGGCGAGGATGACCATCGGCAACAGCGCCCATTCGGGATAGAGAAGATAGAAGGGGTTTTCGATCGTCGACGGGTCGCTTAGGACCAGCGCGCCCTGACCGAGATAGTTGAGGGCGAGCGCCGGGAAAACCAGAATGAACCATGCCCAGCTGATCGGCTTGCGGCCGAAATGGCCGAGATCTGCATAAAGCGCCTCCGCGCCGGTGACCGTCAGGAAGACTGCGCCGAGTACGATCAGGCCAGCCCAGCCGGCATGGGTTATGAACCACAGGGCCTTGATCGGATTCAGTGCTTCAAGGATACGCCATTCATCGCCGATATGGATGAGGCCGCCCCAGGCCATGGCAAGGAACCAGACGACGGTAATCGGGCCGAAGAATTTCGACACGGCGGCGGTGCCCTTCGACTGAACCATGAACAGACAGATCATGATACCGGCCGAAAGCGGCAGTACATAATCGGAGAAGGCGGGGGTAACGAGCTTCATGCCTTCGAGCGCCGACATGACCGAGAGCGCCGGAGTGATCATCGCATCGCCGATGAACAGCGCCGAGCCGATCAGTCCGGCGAAGAACAGGACCGGCATGTAGCTGCCGGTCTTCTTCATGAGAAGCGCCAGAAGCGACAGCGTGCCGCCTTCGCCGTCATTGTCGGCGCGCAGCAGAAAAAGGACATATTTGAACGTGACGATGATCGTCAGCGTCCAGACCATCAGAGAGATCAGGCCGATCACATGTTCCGGCCGCACGCCGTTTTCTGCAAACGGCCGCAGCGATTCACGAAACGCATAGAGGGGGCTCGTGCCGATGTCGCCGTAAACGACCCCGATACAACCAACCAGCAGCATGAGAAATTTGCGAGTTTCCGAAGAGGTTTCGGAAGCGGCGGCATGCGATGCGGTCATAGGGTCTCCAGGCGCGCGGCCAAGGTGTCTGCCGGCGGACGTTTTACTGCGGAATATGGTGCAGCGAAACGGCGATGGCAAACGAATGCATATAAGACTTTTATGTCATAGTCTCGCCCCTCGCATCGAAATCCTATGTGGCAAGGGCCAGTTTGAGTGTTCCCGAATGAAGGAACACTCGCCATGACAGCCCTCCATGACTCACGGTGCCAGATTTTCACACCCCTGCTCACGCCGTTTTCAGAAGGTGTGATCGACGTTGCGTCATTCGAAGAAGCTGTCGATCGCCAGATCGTCGCCGGGGTAAACGGGGTGATTGTCGGAGACGTCATAGGCGAGGGGCCGGCTTTGAGCGAGGCGGAGCAGGAGCTGCTTCTGTCCACCTGCATTTCTCGCGCGGGACGGCATCTGAGCGTTATCGTCGCCACAGGCACAAACTGCACGGCAACGACCGTCGAGCGCTGCCGGAAAGCGCGGGATATGGGTGCCGATGCGCTTCTGGTCACGGTACCCTATTATTCCAAGCCGGTGCTGAAAGGTGTGATTGCGCATTTTCGCGCGGTCGCGGCGGCGATCGACATTCCCGTCATTGTGGATGATGACCCCGGCCGGACCGCGAAGGATTTTGGTTCGGCACTGCTTGAAGGGCTCGCGGATCTCGATATCGTGCGTGCCGTTTGCCACGGACCGGGTCGGCTTGCGAATTTCGACGGCTTTTCGCCTTCAGTCAAAAGCAGGTTCATGCATCTGTCGCGCGATGATGCGGGTGCTCTGCCGTTTCTGACTGCTGGTGGATCCGGCCTTGTTTCGCCGATAGCCAACATCATTCCTTCCGACATGCAGGCGGTGGTGGCGATGTCACAGGATCGACAGGGCGCCTTCGCGTTGTCCCATACGATTGCGGTTGCCGTGGCTTCTGTCGGTCATGGCGACGTTGCCGCCCTCAAGGAAGCTTCGTCGTTCATTCACCAGTCGCCGGCCGATACGCGCCTGCCGCTCGTCGCCTGCGAACCTGAAACGACGATCCGCATCCGTCACGGCTTCGCGCCCTTCGCCCGTTTTGAGCGCTGCACGCCGGTTGCCGCCTGATCCGAGTGAAAGTCGGATCGGTCGCAGATAAATATCTCGTGCGCTTTTCCGGTTGCGGATTGCCAAGTTTCGCTTTTTTAGCGAAACTTGATGCACCATCCGCTGGGAGGAACCAGTGCACCAGAATTCGATACATGCAGACGAGGTCTATGCTTCGGCCCAATCTGCAGCTGCCAGTTCTCCGGTCGTCGCCTCATGGCGGCGCTGCATGGTGATGCATCATCTGGCGCCCGAACAGGAGCGTTCGCCCGACCGGCTGAACGAGGCTGCATTTCGCCAGGTACGGCAGGCATCGGACCGGCTGATTGCCGAAGCGCGCGAGGAAATGGACAAGCTGTTTTCCACGGTCGGCCGATCCGGCTGCTGTCTGTTGCTGACGGACCGCAATGGCGTGGCGCTGGAGCGGCGCGGGGCCGCCGGCGACGACCGGGCATTCCATGATCTGGGTCTTTGGACGGCGGCGGTGTGGACCGAGGCGAGCATCGGCACCAATGGCATAGGTACCGCACTTGCCGACGAACGGGCCGTGTCGATCTTTCGCGACCAGCATTTCTTCTCGTCCAATATCGGGTTGAGCTGCACGACGGCACCGATCCGCGATCACCGTGGCGAGGTGGCGGCGGCGCTCGACATTTCCACCTGCCGCGAGGATGTCAGCGAGACGGTTCTCTCCATTCTCTCGCAGACGGTGCGCGATACGGCGCTGAGGATCGAGCTCAACCTGTTCCGCTCGGCCTTTCCCGGCGCGCGTTTCCTGATGGTGCCGCAGGCGGCTCATGCGGCGGCAGCACTTCTCGCGGTCGACCGCCATGATATCGTCATCGGCGCAACGCGCGCCGCGCGACTGGCGCTTTCACTGGACGACGCGCGGATCGCGACAGGCATTCCTGCATCCGACGCCCTCAACGAGATGGCGGCCGACGATCGGCAGGATCTGGAGGAGGCGGAAAGGGCGGCGCTGATGCGGGCCCTTTCGCGGGCGAGCGGCAATGTCTCTCAGGCTGCCATCGCGCTCGGCATGAGCCGGGCGACGCTTCACCGCAAGATGAACCGTCTCGGTCTGCATTGATCTCATTCGGCATTTGCTGCGTTGCCGCATGGAATGCGGCAAGCCACTGTCGCAACGGTGCGACAGTGTGCGCTGCCATATGGTCGCGGCCTGCTTTTCGTCAGGAACGGGGCGACGCAGATTTCCTCCCAAGGCCGGCCCGAGAACCGGGACGCGTCGGATAACCAGCAAGCACATCAAGGGAGGATGACATGCTGCACCAGAAAATCGTCGAATCGCCGTTCAAGCTGAGATACGGCAACTATATCGGCGGTGAATGGCGGGAGCCCATTTCGGGCAAGTATTTCGACAACATCACGCCGGTCACCGGCGGCAAGATCTGCGAAATCCCGCGATCGGACGAAAAGGACGTCAATGCGGCGCTTGATGCCGCCCACGCCGCCAAGGACAAATGGGGCCGCACCGCACCGGCCGAGCGCTCCAACATCCTGATGAAGATCGCCCAGCGAATGGAGGACAAGCTGGAAGTGCTGGCCCAGGCCGAAACCTGGGACAATGGCAAGCCGATCCGCGAAACGATGGCAGCCGACATTCCGCTGGCGATCGACCATTTTCGCTATTTCGCCTCCTGCATCCGCGCCCAGGAAGGCTCGATCGGCGAGATCGACAACGATACCGTCGCCTATCACTTCCATGAGCCGCTCGGCGTCGTCGGCCAGATCATTCCGTGGAATTTTCCGATCCTGATGGCCGCTTGGAAGCTGGCACCGGCACTTGCCGCGGGCAATTGCGTCGTCATCAAGCCGGCAGAACAGACACCGGCCTCGCTGCTCGTCTGGGCCGAAATCATCGGCGACCTGCTGCCGCCGGGCGTTCTCAACATCGTCAACGGCTTCGGCCTCGAGGCTGGCAAGCCGCTTGCCTCGTCCAACCGGATTGCCAAGATCGCCTTTACCGGCGAGACGACGACAGGCCGGCTGATCATGCAATATGCCAGCCAGAACCTCATTCCGGTGACGCTGGAACTCGGCGGCAAATCGCCGAACATCTTCTTTGCCGACGTGCTGAACGAAGACGACGATTTCTTCGACAAGGCGCTCGAAGGTTTTGCGATGTTCGCGCTGAACCAGGGCGAGGTCTGCACATGCCCGAGCCGTGCGCTGGTTCATGAGAGCATCTACGACCGGTTCATGGAACGCGCCGTCAAGCGCGTCGAGGCGATCGTGCAGGGCAACCCGCTCGACTCATCGACGATGATCGGCGCGCAGGCCTCCAACGAGCAGATGGAGAAGATCCTCTCCTATCTCGATATCGGCAAGCAGGAAGGCGCTGAAGTGCTGACCGGCGGATCGCGCAACGATCTCGGCGGCGAGCTTTCGAGCGGCTACTACATCAAGCCGACCATCTTTGCCGGGCATAACAAGATGCGGGTGTTCCAGGAAGAGATCTTCGGACCGGTGGTTTCCGTCACCAAGTTCAAGACTGATGCGGAAGCGCTCGAAATCGCCAATGACACGCTTTATGGCCTCGGCGCCGGCGTGTGGACGCGCGACGGCAACCGCGCCTATCGCTTCGGCCGGGAAATCCAGGCCGGGCGTGTGTGGACCAATTGCTACCATGCCTATCCTGCCCATGCGGCCTTCGGCGGCTACAAGCAGTCCGGCATCGGTCGCGAGACCCACAAGATGATGCTCGACCACTACCAGCAGACCAAGAACATGCTGGTGAGCTACAGCCCGAAGAAGCTCGGCTTCTTCTGATAAAGCATTCGGGCCGGGCAGGGGAAACGACGCTCCTGCCCGGTTCTGATGTCCGGCAGGCGCGGCCGGCCATTGCCAACCGGCAATCATCTGGAAAGGAATTTTCGATAGACAGGCGGTATTCCGGCAATCGAGATCTTCCGTGATGGCGAATGAAAATGAACCGGTCGTGGAAATGCTTTTCCGCAATGGGACGCTGACCGTCGTCGGCATCATTCTTTCATTCTCACTCACCTTTCTCAGCCAATGGGCACAGAACCCGGTGCCGTGGACCTTGGCCGATCTGCCGACGATGATCCTGCTTGCCGCCGGCATCATCACACAGGGCAGTTCTCTGGTCCTCTTCTTGCGTCACGATTCCCTACGGCGGCGCATCTATGACAAGGCCGCCAAGCTGTTTTTGGGTGGTTTGGCGATGACGGTTGCGGGCACTTTCCTGGCGATTGTGGTAGACTTCATCAAACTCGTTACCTGAGCATACTGATCGCGATCTGGGAGGAGCGACCATGGACACCACCGTCAACGGCGAACCGCGCGTCACAGCCACGGATGCGGCGCTGCAGCTCATCGCCGAAATCAAACAGGATTATCCCGACATCCTCTTCCACCAGTCCGGCGGATGCTGCGACGGGTCCTCACCAATGTGCTATCCGGCGGATGACTTCATCGTCGGCGATCACGACGTGAAACTCGGCGAGATCGGCGGCGTGCCGGTCTATATCAGCGGCAGCCAGTTCGAAGTGTGGAAGCATACCCAGCTGATCATCGACGTCGTGCCGGGTCGCGGAGGCATGTTCTCGCTCGACAATGGCCGGGAAAAACGGTTCCTCACCCGTTCGCGGGTTTTTGGTGGTGGCGAGGCCTGTGCCATTCCGTCGCTGGCCTAATCATACTGGTCGATAGTTTTCTTCTATCGTGCCATCTCAACACTCGGCTTGATTGACCTTGATTATCGTCAATAAGCCTGTGGGCATGACAGTATCATTCATTGGCAAGAAGTCCTCTGCCGCTGGCGGCTGGGGCGCATTGAAAAGCTGCGGAAAGCGGCTCCTCGAAAGTGGTTCGCCGCTCGCCGGCGCCCGCACCATGCTGAAGGCAAACCAGCCGGATGGCTTCGATTGTCCCGGCTGCGCCTGGGGTGATCCCGAACACGGATCGTCATTCGAATTCTGCGAGAACGGCGTCAAGGCCGTCTCCTGGGAAGCGACGGAAAAGCGGGCGACGCCTGCACTCTTCGCCGAAAACACTGTATCGGATCTGCGCAAGCTCAGCGATTACGAGCTGGAGCTTCACGGCCGGCTGACCCATCCGATGCGCTATGATGCGGCGAGCGACCGTTATCTTGCTGTCAGCTGGGACGATGCCTTTGCCGAGATCGGGGCGGTGCTCAACAGTCTCGACAATCCCAATCGCGCCGAATTCTACACTTCCGGTCGTGCCACCAACGAGGCGGCTTATCTCTACCAGTTGTTCGTGCGCATCTATGGCACCAACAATTTCCCCGACTGCTCGAACATGTGCCACGAGGCAAGCGGCGTCGGACTGAAGCAGTCGATCGGCGTCGGCAAGGGCACCGTGCTGCTCGAAGATTTCGAGAAGGCCGATGCGATCTTCGTGATCGGCCAGAACCCCGGCACCAACCATCCGCGCATGCTCGGCGATCTGCGCCGTGCGGCGATCCGCGGCGCCGATATCGTCGTCTTCAACCCGATCCGGGAAAAGGGGCTGGAACGGTTTGCCGACCCGCAGGACAAGATCGAGATGCTGCGTGGCGGATCGACCGATATTGCCAGTCAGTATTACCAGCCGCGTCTCGGCGGCGACATGGCGGCCGTGCGCGGCATGGCCAAGGTCGTGTTTGCGGCCGAGGACGCCGCGATTGCCGCCGGCCTGCCTTCGGTTCTCGACCACGATTTCCTCAACAAGCACTCGGTGGGACTTGCCGACTATCGTGCGGCCGTCGACGCGACGGGCTGGGAACAGATCGAGGATCAGTCGGGCCTGAGCCGCGAGCAGATCGAGCGGGCAGCAGCCGTCTATATGAAGGCCGATAAGGTCATCTGCACCTGGGCGATGGGCGTTACCCAGCATGTCCATTCGGTTGCGACGATCCGTGAAATCTCGAACTTCATGTTCCTGCGCGGCAATGTCGGCAAGGAAGGCGCCGGCCTCTGCCCGGTCCGTGGCCATTCCAACGTGCAGGGCGACCGTACCGTCGGGATCAACGAGAAGGCGCCGGCCGCTTTCCTCGATTCGCTGGAAAAGCATTTCGGCTTCAAGGTTCCGCGTGCCGATGGCCATAACGTGCTGGCGGCGATCGGCGCCATGCTCGACGGCTCGGCCCAGGCGTTTATCGGGCTCGGCGGCAATTTTGCCCGTGCGACGCCGGACAGCGCGCTGGTCGAGACAGCCATGCGGCGGATGAAGCTGACGGTGAATATCGCCACCAAGCCCAATCATTCGCATCTCATGCCCGGCGAAGTGTCCTATGTGCTGCCATGCCTTGGTCGCACCGAGATGGACCTGAATTCGGCCGGCCATTCACAGCTCGTCACCGTCGAGGATTCTATGAGCATGGTGCATGGTTCGGCGGGAATCAACCGTCCGGCCTCGCCGCTTCTTCTCTCGGAAGTCGGCATCATTGCCGGCATCGCGCAGGCGACGGTCGGCAATGGCATCGTCGACTGGACCGAGCTTGCCGACAATTACGACCTTATTCGCGAGCATATCGAAGCCACCATTCCGGGCTTTGACGACTTCAATATGCGGGTGCGCAAGCCACGTGGTTTCCACCTGCGCAATGCGGCTGCGCATCGCGAGTGGAACACACCGGCTGCCAAGGCCTCCTTCTCGTCCGTCGCATTGCCTGACGCCACGCTGCATCAGCAGGCCCGTCGGGGCGAGGGACGCTATGCGCTGCAGACCTTCCGCTCGCATGACCAGTACAACACCACCGTCTACGGTCTCGATGATCGCTATCGCGGCGTCTATGGCGAGCGCCAGGTGATCTTCATCCATCCGGATGACCTGAAGGCGATGGGGGCGGAAGCGGGTGATCGGGTCGACGTGGTCGGCGATTTCAACGACGGCATTTCCCGCGTGGCACCGGATTTCCGCTTCGTGCCCTATGATATCCCAAGAGGCAGCATTGCCGGATATTATCCGGAGCTCAACGTACTCGTGCCGCTCGGCAGCGCCGGCGACGAGAGCGATACGCCGACGTCGAAGTCGATCATGGTGTCGTTCCGCAAGCGCGAGGCTGCGTGAACGAAGCCACCGACGACAGTGAGCGTTTCATGGCCCTGGTCGCGGATCTCCAGAAAGGGGATCCGCGACTGAGCCCGTTGCAGGCGGCGATCATCCTTGCTGCCGAGCAGGGTATCGCCCATGACAGCCGCACATTCGCGCGTGTCTTCGGGGCGGCCCATGCGCTTGTTCTTCGAGAACTGAACCTGCTTGCCGAGCAAGGAGAGCGGCTGCGAATAGTCAGCCGCAACGCACGCACCCAGCGGACCGAATATGCCGTCGACCCTGCCGCAAGGTGAGGCGCACTCTGCGGCCGCAACGTGTCCATAGAGTGGCGCGTCTCAAGTAAGCTTCTGAAACTTCAATTAAATCATTATGTTATAAAACAGGCAGAATTTTTGCGCGTTTTATGTACGGAATAGTACATACATTCTCTTGCTATTTTGTCGCAGGCGGCGTTATACCGCAATCGCAGGGATGAATTTGCCTGCCGCCGGCGGTGCGGGGAGGGTGCTGCAGGCGATCTACGAAGTCCTCGAAAGGGGCGCCTCCGACCCGCCGTAATTTATAAGACCGGCCCGCCGCCTGCGTTCCTTCGACAGAAGCACGGTAAGCGAACTTGACGATCTATTCCGCTCCTGACGGCGCCGCTGTGGCCTTCGACTGTCGACTATGTCGAAACTACAACTGGAGCTAGAGACACCTATGGAAACCTCTCGGGGCGCCCTGTCCGCGATAGCCAAGATTTGGCTTTTCGTGATCGGCGCTGTTCTTGTCCTCGCCGGTCTATTCTTTGCCATCGGCGGCGGCAAACTCGTCACACTCGGCGGCAGCTGGTACTTCCTGCTGGCCGGCATCGGCATCATCATTTCGGGTGTATTGTTCATCCTTCGCAAGCCCGCCGGCGCGCTTCTCTTCGGTCTGGTGACCGTGCTGACGGCCATCTGGGCCGTGTGGGATGCCGGCTTTGAATTCTGGCCGCTGATCTCGCGTCTGCTGGCCTTCGGCTTTGGCTCTGCCGTGGTTGCCGCAACCTACCCGCTGCTGCGGAAGGCTGCCGGCAAGACGCCTGCCTATGTGCCGTCCTTCGTGGTCGCCATCGTATTGGCACTTGCCTCCGTCGCCGGTTTTGGCGGCATGTTCGTTCCCCACCCGACCGTGGCCTTCACCGGCACGCCGGCTCCACTCGTTCCGGTCGATCCGGCCAAGGAGCAGAAGAACTGGGAAGCCTATGGCAACACATCCGGTTCCTCGCGCTTCGTCGCACTCGACCAGATCACCCGCAACAACGTCAAGGATCTGACGGTTGCCTGGACCTATCACACCGGCGACACCCCGATCAGCCCCGGCGCCAACGGTGCAGAAGATCAGGAAACCCCGCTGCAGGTCGGCGACAAGGTGTTCATCTGCACGCCTCATAACAATGTCGTCGCGATCGATGCCGATACCGGCAAGCAGATCTGGAAGAACGAGATCAACGCCAAGTCGTCCGTCTGGATGCGCTGCCGCGGTCTTGCCTATTTCGATGCGACCCAGGCGATCGTTCAGCCGACGGTAGACGGTTCCACGCCGGTCACGCCGATCACGGTTGCCGACGGTGCTCCCTGCCAGCGCCGCATCTTCATGAACTCGATCACCGCACAGCTCTATGCGATCGACGCCGACACCGGCAAATTCTGCGCCGATTTCGGTGACAATGGCCGCGTCGACCTCAAGGCCGGCATGGGCAATGCTCCGGATCCGCAATATGTGCTGACCTCGGCACCGACCGTCGGTGGTACGACCGTCATGGTTGGCGGCCGCGTTGCCGACAACGTCCAGACCGACATGCCGGGCGGCGTCATGCGTGGCTTCGACGTGATCACCGGCAAGCTCAAGTGGGCCTTCGATCCAGGCAACCCGACCGATCGTAACCTGCCTGCTGACGGCAAGAGCTATGCGCGCTCGACGCCGAACAACTGGGCCGGCATGTCCTATGACGCGGCGTCCAACACCGTGTTCATCCCGATGGGCAGCCCCTCGGTCGACATTTACGGCGTTCCGCGTACGGAGCTTGAGCACAAGTATGGCGCGTCCATGCTGGCGCTGGATGCCACGACCGGCAACGAGAAGTGGGATTACCAGACCGTTCATAACGACCTCTGGGACTTCGACATTCCGATGGCGCCGTCGTTCATCGACTTCCCCAAGCCTGATGGCAGCAAGGTTCCGGCGCTCGTGTTCGGCACCAAGGCCGGCCAGATCTACGTGCTCGACCGGGCAACCGGCAAGCCGCTGACCAAGGTGGAAGAAGTTCCGGTCAAGCCCGGCAACATTCCCGGCGAGCCCTACAGTCCGACCCAGCCGAAGTCTGTCGGCATGCCGCAGATCGGTGCGGAAACGCTGACCGAAAGCGACATGTGGGGTGCAACCCCGTTCGACCAGCTGCTGTGCCGTATCGCCTTCAAGGGCATGCGTTATGACGGTCTCTACACGGTTCCGGACACGACGCTTTCGCTTGCCTTCCCGGGTTCGCTCGGCGGCATGAACTGGGGTGGTCTTTCCACCGACCCGACCACCGACACGATCTATGTCAACGACATGCGCCTCGGCCTGTGGAGCAGGATGATTGCCGCAGCACCGAGCGACAAGGTCTCCAATGGCGGTGAATCGGTCAATACCGGCATGGGCATCGTTCCGATGAAGGGCACGCCCTATGCAGTCGACAAGAACCGCTTCCTGTCGGCACTCGGCATCCCCTGCCAGAAGCCGCCTTTCGGCACGATGACTGCGATCGACATGAAGACGCAGAAGATCAAGTGGCAGGTTCCGGTCGGAACGGTTCAGGATACCGGCCCGCTCGGCATCAAGATGGGCATGCAGATGCCGATCGGCATGCCGACGCTTGGTGGCACGCTGACCACCCAGGGCGGCCTTGTGTTCATCGCCGGCACCCAGGACTACTACCTGCGTGCCTTCGACAGCGCGACGGGCAAGGAAGTCTGGAAAGCCCGCATGCCGGTTGGCAGCCAGGGCGGCCCGATGTCCTACAAGTCGCCGAAGACTGGCAAGCAGTACATCGTCATCTCCGCTGGTGGCGCCCGTAATTCGGACGACCGCGGTGACTATGTGATCGCCTACGCACTGCCGAAGTAATCGGCAGATCTTTCTGAAAATCAGGGCCGCGGCATGAAGAATGCCGCGGTCTTTTCGTTTCTGCACTCAGGCTTTTGCCATGACCTGCTCCAAGTTGGGGCTTTACAGCGGCTCAATCGCGACTAATTTGGTAGTGTTATCGGGGGCCAGGACATGGCAACCGGCATTCCGAAATAGAGCAGGAGCGAGCCCTTGATCTATGACGTCGCCGTGGTCGGTTCCGGATTTTCCGCGATTGCCCTGACAATCAATCTTCTCCGCGGGCTGAAATCCGGGCAATCGATCGCCATTGTCGGCGATGATCCCGGCTTTGGCCGCGGCACCGCCTATCGAAGCGAATTCCATTTGCACCGTCTGAATGTGGCCGCCGCGCGGATGAGCGTGTTTCCGGATGAGCCCGCCGATTTCGTCGACTGGCTGACAGAGAAGGGGCGCAATCCCGAGGGCAACTACTTCGCCTCACGGGGCGATTACGGCCTTTACCTGAGGGACCGGCTGGCTGTGCTGCTGCGCCAGCGGGGCGAGCGACCGCTGGTCGATTTCATCAAGGCCAAGGCGACAGCCTGCATGATGCCGGGAGAGACGACGGTCGAGTTTCACCTCGACAACGGATCGGTGCTTGAAGCGCGAAACGTTGCGCTTTGTCTCGGCGTCGGCAATGCGGATATGCCGATCTCCTCGAAGCTCATTCCTGCGAGCCTGCAGGATCGGGTGGTGCAAAATCCCTGGCGGCTCGGCTGGCTGTCGTCGATCGGGGCACGGGACGAGGTCTGTATTCTCGGTTCGGGACTGACCATGATCGATCAGGTCCTATCCTTGCGTGCACATGGACATAGGGGCAGGATCCATGTCCTGTCACGCCGCGGGCTGGTGCCGCATGGGCATACCACCGCCCATGCTGCCCCGGTTGAACCCCGCCTGCCGGAGAAAAGCCGGGAAATCAGCGATATCCTTGCGACATTCAGAGCGCAGGTGCGGGACGGCGCCGACTGGCGGGCGCTAATGGACGGATTGCGGCCGCGCACGCAGGCGCTCTGGCAGGAACTCAATGAAGCTCAGCGGGCGCGGTTCATGCGCCATGCACTGGCATGGTGGAATATTCACCGGCACCGGCTTGCACCGCAGGTGGCGGCGCGCTTCCAGCCGCTGATCGACGACGGAACGGTCGTGGTCCATGCGGGCTTCATCCGCGAGGTCGAGGATGTGTCCGGCCGGATCGGCATCCGCTACCGCAAGCGGGGTACGAGCGATATCAAGGATGTTACCGTCGACTGGATCGTCAACTGTACCGGCATGGAGCGGGCGGGTATCGCGCATTCGCCGCTGCTGCAGCAGATGCGCGAGGCTTCGGTGATCGGTATGGACAGACTGGGGCTCGGGATGAGCGTCGACCGGCATTCGCGCCTGTGTTGTCCCGAGGGCAATGTCAGGCCGGGCCTTTATGCCGTCGGGGCGCTGACGGCGGGACAGTTCTGGGAGATCACTGCGGTGCCGAACATCCGCGACCAGGCAAAGCAGGTCGCGATGGAGATTGCCGAACGCCTGGAGACGCGGGGCGAGGCGGCCTACCGGCAGAGCGCCTGAGGTTTCTGGAGCGAGGGAGACACAATCACAGCCCTCATTCCTGTCCTTGTGACAGGAATCCAGCCAGCCCAAGTCTTTGGGCTGAAAGGAGTCTTCTCGACGCGCGGACGCGCGTCGGCTGGATTCCTGTGACAGGCACAGGAATGAGGGGCGGGGAGGCGACTACGTCCTCGGTTTCAAATTCTCCGGGTCGTAGAGCGGCTTGTAGCCGACGGCTGCCACTTCCACCGGGAAGTCCTCGTTGAAATAATTGACCGTCAGCTTGCGGCCGACCTGGGCATAGTCGTGCGGCAGATATGCAAGCGCGATGTTCTTGCCGATGGTCGGGCCATAGGCGACCGAGGTCGTGTAGGAGAGGCGGCCGAGTTCATCCACCAGCGTCTTGCCGGTGTCGGGGTCCATCACCGGCATGGAGCCGACCGGGTAGCGCTTGACGCCTGACGCATCGGTGTTGTCGGTCATGACGAGGGTGCAGAGCATCGCCGGCTGGTGGGGCCTAGCCTTGTATTCCAGATGCTTGGCCTTGCCGCGGAAATCGGCTTCCTTGACCTTGGGGCGGGCAAGGTCGGCCTCGATCAGGTTATACTGGGTAAGAAGATCACCGTTCTGCAGGCGCAGCGACTTTTCCATGCGCCGCGAGTTTGCATAGGTCTCGACGCCGAAGGCCATGACGCCCGTTGCACGCAGGGCATCCCATACGGCGAGGCCGTCCTCGTATTTCATATGCAGTTCCCAGCCCTGTTCGCCGACATAGGAAATGCGGAAGGCGGAGACCTTTTTGCCGGCGATCTCGATCGGCTTGATGGCGGCGAAGGCGAAATTCTCGACGTCGAGTCCGGCCGGGTCGGCGACAACCTTTTTCAGCGTATCGCGGGCATTCGGGCCCCAGATGCCGATGGTGATGAACTGTTCCGAGACGTCGGTGATCGTCACGTCGAGGCCTTTGTCCTCGGCGATGCGCTTCATGTAGTGGTAATCGCGCGGGCCGGCATCGGCGCCGTTGACGAGGCGGCCACGGTCTTCCATGCGGAAGACGGTGAAGTCGGCGCGCACCATGCCCTCGTCGTCGAGGAAGTGGGTGTAGATGCCCTTGCCGATATTGGCGTCCCCGCCGATCTTCGCGGCGCAGAGCCATTCGAGCAGCTCGACGTGGTCGGGACCCTCGATGTCGACCATGTGGAAATGCGATAGGTTGACGATGCCGCAATCCTCGCTCATCGCCAGATGTTCGGCATTGGAGACACGCCAGAAATGGCGGTTGTCCCATTCGTTCTCGCGCACCGGCACCTTGTCGGCGTATTTTTCGAGCAGATGTTCGTTGGCGGCATAGCCGTGGGCACGTTCCCAGCCGCCGAGTTCCATGAAGTAGCCGCCGAGTTCCTTTTCGCGCTCGTAGAAGGGCGAGCGCTTGGCGTTGCGGCCGGTCGCATAGGGCTCGCGCGGGTGGACAGCGGGGAAATAGATCTTCTGGGCCGCTTCATAGGTGCGGCCGTGGATGAATTCCTCGGTCAGCTGGTGCGGGTAGAAGCGGGAATAGTCGATCGAGTTGTGGTCGACTTCGGTGCGGCCATCGGTCATCCAGTCGGCGATCAGCTTGCCGTAGCCGGGGCCGTCCTTGACCCAGATGGCGACGCAATACCAGAGGCCGCGGACCTTCTGGCTTTCGCCGCAGGAAGGGCCGCCGGCGGCAGACACCTGTAAGAGGCCGTTGAAGGAATGGCCTTCATTGTAGCCGAGTTCGCCGAGGATCGGGGTCAGTTCCATCGCCTTTTCGAGTGGTTCAAGGATCTGCTCCATGTCGAGGTCGCGCTGAGACGGTGACAGGCGCGCCTCGTGCTTTTCGAGAATGTCACGCGGATGGCAGAGGCGCGGGTTTGCTGTCTCGTAATAGCCCCATTCGATCTGGCCGCCCTCGGTCGTGTTCGGGTCGCCGGTGTCGCGCATATAGGCGGAATTGCCCTGGTCGCGCAAAAGCGGGAAGCCGATCTCCTTGCCGGTGCCTTCGAACTCGTTATAGGGGCCGAAGAAGGTGAGCGGGTGATCGACCGGCATGACGGGCAGGTCCTCGCCGACCATTTCGGCGATCAGGCGGCCCCAGATGCCGGCGCAGACGATGACGTAATCGGCCATGATCGTGCCGCGATGGGTGACGACACCCTTGATGCGGCCGTTCTCGACGATCAGCGACTTCGCCGGCGTATTGCCGAAGACCTGCAGCTTGCCGGCCCTTTCGGCTGCATCGACGAGCTTGCCGGCGACGGTCTGCGAGCGGGGAATGACGAGGCCGGCATCGGGATCATACATGCCGCCCTGCACCTGATCCTCCTCGATCAGCGGGAATTTTTCCTTGATCTCGGCGGGCGAGACATAATGGGCGCGGGTGCCGAAAGCCTTGGCGGAGGTCAGCTTGCGCTTGATCTCTTCCATCCAGGCATCATCGCCGGTGCGGGCGACTTCAAGGCCGCCGATACGGGCGTAGTGGCCCATCTTCTCATAGAAATCGATCGAATACTGGGTGGTCCAGACCGACAGATAGTCGTGGCTCGTCGTGTAGCAGAAGTCCGAGGCATGGGCGGTCGAGCCGATATCGGTCGGGATACCGGACTTGTCGATGCCGACAATGTCGTCCCAGCCGCGCTCCACCAGATGGTGGGCGATCGAGGCGCCGACGATGCCGCCCAGACCGATGATGACCACTTTTGCCTTTGTTGGAAATTCTGCCATTGCCGTCTCCTGAATGTGGCCCAGAGATTAGCGACAGTTCTTGTCGCGGCCCAGTCGATATACGACACGGAAAGCCCTTTCCTCCGTCATCGCGATGATCTTGTCCCGCGGTCTCTTGGTCAGCGTGAAGCTTTTGTGACCAAAATGAAAAGCCGTTGGAAAGGCTTGTTACCAGCCTGACACAAGCCGGGACTAAGGAGGCTCGCAACAGCGTGCCGCCAAGCTTTGGTACGCGCCCCGAAAGACCGGAGAGCCGACCATGAAAGTCATCCAGATCACCGATACCCATTTCAGCCCGGAGAAGCCCCATTTCAACGGCAATTGGGAACCGCTCCTGACCTGGATCGAGGACCAGAAGGCCGACCTGATCATCCATACCGGCGATCTCTCCGTCGATGGTGCCGACAAGGACCACGACATCACCTTCTCGATGGACCTGATGCGGCAGGCCACTGCGCCGATGCTGATCATTCCCGGCAATCACGATGTCGGCCATCTGCCGGGTTCGCACCAGCCGGTCAATGCCGAGCGCCTGAAGCGCTGGCGCGATCTGACCGGCAGCGACCGTTTCATTGAGGATGCGAACGGCTGGCGTTTCGTTGGGCTCAACGCGCTTCTCGTCGGTCACGAGGACGAAGAAGAGGAAGCGCAGTTCGAATGGTTGCGGACCGCATTCGAGGAGCGCAACGGACGCCGGCTGGCGCTGTTTTCCCACAAGCCGCTGTTTGTCGATGATCCGGAAGAAGGCGACACGGGCTATTGGGGGTTTCGCCCCGCCCAGCGCCAGCGTTTCTTCGACCTGATGGCTGAGCATGACGTGCCGCTGTTTGCCAGCGGCCATCTGCACTGGGCCTGGAAGGGCAGGTTCAAGGACACCTCGATCGTCTGGGGTCCTTCGGCCGCCTTCATCATCGACACGTTGGAGCGCGAAATGCCGGGCGAGCGGCTGATCGGCGCCGTCGTGCATGAATTCGGCGACGAGGTTCAAAGCGAGATCGTCGCCGTGCCGGGCACGACCGCCCATTACATCGACGACGTCATCCACGAAGTCTATCCGGCCTCTGCCCCCAAGGGCGGCCCGGCGGCGAAGTCGCATCGCCGGGCGCAGGAGGAGGCCGCCGAATGAGCGCGCTCACTCTCAACAACATCCAGAAATCCTTCGGCGGCAACCAGATCCTCAAGGGTGTGAGCCTTGATGCAGAGCCGGGCGAGTTCATCGCGCTGGTCGGTCCGTCTGGCTGCGGCAAGAGTACGCTTCTGCGCATCCTCGCGGGTCTGGAAACCTCCGACAGCGGCGAGATCGTTATCGACGGGCGCGAAGTGAGCCAGGTTCAGGCGGCTGACCGCAATGTCGCGATGGTGTTCCAGTCCTATGCGCTCTATCCGCATCTGACGGCGGCGCAGAACATTGCCGTGCCGCTCGTCATGCGCCGGCTGACGCGGGCACAGCGCATTCCTTTCGTCGCACCGCTGATGCCGGGCCAGCGCAAGGCCGTTGCCGATATCCATCGCGACGTGCGCGAGATGGCGACTTCGCTCAAGATCGACCATCTTCTCGACCGCAAGCCCGGCCAGATGTCCGGTGGCCAGCGCCAGCGCGTGGCGCTTGCCCGTGCCATGGTGCGCCGCCCGGCAGTGTTCCTGATGGATGAGCCGCTGTCGAACCTCGATGCCAACCTGCGCGTCCATGCCCGCGGCGAGATCGTCGAACTGCACCGCCGCGCCGGTGTGCCGACCGTCTATGTCACCCATGACCAGGCGGAAGCTTTGTCGATGGCGGACCGGGTGGCGGTGATGATCGGCGGCTCGCTGCTGCAGCTTGCCCCGCCGCAGGTGATCTATGACGATCCGCAGCATATCGAAGTGGCGAAATTCGTCGGCCAGCCGCGCATCAACCTGATTGCCTCGCAGGTGGAAGACAATGGTATCGTGGCGCTCGGGACCGAGCGCTGCGTGCTGGCCGATCGCAATCTTGCGGCAAGCAGCCAGGTCACGCTCGGTATCCGGCCGGAATTTGTTCGGGTATCGCGCTCGGGCGACGTGGGGTTGCCCGCGCATGTCGAGCGGGTCGAGTTCCTCGGCTCGGAAATCATCGTCTATTGCCGTCTCGATGCGATCGGCGAGACGATGATCGCCAAGGTGACGCCGGCCGAAGGTGCAGGCCTTGTCTCCGGCGCACCGGTTCGCCTTTCGGCGGCCGCCCAGCATATTTTCGTCTTCGGTGCCGATGGTGCCCGGCTTGCCTCGGCGCCGCTGGCGGAAAATGCGATGAGGGAGGCGGCCCATGGCTGACATGGCCGCAACTTCGATCGATGCAGCACCGGTCATACCCAAGGCCCGGCAATCGGCCGCCGAACGCCACGAGGCGCGTGCCGGCATCATGCTGTCGCTGCCGGCCATCGTGCTGGTCTTCCTGTTCATCATCCTGCCGGTGGCGGCCGTGATCTTTCTCGGTTTCACCAATTTCGAGCTCGGCTATCCGGGCTTCGAATTCGTCGGCTTCGATAATTACAGCGAGCTGTTCTCCGACCGGACGTTCCAGAAGTCGCTGTGGAACACGACCGTCTATGCCGTGATCGTGACGCCGGTTTCGATCTTCATGGCGCTCGGTCTTGCCATGCTGATCGAGGCGGAAGGGATCGGCAAGTCGTTCTTCCGCACCGCCTATTTCCTGCCGGTCGCATCACTGCTCGTCGCCATGGCGACCGTGTGGCAATATCTCTTCCACCCGACGATCGGGCCGATCAATGCCATGCTCGCGATGATCGGCGTTACCGGGCCGAACTGGCTCGGCTCGGCCGGCATGGTTCTCTACAGCCTGTCGATCATCGGCGTCTGGCAGTCTGTCGGCTTCAACCTGGTGCTGTTCCTCGCCGGCCTTACCGCCATTCCGCGGGAGCTCTATTCGGCAGCCGAGATCGACGGGGCGAAATCCGCCTGGGACCGGTTCCGGCTGGTCACCTGGCCGATGCTCGGGCCGACGACGTTGTTCGTCACCACGATCAGCATCATCAATTCGGTCAAGGTGTTCGAGACGGTCAAGACGCTCACCGAAGGCGGCCCGAACAAGGCCTCGGAAGTGCTGCTCTACACGATCTACCAGGAAGGCTTCGTCTATCTGCGGGTCGGCTATGCCTCGGCAATGACCGTCGTCTTCCTCGCCATCCTCGTCGTGCTGATGTTCTTCCAGTACCGGGTGCAGGACAAGCAGGTGCATTACTCATGAGAGCGAACGCCTTCACCCCCGCCTTTTCGGTTGGCCGCGTCGTCCGGCTCGCCATCCTCGGCCTCGGCGCTCTCGTCTTCCTGGCGCCCTACATCTTCATGATCTCGACTGCCGGCAAGGGCCAGAGCGACATCTTCACCTCGTCGCTCAACCTCATCCCGCAGCACTGGTTCTATGCGGAGAATTTCGCCAAGGCCTGGTCGCGCGTGAATATGGCGATGCTCCTGTTCAACGGCGTGATCATCTGCGCGATGATCCTCGTCATCCAGGTCGTCATCGCCATCCCTTGCGCCTATGCCATGGCGAAGCTGAAGTTCCGTGCGGCGAAGGCGATGATGGTTCTCGTCATGCTCGGCCTTCTGGTGCCGATCCATGCGACGGCGCTGCCACTCTATGTCGGTTTCGATAGCGTCGGTGCGCTCAACAGCTATACGGCGCTGGTTGCGCCCTTCTCGATCTCGGTCTTCGGCATCTTCCTGTTCCTGCAGTTCTTCCGCGCCATGCCGGACGACCTGATTCATGCCGCCCGTCTCGACGGGATGAGCGAGATCGGCGTGATTGCCCGCGTCATCGTGCCGAATGCCTGGCCGGCGGTCACGGCGTTTTCGATCTTCTCGGTCGTCGCCCACTGGAACGACCTCTACTGGCCGCTGATCGTCGTCTCCGATCAGGCCTATGCCACCCCGCCGCTCGGCCTTCTCTACTTCCGCGCCGCCGAAGCCGGCGACGACTACGGCGCCCTGATGGCGGCAACCCTGATCATCACCTTCCCCCTCGTCGCCGCCTTTCTGGTCGCCCAGAAGCGCTTCGTCGAAGGGATCACCATGACCGGTCTCAAGGGCTGAAGCCCTTATCCCCGGTCGCCCATACCGCAAGCCTGAAACCCTACTTGTTCAACGCAGGAGCCATGCGATGAAGCATTTCACCAAGATCCTTGCCGCAGCGGGCGTCGCCCTTTCCGGCGCCATGACTGTAGCGCTGCCGGCCCATGCCGAAACGACGCTGACCGTGCATTACCCGATGCCGGGCTTCTTCAAGGACGTGATGGACACGATCTCGAAGAAGTTCATGGAAGAGAACCCGGATATCAAGATCCAGTTCGCCAATCCTTCTCCGACCTATGAAGAAGGCATCCAGACGATCATGCGCCAGGCCGGTACGGCAGAAATGCCGGATCTGACCTTCATCGCGCTCAACCGCCTGCGCATGGCGAGCGAACGCAATATCCCGGTCGACATGGGCCCGATGATTGCCAAGGACAAGGCTTCGATGGCCGAGCAGGGCTTCTCGGACACGATCCTGAAGCTCGCGCAGGTCGACGGCAAGCAGGTCGGCCTCGCTTTCGCGACCTCCAACCCGATCATGTATTACAATGCCGATCTGGTTAAAGCTGCCGGCGGCAATCCAGACCAGCCGCCGAAGACCTGGGACGAAGTCATCGCTCTCGGCGCCAAGATCAAGGCGCTCGGCAACGGCGTCGATTCCATCGACTTCCGCTGGCAGGGCGACGACTGGATGTTCTCCGCGCTGCTGTTCGGCGCCGGCGGCACGATGCTTTCGGAAGACGAAAGCAAGGTCACGTTCAACGGTCCGGAAGGCCAGAAGGCGATGAACATCATCGACCGCATGGTCAAGGAAGCCGGCATGCCGGTCTTCACCAAGGCTGCCGGCGAGCAGGCCTTCGTTGCCGGCAAGGTCGGCTTCACTTTCCAGACCACCGGGGCGCTTCGCAACACGATCAAGAATGTCGGCGGCAAGTTCGACCTGCGTACAGCTGAAATCCCGCTTCTCGACCCGGTCAACGGCAAGCTGCCGACCGGCGGCAATGCCGTCGTCATCCTGACCCATGATGCCGCCAAGCAGGAAGCCGCATGGAAGTTCGCCAAGTTCGCTGCCGGCCCTTACGGCGCCTCGGTCGTCGTTCCGGGCACCGGCTACGTTCCGAACAATGAACTGGCCGCCAAGTCGCCGGAATATCTCGGCAACTTCTACAAGGAAAATCCGCTGTTCCAGGCCGGCCTGAAGCAGATGCCGCGGATGATCCCGTGGTATGCCTTCCCGGGTTCCAACGGCGTTCGTGTCACCCAGACGATCGTCGACAACACCGCCCGCGTCGTCGAGCAGTCGGCCACGCCGAAGGAAGCCTTGGACGACGCCGCCAAGGAAGTGAAGCGCCTCTTGCCGCGCAGCTGAGTTCTCAGCCCCCCGCACATGACAGGCCGTCGGATCGAAAGGTCCGGCGGTTTTTTGTTTTGTTGTGAAGAAAGACCCTCTCTGGCCTGCCGGCCATCTCCCCCACAAGGGGGGAGAAGATCTGTGGCGGCCATCTGCCTCAATTGAGCCTCGGCGGTTTGGCTGGGTTAAGCCCTCCCCCTTGTGGGGAGGGTTGGGAGGGGACTTTTTAGGGCATATAAATTGCGCCCCGCTCAAACCGCCCGCACACTCCCGCCGCGCCGCAGCGTGTAAGCCATTTCCAGATGCCTTGGCGGGGCGGCGTTTTCGGCGATGTCGAGAAGCAGGGAGGCGGCGGCGGCGCCCATGCTGGCATCGGGCATTTCGATCGTCGTCAGCGGTGGGTCCATCATGCGGCCGAGCGATATGCCGTCGAAGCCGGCAACCGAAATGTCGCCCGGCACGGACAGGCCCTCGCGACGCAGGGCACCGATGACGCCGAAAGCCAGCAGATCGTTGGAGGCGATGATGGCTGTCGGCTTCCAGTCGGCGATTGCGGTCGACAGGTCGAGCATGTCGTAATCGCCGACAAAGGAGATCTGCATGGCGGGCAAGGGCTCGACGCCGGTTTGCGCCATCGCCTTGGCATAGCCGTCGTAACGCAGGCGGGCGCGGTCGGATGCGGCAAAGCTGCCGGACAGGAAGAGAATACGCTCGTGGCCGAGGTCGCGCAGATGGGTGGTCAGTTCGTGTCCGGCCCTGAAATTGTCGACCGTCACGGCGGACGGAAAATGTGCGGTCGGGCGGTTGTGCAAAAGCACCGTGGGCGGCAGGGGCAAATCTAGGATGCCGCTTTTTTCCGCCGCGCAGAGCGTCAGGATCAGCCCGGTGGGTCTTTCGTTGAGCAGGGCCGCCACGGCATCGAGTTCACGGGCGGGATCGTAGTTCGACTGGGCGATCAGCACGCCGTGGCCGGCCATCAGCATGCGGTTTTCGATGCTCGACAGCGAGGAGGAGAAGACGGGGTTTGTGATGCTAGGGATCAGGATGCCGACGACGAGCCTTCGGCCGGATTTGCCGCCGGAAACCGTATGGCGATAGCCGAGTTCGGCGGCGGCGCGGCGCACCTTTTTCAGCATCGCGTCGCTGACCGAGCCCTTGAGGGTCAGTGCCCGGCTTGCCGTCGCAAGCGAGCAGCCGGCGCGTTCCGCCACGTCCTGCAGCGTCGTCAAATCGTCGCCTCTCCGTCACATCCCGTGCCTGCTATAGCACAGGTTTGACGTGACTGTGACGCTTCTCGCAGCGCCCCGTCAGTGTCCTTCGTCGGGGATGTTGAGAAGATGGCCGCAGGCCTTGCAGTGAACGGCGTCCGTGTCATGCCGCTGCAGGCCGCATTCGGGGCAGGCGAAGCGGACCTTGTGCGGCCTGATGATCGTCTGGGCGAGGCGCACGAAGAGCGAGATGCCGATGATCATCGTGACGACGGAGGTCAGCTTGCCGAGCGTGCCAGGCAGGGTGATATCGCCGAAGCCGGTCGTAGTGATGGTGGCAACGGTGAAATAGAGCGCGTCGACAAATCCCTCGCCATTGCTGCGATCGTAGAAAAAGGTCGTGTAGACGAAGCCCGTCACCAGGAACAGGAAGACGAGGAAGTTCAGGCAGGCGCGCGTGACATCTTCAAGATGCAGGCAGCCGAAGCGGCGCATGATTTCCTTCAGAAGCGGGCTGCGGCCGATCGCCCAGATGCGCATCACCCTGAGGAAGGCGAAGTTGAACAGGATGTCGGGGAAGAGCAGCGTCCCGAGAATCACGAGGTCGACCCAGGTCATCGGTGTCTTGAGGAGTTTTCCGAAGGACGGCGCCGCCAATGCCCGCGCGACGAGTTCTGCTGCCACCCAGACTGCGATCGCATAGTCGATGATCAGGTAGGATGGCCCGTCGCGCAGATAGGGGCCGGCCAGGAAGAAGGCGAGGATGCAGATATCGACGATGGCGAGCAGCGCCTGCCAGCGCAGCGCCCAAGTGTCGCGGCCGGTGGCGACACGCCGGGCCGTATCTCTCAGCGCGTGGAGTTTCGGGCGGTGGCGATGTGACGTGCCTTGCGTGTCCATTCGGCGTAAATATTGGTCGCGTGCCAGAGGTCAAGCGCAACCAATCCGGCGATGGATCGAGTTTGATCTTGAAAAGCGGGTGGTTTGTCGTGCTTAATTCGCGCTGAGGGCACAGGCCGGGAGAAGCTGGTGCGCTCGGGGAGGCCGATTTTTTTACCTGACCGTTTTTCGGATTGAGTTTCCTATGGCCTATAAGACGACGATCGAGCAGACGGTATTTCGTTTCGACGACCTGAAGGCATTGCTGGCAAAGGCGACGCCGGAGCGGTCGGGCGACCAACTGGCGGGTATTGCGGCAGACGGCCCGGTCGAGCGGCTGGCGGCGCAGATGGCGTTGGCCGATCTGCCAATGAAAGCATTTTTGTCGGAAGAGCTGATTTCATCCGATGACGATGAGGTCTCGCGACTGATTGCCGAGCGGCACGATCCCGCGGCGTTTTCCGCGGTCTCGTCGATGACCGTCGGCGAATTCCGCGAATGGCTGCTCAGGCCCGAGACGACGCATGACCGTCTGGAGGCGATCACCTGGGGGCTGACGCCCGAGATGGTGGCGGCGGTCTCCAAGATCATGCGGCTGCAGGATATGATCGCGGTGTCGGCAAAGCGCCGGGTCGTCACCCGTTTCCGCAACACGATCGGGCTTGCTGGCCGGCTTTCCACCCGCAACCAGCCGAACCACCCGACCGATGACAGCCGGGGCATCATCGCATCCGCCATAGACGGCTTGCTGATGGGATCGGGCGATGCGGTGATCGGCGTCAATCCGGCGACCGACAGCACGGACGATTATATCCGCATCGTCTCGCTGCTGGACGAACTGCGCGAAAAGCTCGCCATCCCCACCCAGACCTGTTGTCTCGGCCATGTGACGACTGCGATCCAGGCGATCGAGCGCGGCGCGCCGGTCGACCTCGTCTTCCAGTCGGTGGCGGGGTCGGAAAAGGCCAATCGCGGTTTCGGCGTCGATCTGGCGCTGCTTAAGGAGGCGCATGAGGCGGGGCGGTCGCTCAGTCGCGGCATGCCGGGCTCCAATGTCATGTATTTCGAGACGGGGCAGGGGGCGGCCCTTTCCGCCGATGCGCATTTCGGCGTCGATCAGCAGACGATGGAGGCGCGCGCCTATGCGGTTGCCCGCGAGTTCGATCCGCTGCTGGTTAATACGGTGGTCGGCTTCATCGGGCCGGAATATCTGTTCAACGGCAAGCAGATCATCCGTGCCGGCATCGAGGACCATTTCTGCGGCAAGCTTCTCGGCCTGCCGATGGGGGTTGATGTCTGCTATACCAACCATGCGGATGCCGACCAGGAGGACATGGATACGCTCCTGACGCTGCTCTGTGCGGCGAATGTCAATTTCGTCATCACCGTGCCCGGCGCCGACGACATCATGCTGAACTATCAGTCGCTGTCGCATCACGATGCCGTCTATTGCCGCGAAACGCTGAAACGGCCGCCGGCACCGGAATTCGAGGCATGGCTGAAGGAGATCGGACTTACCGACCGCGACGGGGCGCTGGTCGGCGAGCCGGCGGCGCTTTCCAACTATGTGCGCAGCAGCGCCTTGATCGGGGCCTGAGATGGCAAAGACCATAGAACCGGCAGAGACCGAGGCATCGGCGGCAGAGCGCAGGCTCGATCTGCGGGACATGACCGATGCGCGGGTGGCGCTCGGACGTCATGGCGCGGGCCTGCCGACACGGGCGCAGCTCTCCTTCCTGCTCGACCATGCGAAGGCGCGCGAGGCGGTGTGGACGAGTGTCGACCGGGCATCGCTTGCCGACTGCCTCAACCGCCTCGGCTTTTCCGTCGCCAGGGTGGACAGCATGGCCGACAGCCGCAGTGTCTATGTGCGCCGCCCGGATCTTGGCCGCTTGCTCAATGCGGCGTCGACGGAAAGCCTGAAGGTGCTTGCTGCGGAGACATCCTGCGACATCGCCATCGTCGTGGCCGACGGGTTGTCGTCGAGTGCCGTGGATCTCAACGCCGTGCCGCTGATCGAGGCGCTGGTGCCGAAGCTGTCGGCGATCAACCTGCAGGTGGGGCCGATCGTGCTGGCGAGCCAGGCCCGCGTGGCGCTCGGCGATCCGGTGGGGGAGGCGCTTGGCGCAAAGCTTTCGATCGTGCTGGTGGGCGAACGCCCAGGTCTTTCAGCCGCCGACAGTCTCGGCGCCTATATCACCTATGGGCCGAAACCGGGAAATCCGGATTCCGGCCGCAACTGTATCTCGAATATCCGCGATGGCGGGCTGAAGATCGGCGAGGCGGCGGAGATCATTGCCGGCCTCGTGCGTGACATGGCGAGGACAAGGGTGAGCGGCGTGGCGCTCAAGGCTGCGGTGGCAAAGCTCGGGGCCAGCTGAGCAGGCCTAGCCATCAGGCAGTCAACGGCTCCGCCGTTTCCATCTCGTCGACATGGCTCGGCAGCCTTATCTCGACGATGGCGCCCTTGCCGTCGTCGCGATTCCGCAACGAGATATTGCCGCTATGGGCCATGGTGATGGAGCGACACATGGCGAGCCCCAGACCCATGCCGTTGACCTTGGTCGTGTTGAACGGCTTGAACAGCGTTTCCGGTGCCGTCATGCCAAGGCCGGCGCCGCTGTCGAGGAAGCGTATGGCAATGCCGTCCTTGTCCTGCCGGCTTTCGACCCTGAGACTGCGGCTGTCGTCCCTGACCGTTTCCATCGCATGGATGGCGTTGGTGATGATGTTGATGAAGGCCTGCTGCAGCAGGATCTTGTCGCCGCGGATGACGGCGGCCGGCGCGCCGAGCGAGAGCTGCAGCTCCACCCCTGCCGTCAGCAATTCCTTCTGCTTGAGTTGCGCTGCTTCGCCGAGCACGGCATCGACGGACAGTTTGGCGCTTTCCGACTTGGATTTGCCGAGCAGCATCCGGACGCGGCGAACGACCTGGGCGGCATGTTCGGTCGCTGCAGCGGCATCCTGAAGTGCTGCTCTCGCTTCTGAGATGTCGGGCGGCGTCCGGTCGAGCCAGCGCGTGCCGGCCTGGACGCAGGTCATGATCGCCGACAGCGGCTGGTTGACTTCATGGGCGATCGAGGCGGAAATCTCGCCGATCATGGCGGCGCGCGACGCCTGTTCCAGTTCCTGCCTGGAGGCTTCCAGCGCCTCCTGGAACTGATGACGCTCGGTCATGTCGACGATGCTTGCCTGTATGCGGTCGAGACCCGTTCCATCTTTCGGAAAGCTTATGGCAACCAGAATCGGGATGAGCCTGCCGTCGCGGCTTCGCACCGTGGTTTCGGACTGGAAGTCCCTCTGTCCCTCGAAAAGAGCGACAAGGAAATTGACGAAGCCGCCGTCCCGGTCGGGCAGGAAATCGTCGAGCGAGGTGAAGAATTCTTGCTTGGACGGAATACCCATCAGCGTCAGTGCCGTCTGGTTGACGTCGGTAATGCGGACAGACCGGCGCAAGTCGCAGGCGAGGCCGGGATGGTCTGCGAGATATTGGCGAAGGTCGGTGATGCCGCTCTCTCTGATCGACGTCAGTTCGGCCATGACATGGCGGAAGTCGTTTTCCCAGATCGCGATCGCCAGCGTTTCGAAGATCGTGCGATAGCGGTGTTCACTCTCCTTCAAGGCTGCCTCGTCGCCGACCCGTCTCAACAGCAGCAGCGTCGTGACAATATTGGCGGCGAGGCTGAACAGCAGACGCAGCGTCGCCTGTGTTTCCCAGTCATTCGCATGGGAGATGAGAAAGCTTATGACGGTAAAGGTTGCGCAGACTGCCGATGCGGTGCGAACGATGCGCTTGCTGCCGAGATCGCCGGCGAGCACGATGACCAGCACGTAAAGGACTGCAACCGCGCTGGCGAGCATGGTGAAGGTGTCGATGGTGAAGATGACAAGTGCCAGCGCCGCAGCGAGCGCCACGCGATAGCGCCTGTCTGGCCGGAGAAGTCCAGATTGGCCTTCCCGCCGTCGTATCCTTATCCCCGTCTCGCCCTGCAATTTCCCTTCCCCGTATATAATTGATTACCCGCAGACATCTTCCCGTCGTTGTGACAGACTATCGCAGAAAGCCGTGCTATTCTTCTCTGAAATTACCCTGGATTGTCTAAAAGTCAGCAGTCGGACCGTGCCGGTTGCCGATGAAATGCGAATACCGGCTGTCATACGGATGGAATTGTCCAAGCGGATGATGTGCCGGAGCGATATTGTCACATTGGTGGAACGCAAAGGCCGCAACGTCATTTTCCTGAGCGCCCTCGCGAGTGCGGGGCAGACGTCGGCGGCAGAAGGGGAGACGTGGCATGACGACAAAGCGTCAAGACGCAGACGATACGCTGCGCGATGGTCTCGAAAGCCTTCCGGAACCGCTCGACCTTGTGGTTGCCAGGGCGCCATTGCCGCGTGTCGAGACCGACGAAGACCTGGAAGAAGCGCTGGAGGAGACTTTTCCTGCAAGCGACCCGCCCTCGTCGCTCCGCACTGCATAATTTCAACCGATCTCTAGAAAGGATCCGACCCATGGAACAATCCGTCAAATCGCGCCGTTCGGCAGATCTCAAGACCCCGAGCGGTCTTGGCGCAGAAGCCACCAAGGATATTTCCGGTGGCGCCAACGCGCTCCTGGCTGACGTCTTCGCCCTTTATCTGAAGACCAAGAATTTCCACTGGCACATGTCCGGCGTCAATTTCCGTGACTTCCACCTGATGCTGGACGATCATGGCGACGAGCTTCTGGGCATGACCGATCCACTCGCCGAGCGCGTCCGCAAGATCGGCGGCAACACGCTGCGTTCGATCGGCGACATTTCCCGCAAGCAGCGCATCGAGGACAATGACGCCGATTTCGTCCATCCGCACGAGATGCTGGCGGAACTGCGCGAAGACAATTCGAGCCTGCTCGCCAGCATGCGTGAACTGCATAACGTCTGCGACGAACATGGCGATGTGGGCACCGCCAGCCTGCTCGAAAACTGGATCGACGAGACCGAAAAGCGCGTCTGGTTCCTGTTCGAAATCCTGCGCGACACCAACAAGTAATATTCTTGTTGCCGGCATCCGATTGCGGATGCCGGCTTTTCTTTGATATGTTTTGCAATCCCTGATTGATCCTGCCCTGATTGATTTTCGACGGAGAGCCTGCCATGCCCGATCCCGCTCTCGACCCTTCCGATCCCTGGATTCGCCCGGCACAGACCTTTCCCGAACTGACGGATGAGATGATCGACAGGGTGCGGGCCTATGGTGCCGAGGAAGAGGTTGCGCAGGATAGCTATGTCTTCCGGCGCGGCGATCACTCGATCGATTTCCTGCTGCTGCTTTCCGGCGAGCTGCAGATGTTCGCCGACGATCCGATCAAGGGCCGGCAACTTCTCTACAGCTACAAAAAGGGCCAGTTCAGCGGCGAGCAGAACATGTTCACCCACCGCAGCATTCTGCTGTCCGGCCTGCTTGTCGCCGGTTCGCGGGTGATCCGGGTCGAGCACGACCAGTTCCGCAAGCTGATCACCGGCGAGCCGGATATCGGCGAGACCATCATCCGTTCCTATATCCTGCGTCGTGCAGGCTTCGTGCGCCATGCGACGGGTGGCGGTATCCTGATCGGTCACCGGGACAGCGGCGAATTGCTCGGCATCCAGCGGTTCTTGATCCGCAACCTCTATCCCGTCACGCTGATGGGGCTGAACGAGGCGGATGCGCAGGGGGTGATGGAACGGTTCGCGCTTGCGGTCGAAGACCTGCCGGCGCTGATCACGCCGGATCACGGGGTGCTGAAACGTCCGAGCAACGAAGATCTGGCGGAGGAACTCGGTCTGTTCGAGGCACCGGAGGACGGTGCGGTCTATGATGTCGTGGTTCTGGGGGCCGGGCCTGCCGGGCTTGCATCGGCGGTCTATGCGGCGTCCGAAGGGCTGAAGACCCTTGTGGTCGAAGCGATGGCGCCGGGCGGTCAGGCCGGCACGTCATCGAAGATCGAAAACTATCTCGGGTTTCCGACGGGCATTTCGGGCCTGGCTCTGGCCGGACGGGCGCATATCCAGGCGCAGAAATTCGGGGCGCGGCTTTGCATTTCGCGCAATGCCGCCTCGCTCGACTG
Source organism: Neorhizobium sp. NCHU2750 (assembly GCF_003597675.1). Taxonomy (NCBI): domain Bacteria; kingdom Pseudomonadati; phylum Pseudomonadota; class Alphaproteobacteria; order Hyphomicrobiales; family Rhizobiaceae; genus Neorhizobium; species Neorhizobium sp. NCHU2750. The sequence goes on along the minus strand of NZ_CP030827.1, from coordinate 3,222,372 downwards.
CTCGCAGGCGCCCTATGTCATCGGTCTCAGCGACGGGCGCGCCGTCAGCACTAGGGCGGTCGTGGTTGCGACCGGCGCACGCTATCGCAAGCTCGACGTGCCGAATTATGCGAAATTCGAGGGCAAGGGCATCCAGTATGCGGCAACGGCGATGGAAGGGCAGATCTGCTCCGGCCAGGACGTGGTGATCGTCGGTGGCGGCAATTCCGCCGGTCAGGCGGCGGTCTTTCTATCGAGGACGGCGCGGCACGTCCATATGCTGGTGAGAAGCCAGATTTCCGCGACCATGTCCGATTATCTGGTCCAGCGGATCAGGATCTCGCCGCATATCACGCTCTGCGAGGGCTGCGAGATTACCGGGCTTGAAGGGGATAGTGCGCTGGAACAGGTCGCATGGATCGATCGCTCGACCGGTAAGACATTCCGCTGCGATGCCTCCAATCTCTTCGTGATGATCGGCGCCGAACCGAATACGGACTGGCTCGGCGGGTGCCTGGAACTTGACAGCCACGGTTTCGTCTGCACCGGCCTGTCCTCTGACGACATGACGCGGCATCCCTATGCGGCGAGCAAGCCCGGAGTCTTCGCCGTCGGCGACGTGCGGGCCGGATCGGTCAAGCGCGTCGCATCGGCTGTCGGCGAGGGATCGGTGGTGGTCGCCGCGATCCACCAGTATCTGGCGGCGGCGCATTGAATATTCAGACGTAGCGCGGGATCGGTCCGACCTGCGGGGTCTGATCGGGCAGATCGACAAATTCGTCGTCGATATAGCACCAGCCCCAGCCTTCCGGCGGGTCATAGCCCTCGATGATCGGATGGCGGGTATGCCGGAAATGGGCGGTTGCGTGCTTGCCTTCCGACTGATCGCAGCAGCCGACATGCCCGCATTCGCGGCATAGCCGTAGATGAACCCAGGTCATCCCCTGTTCGAGGCATTCCTGGCATCCGCGCGTCTTCGGCGTTACCGTTCGGATCAGGTTGTGATGCGTGCACATGACTTTCCTCCCTCTGAGGGTTCAGGTCGTCGGTCGAGTGGCCCTTGCGATGCTTTCAATGAGGCATTCGGCCCTGAAGGGCTTGGGCAGGACGCAGATATCGTCGACGAGCTTCAGCCGCAGCACGTCATCGGCAAAGGCGGTGACGAAAATGAAGGGTAGCCGGCTGTCGCGGGACCGGAGCGTGTGGAAAAGCTCGATGCCGTTCATGCCGCCCATATGAAGGTCGGAGACGACGCAGGAACAGTTGCCGACTGCCGACGAGGCGAGAAAGCTTTCCGCGGAGGCAAAGGTGTTAACCTCGTAACCATGCGACCGGAGCAGGCTGCTGATCCCGCGACGAACATTTTCCTCGTCGTCGATGATGGAAATGATGACAGGCGCTTTCAACGGGAATGATACCAATCTCCGGGAAACCCGGTCTTTCGAACTGACCCCAATATGCGCCCTGACGCGGCAGGTTTAAATTATACACCGGTTTATCGGGGTGGTTTCGTGCGCGGGATTTTCCGTTCAGTCGCGCGACAGGCCGAGCGTTTCGGCCATTTTGACGAGGTCGGCAAAGGTCTTGGCGTTCATCTTGCGGCTGACTTTGCCACGGTGGATCTTCACGGTGATTTCGCTGAGGCCGAGCTCGCCGGCGATTTGCTTGTTCATCAGGCCGGTGGTCGCCATGACCATGATCTGCTGTTCGCGCGGGGAGAGCTGGTTGAAGCGCGACCGGATGTCCGTCTCGGCGCGGCTCGATCCGAGAAAGGCCTGATGCTTGGCAACGGCGGCTGCGACGGAATCGAGAATATCCTGATCGCGGAAGGGCTTGGAGAGAAAGTCGGCGGCTCCCGCTTTCATTGCCCGCACGGTCATCGGGATATCGCCATGGGCGGTGACGAAGATGATCGGGATGGTGACGCCGCGTTCAGAAAGTTTCTGCTGGAAGTCGAGCCCGCTGGTGAAGGGCAGCCTTATATCGAGGATGAGGCAACTCGCTTCGGGAAGGCGGTCGTCCTCGTAGAGTTCCAGTGCGGTGGCGAAGGTGCGAACGCGGTAACCCACCGAGCGCAGCAGCGAATCGAGCGACTGCCGCACCAGCGGTTCGTCATCGACAACCAATATGATTGGGCTTTCCGTCATATCCTCAATTCGGCGGTTTTTGGCACGCTACCTGCTCTGTCGACCCTATTCGGGCTGCCGGGCCGGCGGCAATCATACCCGAGTATAGGGTTGTAAAACCCATGGGTATGAAAACGGACTGACCGTAGAATATCCGGATCGGGCGAGGCGCTTCAATATGCACCTGTCAAAATTCAACAGGTCCACAGGAGAGCGAAGATGTCCGCCACCGCAGCTGTTGTTGCCCGCCAGATCCATGCCCTCGATATGTCCGGTTCGTCCTGCGCCGAACAGGTTGCCGCCCAGACACGCCGCTCCGCCGCATTGAGGATCGTTGCGGCGGACATGCCTGAGATTTCCGATCTGCCGCAAGGCACGACCGGCGGGCTGGCACCCTGGCAGGTGAAGAAGATCAGGCAGCATATCGAGGCGCGGATCGGCCATGGCATTCCGTTGGATGAACTGGCCCAACTGGTGCGGCTCAGCACCAGCTACTTCTCTTCCGCATTCAAGTCGACCTTCGGCGTTTCTCCGCACAGTTACATCGTCTGCTGCCGGGTCGATCACGCCAAGTACAGGATGCTGACCAGCGATGCGCCGCTTTGTGAAATCGCGCTCGATTGCGGGCTGGCCGACCAGTCCCACCTGTCGAGGGTGTTCCGCCGCGTTACCGGCACGACGCCGAGCGCATGGCGCCGCCACGCCTGCATGTCTCCGCGCGACAGGCTGTCCGCATTGGTTGCGCTTCAATAGGGCAGTCGCTCCTGCGCGTTCGATATTCCCCCGCCTGGCAACCCGTTCACGCGCGCGGTGTCCCGATTTGGGGCGCGGGGTGATGCATTTAGATTACGCTCGGTAAGCATCCCCCGAAGATTGTGTCAGAATGGGGAACTACATCTCACTGATTGCGTTATCGATCCCGACGGGGCTGGCTGAAACCACAGGTTGGAGCTGGCAAGGAAGGATGCGGTGGCGGATACGGTCTGCGCATCCGTTAGGACGGACTATGGCGGACGAATTGTCAGTGCAATTGCTTCTGGTCGAGGATGACCATCTGTTGCGGCTCGATGCGGAAGAGCTGCTGACGGAAAATGGGTTTCAGGTCACATCGGTCTCCACCGGCGAAGAGGCGTTTGCCGCGCTCGACCGGGATGCCGAGAATTTTTCCGGCGTGATCACCGATATCCGCCTCGGCAAGGGGGCCAATGGCTGGCAGGTCGGTCAGCATGCCCGCCAATGCGTTGCCAGCATTCCGATCGTCTACGTGACGGCCGACAGTGCTGCCGAATGGACGTCGCATGGCGTGCCCAACAGCGTGCTCATCCAGAAGCCTTTCGTGCCGGCGCAACTGATTGCCGCGATCAGCGGTCTTCTCAACCAGACAAGCATGACGAGTGCCGGCTGTTGACCGCGATCATTTCGCAGACAGGCGCCGCTCTTCCCGCAATCGAGCCACTTCGACGATCACGATTGCGGCGATGGTGAAGAGGATCATCAGCACGGCCAGTGCGTTGATGGTCGGCGTGATGCCGCTTCGGACCCTTGAGAACACATAGACGGTCAGCGTGTCATAGGGACCGCGGGTGAAGAGCGTGACGTTGAAATTCTCGATCGACTGGAAGAAGGCGATCGCTGCACCGGCGCCCAGCGCCGGATAGAGATGCGGCAGCAGGACCCTTCTCACCACCTGGGCATGGCTGGCGCCGAGATCGAGGGCTGCTTCCTCCAGCGAGCGGTCGAAGCTCTGCAGCCGTGCCAGTACCAAGAGCATGACGAAGGCGGAGATATAGGAGACCTGGCCCAGAACCGAGAGGTGCAGGCCGGGTGCGACCGACATCGTATTCCAGAACAGCAGGGTGGAAATGCCGATGACGGCGCCGGGAATGAGGATCGGGGCGACCATGAGACCGTAAAGCGTGCTGCGCACCGCGCCGGCAACGCTGTTGACGAGAATGGCGGATGCCGTGCCGATCGGCACCGAGATCACGACCACCGCCACGGCCACCATGAGCGTGTTGCGGAACGAGTTCAGCAGGCGCGTATCGTTCCACAGTTCGATGAACCAGTTCCAGGTGAAGCCCTGCCATGGATAAACCGAGGGGAAGCGACTGTCGTTGAAGGCCGCACCACCCATGATGATCAGCGGCAGCAGCATGTAGGCGAGGAAGAGGATGAGGTAGAGGCGAAATAGCCAGTCCGACTTGCGGGTCATGATCGTCTCTCCTCTACTTTGCGATGTCGGACAGCTTGACCCTGAAGATCTTCATCACCAGCGTGACGAAGACGGTGCAGAGAATCAGCAGCAGGAAGGCGTAGGCGGAGCCGGTATTCCAGTCGAGCGATTCGAACATCCATTGCTGGATGATTTCGGTGAACCAGCGCGAATTGGTCGAGGCGAGCAAAGTCGGCACCAGGATCGAGCCGGCCGAAAGCATGAAGACCATCACCGATCCCGACGCGATGCCGGGTTTTGAATGGGGCAGTACGATGCGCCAGTGAATGCGCCACCAGGGAGCGCCGAGATCTTCGGCGGCTTCCAACTGATTGGTGTCGAGCGACTGGATGGCGTTGTAGATCGGGAAGAGCATGAACAGGACGTAGGTATAGACGAGGCCGATGATGACCGAGCGGAACCCGGTCATCCAGCGGATCGGCTTGTCGATAATGTCCAGGTTGACGAGGAAGAAATTCAGCGGACCGCGTAGCGACAGGATGATGAACCAGGCGAAGGAGCGCATGATCTCGCTGACCCAGAGCGGGATCGTCAGGATCAAAAACAGCGTCGGCAGGCTGCGGACGGAAACGTTCTTTGCCAGATAATAGGCGAGCGGATAGGTGATCGCGAAACAGATGACCGTGACGACGCAGGAATACAGAATGGTCGAGAAAAACACGGTGATGTGGATCGGGCTCTCGACGAAGGTCAGGTAATTCTTCAGCGTATAGACGTCCTTCGGGCCGCCCATCTCCTGAACCGGCAGATAGGGGCGGAACGAATTCTCGAACAGGTAGAGGTTCGGCAGGATGACCAGGACCAGCAGCCAGAAAGCCACGAGCAGGCAGATCAGCGTCGTCAGCGGTAGGCCGTAGCGGTTGAGAAGGTCCTTCATGCAGCTTTTTCCGCAAAGGCCGGCGCTTCGTCGGGAAGGATCATGGCGCGGTCGCGATCGAAGCTGGCGAAGAGCTTTTCGCCACGTTCGGGCAGCGGTGTCGTGCCGTCGTTGCGGGCTTCCGACACGACCATCCGGCCGAGATGGTCCTGCGTCTGGATGGAAATGAAATTGCCCTCGAAGGCGATGTCGGTGACTTGCACCGGCATGCAGTTCTCGCCGCCTTCGGCGTTGGCAAGGCGTACATGTTCGGGCCGGACATAGAGTTTCGGCGCCTGCAGGTCACCGGGGCCGAGCCTGCCGTGGAAGGTGCCGTCGTCGCTGACGAAGGTTCCGTGCATGCCGTTCCGTTCGGCAAGGCGGCCTGCAAAGATGTTGTTCTCGCCGACGAAGGAGGCGACGAAGCCGTTTGACGGATTGTCGTAGATATCGCGCGGCGGGGCTGCCTGCTGCAGGCGCCCGTGGGACATGACCGCGACACGATCCGACATGGCGAGCGCCTCGCCTTGATCGTGGGTGATGTAGATGAAGGTCACCTGGGTGCGCTTCTGGATGGCGCGAAGCTCGGTGCGCATATGCTGGCGCAGTTTCAGATCGAGCGCCGAAAGCGGCTCGTCGAGCAGCATGACGGAGGGTTCGACGGCGAGCGCGCGGGCAATCGCGACGCGCTGCTTCTGGCCACCGGACAGCTGGCTCACCGACTTGTCGGCGGCATTGGGCAGGTCGACAAGGGCCAGGAGCTCCTCTGCCTTTTTGCGGCGGGTCTTCTTGTCGACGCCACGAACCTCGAGGCCGAAGGCGATGTTTTCCCAGATCGACATCAGCGGGAAGAGTGCGAGGTTCTGGAAGATCAGCGCCGTCGGCCGCTGGTTCGGCCGCTGGTCGCGCATGTCCTTGCCGCCGATGCGGACCGTGCCGCTGGTCGGCGAGATGAAGCCGGACACCATTCTGAGGATCGTCGTCTTGCCGCACCCGGACGGGCCGAGGAAGGAGAAGAACTCTCCGGCCTGAATATCTACCGATACGTGGTCCACCGCGCGGAATCCCCCGAAATCCGCGCAAACGTCCTGTAGCTCTACACTGGCACTCATATCGACCGCTTTTCCTCTATACCGATCCGGGTACTGCAGGGACCTATCCGCCGGGATGCTGATGATCCCGGCGGATAGGTCAGTGACGAGCAAACGCGTTACGCTGCCTTGTACTTGTCGGCATATTCGCCGCGCTTGGCGAGGAACCAGGCGGACTGTGCCGGCCACCAGTAGAGTTTGGAGATGGAATCTCCCGGGAAGCTCGACTTGTAATAGGTGGATACGGAGGGATCCATCTTGTCTATGCCGCCCTTGCCGACCGGGTTGGCGGAGAAGGCGGTCGCCCAGAGAGCCGAGCCTTCCGCGGTGGAGACCCATTTGGCGAATTCGTGCGCCTGTTCGACATTCTTGGCGCTCTTCATCAGAACCAGGCCCTGGTTCCAGGCAAATGCTCCTTCCTTCGGAGAGACATAACCATAGCCTTCCTTGGCCATGTTGAAGCCGGTCGAATCCCAGCAGAGGCCGAGCGCTGCGCCATTGGTGCGGAATGCCGCCTGGGCGTCGTTCTCACCGCTCCAGAACTGGACGATGTTGGCCTTGACCTTGATGGCCTCGGCAAGGGCGATATCCCACAGTTCGACCATGGTCTTCTCGTCCTTGTAGCCGTCGATCCACGGCTTCGGCAGCTTGCCTTGAGCATCCATCCAGCGCCCCATGGCAGCGAGAGCCGAGTGGCCGCGCACCGTCACATTGACATCCGGGTTGAACAGGTCGCCGAGGCTTGCCTTGCCGTATTCGGTCGGGAATTCCTTCTTGGAATAGACGAGCGCCTCGGTGCCCCAGACGGAGGGCACGAACATGCGCTTGCCGTCGATCGTGGCGGCTTCCGCGGCGGAACCGTTGGCCAGGCCATCGGCGTAGTTGTCGATCGAGAGCTTGCCGAGGTCCCAGCCCTGGATCAGGCCGTTGGCGTTCCAGGCGGTGACGCGGTCAAGCGTCGGCTCGATGATGTCGGAGGCGCCGGTTGCAAGCGAGATCTTCGCCTGGGCAAACATCGTGTCCTGGTCGGGCTGTTCGGTGAAGTTGACCTTGATGCCGGTCGCCTTTGTGAAGGCGGGGAAGACCTTTTCGGCCATGCCGGGATAACCCGCCCAACCGGTGAAGTTGACTTCGCCGGAGGAGGCGAGCGCATTGGAGGAGATGACGGCCGGCGAGGCGATGATGCCGGCGCCGATCGCAGACGACTTGAGGATTGTACGACGTGTAAGCGGTGATTTCAGAATGCTCATCGGAATGCTCCCGGTTTTGATGACCATTATTCATGTTGCCGCCGGTTTCCCGGACTTTGGGTCGTAATCGGCGGCGATATGGTCGCTGCCGGCAGTCTGCAGTTCGATGTCAGAAGCATGCAATTACGATCAGTCCTGCGTCGTGGTCCTCCCTTTACTTGCCCCCTTACTTGGCCATTGCAGGCAATGTCGCTTGTTGCTGCGAGCCGGAGGTCTTGCCGCGCAGGCTTCTGACCTCGGCCAGCACGCAGAGCAACTCGAACATGACTGTGACACCGAGAAAGGCCGTTGCGCCGCTCGTGTCGAAGGGCGGAGAGACTTCCACCAAATCGGCACCGACGATGTTGAGGCTGCGCAGTTCGCGCACCACCTGAAGCGCCTGGAAACTGTTCGGTCCGCCGATTTCCGGCGTGCCCGTGCCCGGCGCGAAAGCCGGGTCGATGAAGTCGATGTCGTAGCTGACATAGGTGTCGCCGGTGCCGGCGATAGCGCGGGCTTCGGCCATCACGTCCTCGACGCCGCGGGCGTGGAACTCCTCGATCGGGATGACGCGAATGCCGACTGCATCGGCAAAGTCGCGATCCTCGAAATCATAGGCGGGGCCGCGGATGCCGATCATGCAGACGCGTTTCGGATCGAGCAGACCTTCCTCGACGGCGCGGCGGAAGGGGGTGCCGTGGGTGTATTTGAAACCGCCGAAATAGGAATGGAAGAGATCGGTATGGCTGTCGAAATGGATCATGCCCAGCGGCTTGTCGCGGCCGAGCGAACGCAGGATCGGCAGGGACGACAGATGATCGCCACCGGCCGTCAGTGGCAGGATGCTGGCCGCCTTTACCGCGTCGTAGAAGGCGGTGATACGGTTCATGGAATCCTCGATATCGGCCGGGTTCGGGCCGACATCGCCAAGATCGGCGCAATTGGCGAGGTCGAAGGGGCGAATTCTGGTGGCGCCGTTCTGGTGGCGCACCATGGTCGAAAGGTCGCGCAACTGACGCGGCGCGTGGCGCGGGCCGGGCCTATTGGTCGTGCCGCCATCCCACGGGACGCCGATCAGGCCGATATCCACCGCGCCCAGACGTGCGTCATCCAGCGTGATATGCGGCAGTCGCATGAAGGTTGCGATGCCGGCAAAGCGCGGAAGATCGACGCCCGAGATCGGGCGGAAGTCGGATGTCGTCATGCAGTTCCCCTGGCGGCTTTCTGCCGCTCATGTTGACCGGAAGCTAACCATGTCCGTTGACAACTGACAACTGGCCTCTCCGTCATAGTAGCACAGGAGACGGCGAAAGACGCATAGGACACTGCCGATCTTGCTTCGGATGCGGAAAAATGAGGCGTAGTTTGCGTATCCGCTAGTCAGTTTTTCTCAAGATCCGCGTGGTGGAATTCCGATTGGTTATCCGCGGGTGGGAATTCATGCACTGAAAGTGCTGGATTTTCGCCAGGCCGGAGTACGGTATCGGATGAAATTCACGATCACGAACTCTGGTTCTGCTGTCCGTGAAATCTGGATCTGTTGCGGTTGTCGTGGATCAATCAATGTCTGCCGGTTCCAGGTTGGCGGCTTATCTTTTCTCGATGCATCGGGCTTGTCATCATCGTGCCGGGCGTTATGGCTGGAGCTGACTCAAGTATTCTTTCGCATGTGATTTCAGACAAGGAGATAGTGATGAGTTCACGCACGGCGCTCATAACCGGCGCAACGGCAGGCTTCGGCCAGGCGATTGCCCGCCGATTTGCCAAGGAAGGCTGGAAGGTCGTCGTCACCGGACGGCGCAAGGACCGGCTCGATGCGCTGGTCGAGGAACTCGGCGGCCCGACCCGAGCCCATGGTCTGGTGTTCGACATTCGCGACGAGGCGGCAACGCGCGCGGCGCTCGCTGCCATTCCGGCCGAGTTTTCCAAGATCGATGCACTGGTCAACAATGCCGGACTGGCGCTCGGCACGGGACCGGCCCAGGACTGCGATCTCGACCAGTGGAAGACGATGATCGACACCAACATCACCGGTCTCGTCACCATCACCCGGCTGATGCTCGACCAGTTGATCGCAAGCCGCGGCCTGATCGTCAATCTCGCATCGGTTGCCGCCAACTGGCCCTATCCGGGCGGGAATGTCTATGGCGCGACGAAGTCCTTTGTGCAGCAGTTTTCGCGCGGGTTGAGAAGCGATCTTTCGGCCAAGGGCGTGCGCGTCACCTCGATCGAGCCGGGCATGGCGGAAAGCGAATTCACGCTGGTGCGCACCGGCGGCGACCAGGCTGCCTATAACAAGCTCTATGGCGGGGCAAACCCGCTGCAGCCGGAAGATATCGCGGAGACGATCTATTGGGTCGCCTCGCTGCCGGCGCATGTCAACATCAACACGCTGGAAATCATGCCGGTCAGCCAGTCCTGGGCACCGTTCCAGGTGTATCGGGAAGCGAAGTAGGGGCTCTGAGGGGACAGAAAGTCCCCCTCTGGCCTGCCGGCCATCTCCCCCACAAGGGGGGAGAAGACTTGCCGCAGACGCCTGCCCCGATTGGTGCACGGCGGTTCCGCCGGGTTAAGCCCTCCCCCTTGTGGGGAGGGTTGGGAGGGGTATTTCTAGACTTACCCAAACGCCTTGGTCAGCGCCTTGTCGATGGCGCCGGTGATCTGGTCGATCTCGGCTGAATTGATGATCAGCGGCGGGCTCATGCAAAGCGTGTTGTTGAAGCCGGGGACCGAGCGGTTGGTGGCGCCGATGATCACGCCCTGCGCCACGCAATCGGCGGTGACGGCCTGGACCATCTTTTCCGGTGCCGGCTCTTTCGTTTCGCGGTCCATGACGAGTTCTGCGCCGCAGAACAGGCCGAGGCCGCGCACGTCGCCGATCACCTGATGGCGGCTCTGCAGCTCGCGGAGGTTATCCATCAGACGGGCACCCATCTTCAGGGTGTTTTCGAGCAGGCCTTCCTCCTCGATGATGCGCATGTTTTCGAGCGCTGCCGCCGGGCCGGCGACGCAGCCGCCGAAGGTGGAGATGTCGCGGAAATAGGACATGGGATCGGACGGATCGTCCTTGAACATCTCGAAGACCTTTTCGGTCGTCACGGTGCAGGAGATTGCCGCATAGCCGGACGCGACGCCCTTTGCCATGGTGACGAAGTCCGGCTCGATGCCGTAATGCTGGTAGCCGAACCACTTGCCGGTGCGGCCCATGCCGCAGACGACTTCGTCGATATGCAGCAGCACATCGTATTTCCTGCAGATTTCCTGCACCCGCTGCCAGTAGCCCTTCGGGGGCACGATGACGCCGCCGCCGGCGGTGACCGGTTCGAGGCAGAGGAGGCCAACGGTTTCCGGGCCTTCGCGCAGGATGACTTCCTCGATCGCATCGGCAGCCTTGATGCCGTAATCATCGATCTCGCCCCACTGGCTGCGATATTCCAGGCAATGCGGCACTTCGACGAAGCCCGGAGGCATCGGACCATACTGTTCGCGGCGTTCCTTCTGACCAGCTGCGGCAAGCGTGCCGAGCGTCGTGCCGTGGTAGTCGCGATCACGGTAGAGGATCTTGTACTTGCCGCTATTATGTTTGCGGTGCGCGATCTGGCGCACCATCTTGAACACCTTCTCGTTGGCCTCGGAGCCGGAGTTCGAATAGTAGACGCGGGTCATGCCCGGCATCTTCTCGATCAGCTTTTCGGCAAACAGCGCGGCCGGAACGTTGCCGGCGGCGCCGGCGAAGTAGTTGAGCTTGACCAGCTGGTCGCGCACCGCATCCGCTATGCTGGTGCGGCCATAGCCGACATTGACGGTCCAGACAGCACCGGACACGCCATCGAGATATTCCTTGCCGGTGGCATCCCAGACGCGGGTGCCCTTGCCCTCGACATAGATCTTGGGGTCGACGCTTTCATACTGCTTGTGCTGCGACAGGTGATGCCAGACATGGGCGCGATCGGCCTCGATGACGGCCTGTATGTCGTTGGGACGTGAAGCGACGTTCATGATCTTCCTCGGAGGTTCCCTTTTATTTGGTGCCGCGAGGCTATCATCATTCCTCACTAAAGCGGCGGTTGCAGCCTTCTGGCTCCATGAAAAACGCATTCTGGATCCGTCATGTGGATTGTCAAGCATTTGCGCCGCAACGGCTTCAAACACATTCGCGAACGGCCTCGGCAAGGCGAACAAGGCCCGGTTCAATGCGATGTGCGGGAATGGAGCTGAAACCGAGGCGGAAAAAATTCCGTCCGGCTGCGGGGTCGGAAAAGAAGATATCGCCGGGTTCGACCAGCACGCCTTTTCGACGTGCGAGCTCGACCAGCCGCCGGGCATCCATCGAGGGCGGGCCCTCCACCCACAGGCTGGTTGCCCCGCGGCCTCGGCTCGTCCGGCAGGTCGGCAGGTATTTCGGCAACAGGCGCTCCATCAGCGCGGAGCGTTCCAGCATGGCCGCGCCTGCCTTGTTGAGGTGCTGGCGATAGTGGCCGAGCGCGATGAAGGTGGCGAGCGTGCGTTGGTTGTTGGTTGGCGGATGGCGCAGCATGATCCGGCGCAGCACGCGCAATTCGCTGATCACCGGTCTCGGCGCGACGATGTAGCCGATCCTCAGGCCCGGTGCGACGACCTTGGAGAAGCTGCCGACATAGAGAACGCGGCCGGTACGATCGAGGCTTTTCAGCGAGGGGAGATTGCCGTCTTCCTGGATGGAAAGGTCGGCATCGTAATCGTCCTCGACGATCAGCACATCGTCTCTTTCGGCGGCTTCCAGAATGGCGTGGCGGCGCTCGATCGGGGTGACGATCGTGGTCGGGCAATGGTGGCCGGGCGTCATGAACGCCACCTTGGCACCGGCGAATACCTGATCGGGCACGACGCCGTGCTCGTCGGAGGTGAGGAAGCGGACGTCTCTGGTCGCAAGGCTCACCATGTTGCGCATGTCGGGATAGCCGGGGTCTTCGACAGCGGCCGGCGTATCGCGCCCGACGAGCAGGTTGACCAGCATCGAGAGCGCCTGTTGCGAACCGACGGTGATGATGACCTCGCCCTGGGCGGCAAAGATGCCGCGCCGGGGCAGGACCTGTACCCTGAGCTGCTCGATCAGGTCGGGATCGTCGTCGTCGATCATGTCGCCGGCCCAGCCCTGGATCTCCTGCACGCTGGAGGTGGCGCGTACGGCCTCGCGCCAGTTGTTGGTCGGGAACAGTTCCGGATCATACTGGCCGAACAGGAAGGGATAGGGATAGGACTGCCAGTCGCGCGGCTTGGAATGCTGCCGCATCTTAGACGGCTCGACGATGAAGCGGTCCCGCCAGACCTTGTCCTCGCCGGAGCTTTTGGCTGTGGATTCGGGCTTTGGCGCGATATCGGCGACGAAAATGCCGGTCCGCTGGCGCGAGACGAGAAATCCCTCGTCGATCAGTTGCTGGTAGGCGGACGTCACGGTATTGCGGCCGATCCTCAGCGTTGCCGCCAGATTGCGGCTCGGCGGCAGGCGCATGTTGGCGGGCAGCGTGCCGGTTTCCACCGCATGCACGATCATCCGGCGGATCTGGATGTTGAGCGGCTGACCGTCGCGCGAAAAATCGCCGAAGACGGAATTCCAGGATACGTCGAGCTGTTGTCTGAGGGCGGGTTTGCGCATGGTTGCAGCTAAGCAAAAAACGGCGGGGCGGGGAAGGTGTGTCGCTGTAGTTCCACCCAGCTCCAATATGATGAAAATTGCAACTTAGCGTACCCAAACAGATCGAATGAGCTTTCGATTGGTCGGGCATTCCCCTAAAAATACAGGGTCTTGGCAATTTCTGGGAGGAAACATGAAGATCACCAAGCTTGAAACGGTGCGTGTCGCCGAGCGGAGCAATCTGCTCTGGGTTCTGGTTCACACCGACGAGGGTATCACGGGGCTGGGAGAGACCTTTTTCGGCGCCGAGACGGTGGAGAGCTATATCCACGAATATGTGGCGCCGCGGGTGATCGGCCGCGATCCGCTGGCTATCGATCTTCTGGCGCAGGAACTGGTCGGTTATGTCGGCTTTCGCTCGTCCGGTGCCGAGGTGCGCGGCAATTCCGCCTTCGATATCGCGCTCTGGGACATATTCGGCAAGGTGACGGGCCAGCCGATCGCACAGCTTCTCGGCGGTTTCTCGAGGAAGGAAATCCGCACCTACAATACCTGCGCCGGCACGGAATATATCAAGAAGGCGACCGGGCAGACGACGGCCAATTACGGGCTTTCGACCGGCAAGGACTATGACGACCTCAACGGCTTCCTGCACCGGGCCGACGAACTGGCGGAATCCTTGCTGGAACAGGGCATCACGGCGATGAAGATCTGGCCGTTCGACCAGGCGGCGGAAAAGACCAAGGGCCAGTATATCTCGTCCGCGGACCTGAAGGCAGCACTTCAGCCCTTCGAGAAGATCCGCAAGGCGGTCGGCGACAGGATCGACATCATGGTCGAGTTCCATTCGATGTGGCAGCTTCTGCCGGCAATGCAGATCGCCAAGGCGCTGACACCTTACGGAACCTTCTGGCACGAAGACCCGATCAAGATGGACAGCCTGTCCAGCCTCAAACGCTATGCCGAAGTCTCGCCCGCGCCGATCTCGGCGTCGGAAACGCTCGCCACCCGCTGGGGCTTTCGCGATTATCTGGAAACGGGAGCTGCCGGCATCGTCATGCTCGACATTTCCTGGTGCGGCGGGTTGTCGGAGGCACGCAAGATCGCCTCGATGGCCGAAGCCTGGCATCTGCCGGTCGCGCCGCATGACTGCACCGGTCCGGTCGTGCTCTGCGCTTCCACCCATCTGTCGCTCAACGCACCGAATGCGCTGGTGCAGGAAAGCGTGCGTGCCTTCTACAATACCTGGTACCGCGATCTCGTCACCGCCCTGCCGGAGGTGAAGAATGGCATGATTACTGTGCCGCCGGGGCCGGGGCTGGGCATGGAGCTCAATCCCGAGCTTGAGAAGGCATTCACCGTCAGCCGTCGGTTCTCCGCCGCGTCCAATCTATAAGGCAGCAGGTATGCAGGCTTCATCCGTTTCGGGTTTCAAGACCATGTCGATCGCCGGACCGGCCATCATGCTTCTCGGCATGCTGATGTTTGCGCTCAATGACACTATGGGCAAATGGCTGGTGGCGAGCTACGGGCTGGGGCAGGTGGTGCTACTGCGCAGCCTTGCCGCGCTCGTCATCCTCGTGCCGATCGTCTGGATGGCCGGCCTGCCGGCCATCCGCAATGCGGAGAAGCCGTGGATGCAGCTTGCACGGGTCGTCTGCTCCACCACGGAAGTGTTCTCCTTTTATTATGCCGTCATGTATCTGCCGCTTGCGGATGTGATGACCTATTGGCTGGCCGCGCCGATCTATGTCGCGGCCCTGTCGCCACTTCTGCTTGGAGACAGGGTCGGCTGGCGGCGCTGGACGGCGATCGCGATCGGATTCGTCGGCGTCATCATCACGCTGGAGCCGTCCTCGGCGATGTTCACCGCGCCGGCAGTGATCTCGATCATCGGCAGTGCCGCCTTCGCCTTCATGATGATTTCGGGCCGTTTCCTGCGCGGCACGCCGGATACGACACTGGTGTTCTTCCAGGTCTGCGGTGCGGGGATTGCTGGGCTTTGCTTCGCGCCGTTCGACTGGAGCCCGGTGCAATCCGGCTTCGACCTCGGCCTGCTCGGGCTGCTCGGCATTGTCGCGATGGCAGCGCATGTGCTGGTCAACCGGGCCTTGAAGATTTCCGATGCGGCGACTGTCGCGCCGCTGCAATATACGCTTCTGCTCTGGGCGGTGGTCTTCGGCTGGCTGTTCTTCGGTGACGTGCCACGGCTCAGCATGATCGTCGGCGCCGCACTGATCGTCGCCTCCGGCCTGTTCATTTTCGTGCGGGAACAGATGTTGAAGAAGCGCGACACGGTGCTGCCGGCGATCCCGGAATAACAAAAGGCCCGCGCCCCGGGGTTTCCTGAGGCGCGGGCTTCATTCACGGCTGGTGGACCCGGGGAGTGTGTCGGATCACTGGCCGCGGATGGTCTTCAGTTCTGCGAGGATGCCGTCGACGACATCCGGGCCGATCTCCGCCTTGTGCTTTTCATAGACGACCATCGACTTCTCGCGGATGCGGGTCTGCTCTTCCGGCGACAGCTTGTTCACCTTCAGGCCGGCAGCCTCGATCTTCTCCAGCGACTTCTTGTTCAGGTCGGCAATTACCTTGCGCTCGACATCGCGGCCGACGACTGCGCAGTCACGCAGGGCCTGCTGTTCGTCCGCGGCGTAGGTGTTGAAGATCGCCTTGGAGAAGAGGAAGAGGAACGGCGTGTAGGCGTGGTTGGTCTCGGTAACGTATTTCTGCACTTCGTAGAATTTCGAGGTGTCGATCGTCACATAGGGGTTTTCCTGGGCGTCGATCGCCTTGGTTTCCAGCGCCGAATAGACTTCGCCGAAGGCCATCGGGGTGGCGTTGGCGCCGAGGTTCTGGAAGGTGTCGAGGAAGATGTTGTTCTGCATGACGCGAACCTTCATCCCCGCAAAGTCTTCCCACTTGGTCACCGGGTGTTCGGAGTTGGACAGGTTGCGGAAACCGTTTTCCCAGTAGGCGAGATTGACGAGGCCGGCGGCATCGAGCTTCTTGTTCATCTCGTCGCCGAACTTGCCGTCGAGAACCTTGTAGGCCTCTTCCGGCGTAGCAAAGAGGAAGGGAAGGTCGAAGACGCCGAGTGCCGGGATGATGCCGACGAGCGGCGAGGACGAGGTGACGACGGCTTCCTGGACGCCCGAACGCAGCGCCTGGGTTGCCTGAAGGTCGCCGCCGAGCGCGCCGCCCCAGAACGCGGTCAGCTTCATCTTGCCGCCTGACTTCTGGTCGAGGCATTCCTGCATGGCCTTGATGCCGTTGCCGACCGGGTGGTCGGCATTGATGCCGTTCGAGACGCGGATGTTACGGCTCTTGAAGTCTGCGAAGGCCGGTACGGAACCGGAGATCGCGATGGCAATGGCGGTCGTTGCGAAAAGAAGCTTCTTCATGTTGGTCCTCCCATTGGACGTTAAACTGAAAGACGTGGAATGCGATTAGTCAGCGCAGCCAGTGTGCCGGTACCGTCACGATCTCGGGGAACGCGACAAGCAGCAGCAACAGCACGGTCTGGGCCAGCAGGAACGGCATGACGCCGCCTGTGACCTTGCCCAGCGGGATCCTCCCGACCCCGCTGACAACGTTGAGCACGACGCCAACCGGCGGCGTGATGAGGCCGATGCAGTTGTTCATGATGAACAATACACCGAAATAGACCGGATCGATGCCCGCCTCCTTGATGATCGGCATCAGGACAGGGGTCAGGATCAGGATGGTCGGCGTCAGGTCGAGCGCCGTGCCGACGATCAGCACGAGGATCATGATCGCCAGCATCAAGAGCTTGGGGCGATCGATCAGCGGCTCGATATAGCCGGTGATTTCGGCCGGGATGTTGGCGGCTGTGATCAGCCAGGCCGAGACGAGTGCGGCGCAGACCAGGAACATGATGACCGAGGTGGTCTTGGCCGCCCGCAGGATGACGTGCGGCAGTTCGCTCGGCTTCAGTTCGCGATAGATGACCATGCCGACGAAGAGCGCATAGACGGCGGCAACCACTGCGGCTTCCGTCGGGGTAACGACACCGGCCTTGATGCCGCCAAGGATGATGACGGGCATGCCGAGCGCCCAGAGGGCGCGACCGGTGGCGTTGAGGCGTTCCCGTGCGGTTGCCTTGGGCAGGGCCTGAATATTGTCCTTGCGCACGCAATAGAGCCAGGTACCGACCAGAGAGACGCCCATCAGGATGCCTGGCACGATGCCGGCCATGAACAGCTGGGTGATCGACACGTTGGCCGCGACACCGAAGACGATGAAGGCCATGGAGGGCGGGATAACCGGGGCGATGATGCCGCCAGCGGCGATCAGGCCGCCGGAGCGGGGAATGTTGTAGCCGGCCTTGGCCATCATCGGGACAAGGATTGCGGCAAGCGCTGCGGTATCCGCTGCAGCAGAACCGGAGATTGAGGCCATGATCACGGCGGCGACGATTGCAACGATACCGAGACCGCCACGGATGTGGCCGACCAGCGCGATGGCGAAATCGATGATGCGCTTCGACAGGCCGCCGGAATTCATCAGTTCACCGGCAAGGATGAAGAAAGGAATGGCGAGCAGGGTGAAAGTGTCTGCACCCGCGATCATGTTCTGGGCGATGATCTGCGCGTTGAACATGTCCATGTACCACATGAGCACGACGCCGCAGAACATCAGCGAGAAGGCAACCGGTACGCCGATCGCCATTGCGGCGAGAAGCGAACCGACAAAAACGAATAGTGTCATATCAGGTGCGCTCCGCCATCTGTTCGATCGTCATGTTCTCGCCGGCAAAGGCGGCGATCTCGTCTTCGGTGACGCGGCCGGTCACCAGACGGAAGAGACGTTCGAGCGAAATCAGCACGCAACCTGCGCCGGTGAAAAAACCGATGCCATAGACCCAGGCCATGGAGAGTCCGGTTACCGGCGCCACCATGCTGGAATTGATCGGCAACTGCATCCATGTGCCCCAGAAGAAAATGGCGGAACACAGGATGATGGTCAGGTTGGACAGGATCATACAGATGATGCGCCCCCTGCGGCCGAACAGCGCCACCAGCGTCTCGACGCCGAGATGGCCATGTTCGCGGAAGGCGACGACGGCGCCGATGAAGGTCAGCCAGACGAAGAAGTAGCGCGACATCTCGTCGGATACGGTCAGGCCTGAATTGAAGCCGTAGCGCAGCACGACATTGCCGAACACCATCAGCGCCATGCCTGTGAGCAACAGGATGAGCAGGATCTCAAGGACCCTGTAAAACAGATCGATAATTTTGGTCATTTGCTCCTCCCTGATGCCTCCTACATCAGCCCGCGCCGGGCCAGGTTCTTCATCAGCGCCGTAATTCCGAACGTCCATTCGGGGCATGTGTCGCTATATTCCACCCGGTTGATAAGCCTCCCGAGCTTCGGGGTGGAAATCTCGACGACATCGCCGATCTCATGGGTAAAGCCTAGGCCCTTGCCGCGACGGTCCTTGACCGGGGCGAACATGGTGCCGAGGAAAAGAAGCGCGCCATCGGGATATTGATGGCTGCGGTTCAAGAGCTGCGAGGCCAGGTTTTCCGGCGAGCGGCTGATCGCCTTCATCGGGCTGACGCCGGTCATCTCGAACCCGTCCTCACCTTTCACGGCAAGGCTGATTTCGGCCGACTTGACCTCGTCGAGCGTGAATTTTCCGTCGAACAGGCGGATGAAGGGGCCGATGGCGCAGGAGGCGTTGTTGTCCTTGGCCTTGCTCAAGAGCAGTGCGGAGCGGCCTTCGAAATCGCGCAGGTTAACGTCGTTGCCAAGCGTTGCGCCGATGATCTCGCCCTTCGAGGTGATGGCGAGCACGACTTCCGGTTCGGGATTGTTCCAGTCTGATTTCGGGTGGATACCGACGGCCGCGCCGCAGCCCATGGAGGACATCGGCTGGGCCTTGGTGAAGATTTCCGCATCCGGGCCGATGCCGACTTCCAGATATTGCGACCACAGGCCCATGTCCTGCAGCAGGCGCTTCACTTCGGCGGCCTTTTCGGAGCCTGCCACGAGACCCTTGAGATTGTCGCCGAGAACCGGCGCCAGACGGCCGCGGATTTCCTGGGCGCGCAGAGGGTCACCCTTGGCCTGTTCCTCGATCACCCGTTCCAGCATGCTGTCGGCGAAGGTGACGCCGGCGGCCTTGATGGCCTGCAGGTCGGCGGGGGCGAGAAGCGCACCCTTGGCGCCGCTCAAGAATTCGTCGAGGCTGCCGAGATCGGCAAAGGCGGACGTGTCACCGAGTTTCGCGACGAGGCCTTCGAGTTCGAGCAGTGCCGAAAGTGTCGGCGCAAGCGACGAGAGGTCGAGAAGCCGACCGTTTGCGTAGAGAACGGGACAGGGGCCGTCGGCCTCGTTCGACCAGACGCGACCGACCAGAAGCGCGCTTGAGGCATCTTCGGGCAAGATGACAGCCGATGAGAGGGCATGGTGATATGCCAAGAAATCCTCCTTCTTTCGGACGAGGCCTCCACCTCGTCGATATTGTCAGATGTCTGACAACGTTCCCGTCTTTTTAGTATGACTTTTATTGCATGTCCAGAAGCGCGGCGGACCAGTTTTTCAAAAACGTCAATTGCCCACAACGTCACATTTCAAGGTTGAGGGCGAGGCGTCCTGCCGCACCTTCGAGATGATAACGCATTGCTGCCTTTGCCGCGACAGGGTCGCGGGTTGCAATCGCATCACGCACCGCCACATGCTCGGCAATGGTGATTTCGACGATCTCCTCCAGGATCGCGGTGGCGCGGGCGGCATTGATCGCCACATGGATGCGCTCGGTGATGAAGCCGATGAACTGGAGGAAATAATCGTTATGAGTGGCGGCGGCGACGGCCTTGTGGAAGGCGAGGTCGGCTATGATGCCCGTTTCTCCCCATTTCTCCGCTCCGGTCATCTGCGCCAGGATTTCGTCGAGCTTGGCGAGATCTTCGGGCTTGTAATGCCGCGCGGCAAGTCCTGCGGCTTCCGTCTCCAGTGCAAGCCTGACCTGGAAGAGGTTGCGGAAGGTCTTGCGGTTGCCGAGATGGCCGGGTTCGATGCGAATCGACTGGCGGGTGGCGATCTCGGTGGCGAATGCACCGACTCCCTGGCGGGTTTCCACCAGTCCCTCGTTGCGCAGATGGGCGATCGCTTCGCGCACCACCGAACGGCTGACTCCGAATGTCTGGGCCAGAAGATGCTCGGTCGGCAGTTTCTGGCCCGGCTGGATGCGGCCATCGGTGATTTCACGGCCGATCTCGGTGGCAATGCGCGTCGGCAGATGCTCGCTTCGCTTGATCTCTTTGAAATCGGCCATGGCGGATATGCTCCTTCGGAAAGGCTAGCGGATACCCGCGCCGAGGTCGATTTGGCAATGGGGGTTGAGGATGAGGTCCGGGTCGATCGCCTTCTTGATGGCGACCAGCAGGTCGCGCTTGGTCTTCGACAGACGCTCCTCGAAGTCCTCGCGCTTCAGGCGGCCGATGCCGTGTTCGGCACTGATGCTGCCCTTGTATTTGTCGACCACGACATTGACGACCTTCTTGGCCTTGTAGATCTTTTCGTGCCGTTCCTCGAGCGTTGCGCCGTCCGGCGGAAGAACGTTGAGATGCACATTGCCATCGCCGACATGGCCGTAGGAGATGCTGGTGCAATCGGGGAGCGCCTCGCTGACTGCCGCTTCGGCATCGACGACGAAAGCGGCAAGCTGTGACAGGGGCACCGAGATGTCGGTGCGCATATGGGCGCCGCGCTTGGCCTGGCCCTCGTTCATGCCTTCGCGGATGAGCCAGAGATTGCGCGACTGCGCCTGCGAGGTGGCGATCGTGCCGTCGACGACCAGCCCGTCGGTCATCACGCCTTCGAGGAAACGGTGCATCAGGTCGTCGATATCGACGAGGCCGGAGCCGGAAATCTCCATCAGTACATAAGCGGGATAGTCGCCGGACAGCGGGATTGCGAGATCCGGCATGGCTTCCTGCGCCAGCGTGAAGGCGAGCGGCGGCATGAATTCGAAGGCCGACATCAGGTCGCAACAGTCGCGGCGGGCGCGGCGGTAGAGGGCGATCGCATCATCCAGCGAATTGAGTGC
The DNA here is from genome assembly GCF_003597675.1 of Neorhizobium sp. NCHU2750. Lineage (NCBI taxonomy): Bacteria > Pseudomonadati > Pseudomonadota > Alphaproteobacteria > Hyphomicrobiales > Rhizobiaceae > Neorhizobium > Neorhizobium sp. NCHU2750. Next base: position 3,201,167 of record NZ_CP030827.1, on the reverse strand, counting down.
CAGAAGCGCGGTTGCGACATTGTCCGGATAGGGGGAAAGCTTGATCGACACGGCGGTGATGATGCCGAGCGTGCCTTCGGCACCGATGAAAAGCTGCTTGAGATCCAGTCCGCGATTGTCCTTGCGCAGTGTCGACAGCCCATCGAAGAGGCTGCCGTCGGGCAGGACCACTTCCAGCCCCAGCACCAGTTCGCGGGTCATGCCGTAGCGCAGCACATTGATGCCGCCGGCATTGGTGGAGACATTGCCGCCGATACGGCAGCTGCCCTGCGCGCCGAGCGCGAGCGGGAAGAACATGCCTTTCTCGGCAATCGCGTCCTTCAGCTCGGCAAGGATGCAGCCCGCCTCGACGACCGCGGAAAAATCGTCGCTGTCGATATTGCGGATGTTGTTCATCCGTTCGAGCGTCAGCACGACCTGACGGTCTTCTTCGTCTGGGATGCCGCCGAGGACCAGGCCGGTATTGCCTCCCTGCGGTACGATCTTGAGACCAAGCTCGCGGCAGGCCTTTATGGCTGCCTGAACGTCTGCGGTCGATCGCGGCCGGATGACGGCCACCGCGCTGCTGGTAACATCACCATGCCAGTCGCGGCAGTAGCGCAGCATATCCTCCGCATTGGTCAGAACAAGGTCCTCGCCCAGAACAGCGCGTAGGGCAAGGCGCTGCCCGGCGATCGAGCCCGTGGTGTCGGTCATCTAGTGTCTCCTCAGGCGGGCCGCCCGGTCTCTCCTCCGGCAGCCCCTCGTCATTTTATGATATCGCGCATCAGCAGTTTTTTTGCCGCAGGCGAATTCTGCTATTTTCAAACGGAGCATACAGAGTTATCAGACAACCTTACAAGAGGAATTTCGTGGTGTATCCACGGTTGTATGGGAGGAATCATGCATATTCTTGTTATCGGTGCTGCCGGCATGGTCGGTCGCAAGCTCACCCAGCGTCTCGTTGCGGAAGGCAAGCTAGACGGCAAGCCGATCGATGCGTTGACGCTGGCAGATGTGATCGAGCCGGAAAAGCCGGCAGGATTTTCCGGCAAGGTCGTGACGCTGGCCTCGGATTTCAGTCAGCCGGGCGAGGCTGAAAAACTGATTTCAGCGCGCCCTGAGGTGATTTTCCACCTCGCGGCGATCGTCTCGGGCGAAGCCGAGCTCGATTTCGACAAGGGGTACCGCGTCAATCTCGACGGCACGCGCTTCCTGTTCGATGCCATCCGTCTGCAGAACCAGAAGGATGGCTATTTCCCCAAGATGATCTTCACCTCGTCGGTCGCAGTCGTCGGCGCGCCGCTGCCCTTCCCGATCCCCGACGAGTTCCATCTGACGCCGCTGACAAGTTACGGCACGCAGAAGGCAATGAGCGAGCTTCTGCTGGCCGATTACAGCCGTCGTGGTTTCTTCGACGGGATCGGCATCCGGCTTCCCACCGTCTGCATTCGCCCCGGCAAGCCCAACAAGGCGGCCTCTGGCTTCTTCTCCGGCATTTTGCGCGAGCCGCTGGTCGGACAGGAGGCGATCCTGCCGGTGTCCGACGATGTGCGCCACTGGCATACGTCGCCACGCTCGGCAGTCGGTTTCCTGATCCATGCCGCAGGTCTCGACCTGACGAAGCTCGGCTGGCGCCGCAGCCTGTCGATGCCGGGTGTCAGTGCCACGGTGGGCGAACAGATCGAGGCTCTGCGCCGGGTTGCCGGCGAGGATGCGGTGAAGCTGATCCGCCGCCAGCCGGACGAGATGATCATGAACATGGTGGCCGGCTGGGCGCCGGGCTTCGAGGCAAAGCGGGCCACCGAACTCGGCTTCACCTCGGAAAAGAATTTCGACGAGATCATCCAGGTCCATATCGAGGATGAGCTCGGGGGCAAGCTATGAGCCAGGGTGAAAGAAAAACGACGAGGATCGCCTTTCTCGGGCTCGGCCTTATGGGCGGCCCGATGGCGCGGCGGCTTGCGCGTGCGGGCTATCCGATCACGGTGTGGAACCGTGACACGGCAAAGGCAAAGGCGCTCGAGGCCGATGGTGCTGTTGTCGCGGATGTGCCGGCGGAGGCGGTGCGCGATGCGGATGTCGTGTTCACCATGCTGACCGATGGCAATGTCGTCGGCACGGTTCTGTTCGACAACGGCGTGGCCATAGCGATGAAAAAGGGTGCCGTGCTGGTCGATACCAGTTCGATCGCCCCTCCGATCGCGCGTGAACATGCGGCGAGGCTTGCCGCAATGGGCATCAGCCATCTCGACGCGCCGGTTTCCGGTGGCGTCGTCGGTGCCGATGCCGGGACGCTTGCGATCATGGCCGGCGGCGGTGCCGAAGTCGTTGCAAGTCTCGCCGATATATTTGCAGTGCTTGGCCGTGTCACCCATGTGGGGCCGAGCGGGGCAGGGCAGGTCTGCAAGCTTGCCAACCAGCAGATCGTCGCCGTGACGATCGGCGCGGTGGCCGAGGCGATGATCCTCGTCGAAGCCGGCGGTGCATCGCGCGAAGCCTTCCGCAACGCGATCCGCGGTGGGTTTGCCGAAAGCCGCATTCTGGAGCTTCACGGAGCGCGGATGGTCGAGCGCAATTTCGTGCCCGGCGGTTCGTCGAAAAACCAGTTGAAGGACCTCAATGCGGTGATGGCGCTGGCCAAGGACATGGCTCTTACACTGCCGCTTACCAGCGCTGTACAAGCCGCATTTTCGGACTTCGTGGCAGAGGGTGGTGGCGAGCGCGACCACAGTGGCCTGCTCCTGCATCTGGAAGGGCTCAATCCGAAGTCCTGATGGCCTCTGCCGACGGCCGGTCCTGTTTCAACAGGTCGGCCGTTGCGAATTTTGCGAGCCGAATATCCGGCCCGCAAGCAGGCGAGAGTGGCAGGAAACTGCCATTTTCCGCATGCGGCAAGCGCCGCTGCGAAACTTGGTATTGCGCCGATATGTCACATTGACATGTCGTTTTAGGCTGGCGTTGGCCGGAATTCGGGCGTAACACAACTGGACACCCCAGTTCTGGGACACCCCAACCCGCCGCGCGGCCCGCTGGTTCCCCTGCTCGAGACATGCTTGCCCGCCGCGCGCGCCCCGCAACAATGGATCAGCGCAGTGGACACTATTTCACGCAACGATGCGGCTTCGCCACGCATCGACGAAAAGGTCAGGCTCAAATCGATCATCGGCGGCTCCGCCGGCAACCTGGTGGAATGGTACGACTGGTATGTCTATTCTGCCTTCACGCTCTATTTCGCGCCGGTCTTCTTTCCGTCCGGGGACCAGACGGCAGAGCTTCTAAGTGCTGCGGCGGTATTTGCCGTCGGTTTCCTGATGCGCCCGATCGGCGCCTGGTTCATGGGTATCTATGCCGACCGAAGAGGCCGCAAGGCGGGTCTGACGCTTTCCGTCACCCTGATGTGTCTCGGCTCGTTCCTGATCGCTGTGACGCCGGGATATCAATCCATCGGTATCCTTGCGCCGGCGATCCTGGTCTTCTCACGCCTGCTGCAGGGTATCAGCGTCGGTGGCGAATATGGTGCGAGTGCCACCTATCTGAGCGAGATGGCTGGCCGCAGCCGGCGCGGTTTCTTCTCCAGCTTCCAATATGTGACGCTGATTTCCGGCCAGCTCGTGGCGCTCGCCGTTCTGCTGGTGCTGCAGGCGGTGCTTTCGGCAGAGCAGTTGCAGTCCTGGGGTTGGCGCGTTCCGTTCTTCATTGGCGGCGTCCTGGCGATCCTGGTGTTCTACATTCGCCGCGGTCTGGTCGAGACCCAGTCGTTCAAGAATGCCGACAGCGATGCCAAGAAGTCTTCCGGCGGATGGGAATTGTTCCGGCGTTATCCCAAGGAAGCGTTTCTGGTCATTGCGTTGACCTCGGGCGGTACGCTCGCCTTCTATGCCTATACGACATATCTGCAGAAATTCATGGTCAATACGTCCGGTTTCAGCAAGGAGTCTGCCACCGAAATCACCACTGCGGCATTGTTCGTCTTCATGCTCTGCCAGCCGGTGGCCGGTGCCTTGTCAGACCGGATCGGCCGCAAGCCGCTGATGGTCGGCTTCGGTATTCTCGGCACGCTCTTCACCTACTTGATCTTCACCTCGCTCGCAGCAACCACGAATGCCTTCACCGCTTTCCTGCTCTCGCTCGTCGGCCTGCTGATCGTCACCGGCTACACGTCCATCAACGCGGTGGTGAAGGCAGAGCTGTTTCCTGCCCATATCCGCGCGCTCGGGGTGGCGCTGCCCTACGCACTTGCCAACACGATCTTCGGCGGTACGGCAGAGTTCGTGGCGTTGACGTTCAAGCAGATCGGCCATGAGAGCTGGTTCTTCTGGTATGTGACGATCATGATCGCCATTTCGCTGATCGTTTATGTGAAGATGCGCGACACCAAGCATCAGAGCCATATTCACGAAGACTGATTCTCGCGACGCGGGATCTTTCAGCCAGATCGATTCTACCGGGGCGGGCCAGATTATGGCTCGCCTCTTTTTTTCATCGGTCGCGCGGGCATGATTTTGCTGTTGCAAAACAATGATCGGGGCGCCTGGAAAAGCCTGCCTTCAGCGCGCATAAGCCTCGATCAAGGCTCTGCGTCCAGGTTTGCGCCATCGCTCACACGGCCTGTTCCCAGTCGAATTTCTTTACCGCATCTTAAGACTTGGGAGGTCGTGTTAACCATTTGTTAACCATGTCAGCGGTAGACATTGGGCAACGATTTTTTAACGTAGATGACCAAAGTGCTAACAGACGCTCGCTCCATTCGCATCAAGGGCCGTTCGTTCCTGGCGGTCGTTCTTTCGCCGGACATGCCGCTCGACCAGTGGCTTGAACGCCTCGATGATCTGGCCTCCCGCTCGGCAGGCTTCTTTCTCGACCGGCCGGTCGTGCTCGATGTTTCGGAACTGTCGATCAAGAAGGCGGAACTGAAGCAACTGATCGACGATCTTGCCGCGCGCAAGGTCCGGATTATGGGTATCGAGGGCGCGCGCCCGTCGCAGCTTACTCCCGACATGCCCCCGGCGATGAAGGGTGGCAAGGCTGCCGCAGATGTCGAGGTGCCGGAGCGCGAGGCGCAGTCCGAGGCCGAGGCGGAAGCCGAACCCGCGGCATCCGTGCCGCAGAGGTCCGAGGCGCCGCAGATCAGGGCGATCCCGCAGTCGCTCACCATCGACGAGCCGGTGCGTTCCGGCCAGTCGATCATCTTTCCGGAAGGCGATGTCACCATCGTCGGTTCGGTGGCCTCCGGCGCGGAAGTGATCGCCGGCGGTTCGATCCACATCTACGGCACGCTGCGCGGCCGGGCGATGGCCGGATCGATCGGCAACAGCAATGCACGCATTTTCTGCCGCCGCCTCGAAGCGGAGCTGATTGCCATCGACGGCATCTACAAGATGGCCGAGGACATGGATCAGAGCCTTCGCGGGCACGCAGTACAGCTGTCGCTTGAGGGCGACACGATCATGGCAGACATACTTTTCTGAACCGCAACAAGGTCAGACACCAGGAGATCAAGATGGGGAAAGTCATCGTAGTCACGTCCGGCAAGGGCGGTGTTGGCAAGACAACATCGACCGCCGCGCTGGGTGCGGCGCTGGCACAGCGCAACGAGAAGGTCGTCGTCGTGGATTTCGATGTCGGGCTTCGCAACCTCGACCTCGTCATGGGTGCCGAGCGCCGCGTGGTCTATGACCTCGTCAATGTCATTAATGGCGATGCCAAGCTGCCGCAGGCGCTGATCCGCGACAAGCGGCTCGAAACGCTGTTCCTGCTGCCGGCCTCCCAGACGCGCGACAAGGATGCGCTGACGGAAGAGGGCGTCGAGCGTGTCATCGGCGAATTGAAGAAGTATTTCGACTGGGTGATCTGCGACAGCCCGGCCGGCATCGAGAAGGGCGCAACGCTTGCCATGCGCCATGCCGACGTCGCCGTCGTCATCACCAACCCTGAAGTCTCTTCGGTGCGCGACAGCGACCGGATCATCGGCATGCTCGATTCCAAGACGCTCAAGGCCGAAAACGGCGAGCGAATGGAAAAGCATCTGCTCTTGACTCGCTACGATTCCACTCGGGCCGAGCGTGGCGACATGCTGAAGGTCGACGACGTTCTGGAAATCCTCTCCATCCCGCTTCTCGGCATCATTCCGGAAAGCATGGATGTCCTGAAGGCCTCGAACCTCGGTTCTCCGGTCACGCTCGCCGACCAGCGCAGCGCTCCGGCCCAGGCCTATTTTGAAGCCGTCCGCCGTCTGGCCGGCGAAATCGTACCCGTGACGGTGCCGGGCGAAAAGCGCGGCATCTTCGGAAAAATCTTCGGAAGGAAGGCCGCATGAGCATACTGCGTCTTTTCACACGCTCGCGCTCGGCGCCTGCAGCGCGTGAGCGGCTGCAGGTCCTGCTTGCCCACGAGCGATCGGCAAGCGGTTCGGATCTTGCCGCGATCCTGCGCGAGGAAATCCTCGCCGTCATCGCCAAGCATGTCCAGCTCGACGGCGACAAGGTTCAGGTGAAGATGGACCGCGACGGCACCGTCTCGATGCTCGAGATCGATGTCGAAATCCCGCTCGACGCTGCACGGGCCGCCTGAGGCCCGTTCTACTCTCTGCAGATCGCAGCAATGCGGTCTCAGCCAAGCAATAAAAAGGGCGATCCGGAACCAGGAGTTCCGGATCGCCCTTTTTGCTTTTGTCGGATGTCTTCGGCAAGAGGGGATGGTGGAGCGAGAAGGCGAGGGTGCCTGCCGGAATTTCGGCGAGCGATGCGGCCGTCGCATGGATGGCCGAACACGGCCATCATCGGGGTTTCGGGTAATCGTGATGTCAACGGAACAGGCGGAGAACCGCCTATTTCGTGCCCTCAGCGAGGGTTCATGATATCGCCGTGCGGACCCTGCTGTCGTGTGCGAAAGGATGCTGTGGCGGTCTGACCGGGCGCCTGTCCGGCGCGCGCCACGGCACGGTCAGCTTGCCGGCGGCATAGAACATCAGGAACGAGCCGATCTGGTAGGGGAAGATCACGTCGATCTCGACGAAGGAGCGCATCAGCAGAAGCAGGCTGACGGCGAAGAGGACGATCGAGGACGGATCCTTGCGGCGGTTCAGCATGGCGTTCAGATGGCCGAAGACATTGCGCAGCATGACGAAGACGAGAAGCCCCAGGCCGACAAAGCCGGTCTCGACGACGATCTCGATATAGGTGTTGTGGAAGTGGAAGCCCGAGCGGGTGTCGATGGCGAAATAATCCCATAGGCGTTCCGCCTCGGGATTGCCCACGACCCAGAAGCCCTGGTAGCCGAGCCCAAAGATCGGGTTGCTGGCGGCGATCTGAATGCCGTTCTGCCAGAGAAAGGTGCGGCCGGTGAGGGTCGAATCCTTACCAAACAGGCCAAGGATGGCATCGACGGCGCCCATCTGCAGCCCGGCAACCACGACGGCAAGACCAATGACCAGAATGCCGACGAAGATCAGCTTTCGGTTGCCGGGGGCAAGAAGCCCGAAGGGCAGATAGGCCATGCAGGCAGCGAGCAGGCCCGCCGTGGTGATGACCGAGGTCGCCGATTGCGATGCCATGAGGCAGTAGGCGCAGAGCAGCGCTGCGGCACCCGCGCCGACCAGCCAGATATCCCGGCGGCGAAAGACGACCGCGTAAAGCACGGCGAAAACCATGCCGAGAGAGGCATAGAGGCCGAGCTGGTTCTTGGAGGAAAAGGCGCCGACGAAGCTGTAACTGCCGTCCATCGAGTCATAGCTGTATATGCCGAAGGCCATGGAATAGAGCATGACCAGCACGGCACCGAGGATGGCGCCGCGCGTGAAGGTGATGACGCTGATCGTTCGCATGGCGATCAGCGCGCATATGAGGTGGGTGAGGAACTGGATGGCAGTGCGCAGCGAAATGCCGAATGCCGGCGACCAGAAGGCCGAGACGAAACAGAAGAGCGGGAAGGCGAGGATCCAGAGGTATTTGAAGTAATTGCCGAGAACCCGCTTGTAGTCGACGAGCACAAGCGGGAACCACACCGCGTAGAAAGCCAGGATGGAGATCTGGCCGAAACGGCTGGAATAGGCAAACACTATGAAGGACAGCGAAACCGCCGCTATCCCGTAGAGCTGGTTTCGCTCTGGGTCGACCAACATGGACCGACTGATCTTCATTCGGCACCTGTTACTGCATCAGAAGTTCTGACGACACCTTGATCACGTCGCCCGGACGCAGCATGGCGTTCTCGTCGACGGGGATCTGTTTCGGCCCGTCGCCGGTATCCCTGACGATCATGTACTTGATCGACGCATCCTTGGCGGATGGATCGAATTTCAGCGCCTCCGCCGACTGGGCAAGGGCTTCAGACATCAAGGCGCGGTTGGTGGACAGTTGCAGGTCAAGTTTTTCCAACTGGGCCTCGGTGTCCTGCAGATCCTGGGCACACTGGGCATCCCAGTCGTTGCGCAGGTTGATCTCGTCCTGGTTGGCCTTGGTGACGTCCTGCTTGGCGCGGAGCGAGGCGGTATCGGTGTCCAGCATGTTGGATTCGAGGTCCGACGCACGCTCTTCCGCCGAAAGACGGCGGCTGGACGTCGCCAGGCCCTGTTCCGACAGCTTTGCCATACGGTCTCGGTCGTCATTGAACAGCTGCATCTGGCGCTGCTGCGTGGTGGACTTCTGCGCCAGCGACTGGATTTCAGTGTTCAGCAGCGTCTTCAGATCATCCAGCGCCTTCAGCTGCAGGTCGTAGCGCTGGCGCCGCGATTTCATCAGTGCGGCTTCGCTCGCCATCAATTCCCTGGCGTTCGGCAGGGCCTTGATCTCTTCGGGCATCGCAATTTCGGGCGAATTGGCGATCTCGGCCATCAGGCGGGCGCGTTTGACGAGCAGGCGTCCGCGCGAGGACTCGTTGACCTGTGCGTCGCCCTTCGCATTGATGAAGTCGCGGGCGAAGCGCTGGCCCGCATCGGACTTGCGGAGGCCACCTGCAAGGCTGATCGCCTTCAACACGGTCAGATTCGGCGAATAGGCATATTCGCCGGGCTTGTCGACGTCGCCGGCGAGGAATACCGGGCGAAACTCGGAAATCTCGACGGAAGCCGAGGGAAGATTGCGCAGGGCGAACTTGCTCTGCAATTCCTTGCCGATCGCCTCACCTACTTCGCTGGTGGTCTTTCCGGCGGCTTCCAGGTCGCCGATGAAGGGGAGGGAGAGAGCCCCCGACGGGCCGACCATGTAGTCGCCGCTGACCGCGTCCCAGTCACGAATGCTGCCGTCGGCCGGCTGCCATTCGGCAACACGGATCTTGAGCTTGTCCATGACGCCGAGGCGATAGGCGCCGTCCTTGCCTTTGGTCGTCGATGGAGAGCTTGATGCCGTTACCGCCGGTACCGGAGCGGGTGCTGCGGTTGCGGACGTTGCTGGGGCCGGGGTCGTCGCGGGGGCAGGCGGTTGAGCCGTCGTCGCAGCCTGGGCCTGTTGCACGGGCTTGCTGGTCTTCGTCTGGGAGCCTGACTTTACTGCATCCTCTGCGATCGCCGATGTGGCGAGCGACAAGACGACAGTTCCCGCCGCTATTGCCAGCGTCGGGAAGCCGCGAGAAAGGACCGGTCGGATATCCATTCGATCTCCTAGGTTCTGCTATTTCATTTCGGGTAGTTGGAGGAGGCTCTTGCGCGCCGCAAGCGATTGTCCGGTGGCGCGCTCGATAGAGGCCTCAATAGCTGCCGCGTGCGAGGCAGACGGCAGGGATTGTCTTCAGAATGATCGACACATCCTGTACCAGCGACCAGTTCTGGACATATTGCGTGTCGAACGCGATGCGGGTCTCGTAGGAGACGTCGTTGCGGCCGCTGATCTGCCACAGGCCAGTCAGGCCAGGGCGGGTCTGCAGGTAATAGACGGCAGAGCTGTCATAGACTTTCAACTCGTCGTCGACGACCGGCCGCGGACCAACAACGCTCATTTCACCGCGGACGATGTTGAGCAGTTGCGGTAGTTCATCAAGGCTGAGCTTGCGCAGCACACGGCCGACCGCCGTCACGCGGGGATCGTCCTTGAGCTTGCGCGTCGCACGCCATTCCTCAGCCGCCTCGGGATTGTCCCTCAGGTGGTTGCGGAGAATTTCCTCGCCGTTGACCGCCATGGTGCGGAACTTGAGGCATTTGAAGGCCCGGCCCTTATGGCCGATCCGTGTGTGTCCGTAAAAGGCAGGGCCTTTATCGGTGAACTTCACCAGCCCCATGATCATCAAAAAGATGGGGCTGAAAACAATCAGGGCCAAGCCTGCGGAGGTAATATCGAACGTACGTTTCACAAGACCACCGATGGGGAGGCCAACGGCAGAATGATCCAGTTCGGATAGCGGCGTATCTGCCGAACGTGTCGCTGACTTCATAGAGAGGACTCCATTTAGGTTTTGCGATAGTCGGTGCCTTATCGGCGCATCACTGAGCGGTTATGTGATAATAAGTCTGTGTTCTGAATTTGATGCCAGATAAAAATTTTGGCGGCTATGATCGAAAGGGCCGGTTCGTGCCCGGCGAGAGGGGTGAGGTGGTAGCCGCAGCGCATTAACGTAAATATAAAGCCTTACACAAATACTACCTGGCAATTGTAAAATTGAATCGATCTCGAATATTCATCGTAATCGAAACTTGACGCGAATGTATTATGAGTCGTTTCAGGCGGTCAATTCATTAGCCGCTTCTTGAGGTCCAAGCCCAAAGTAGCTTGGCCTTGGGACCAAAGGCCTAGGCCTGCTGCACTGCAATACAATGGTGCGGCGCAAAAGCGCATGATCGCGCTTCACGACCTTTGTAACAATAAGTGATCGGATAACCTGGCCACGCGTTGGCCGGCGATGTCCCATTGTTCCAAATGGCGGCAAATCTGGCGTAAATGTGGCGAAAATATGGTGCATATATGTGGTAACCCGGTATTGAACCGTTTTAAGCCCCGATAATGGGCCGGCTAAGGAATCTTACAGAAGATTAACTGGCCAAAATTTCCGTAGTCGCACAAATCTTGAAACCTTTCCGTTTGGGCCGTAATGTAGAGGCCGTGGGAAGGGATCGATCTCGTCGATAAATCCATAAGAAAATCCCCCCGGGAGGAATGACCATGTACGCACCACGCGTGTTCGTCAGCATGATATGCACTCTCACCGTGTTTGCGGTGGCTGCGTATGTGATGACGGGTTCATTTCTGACAGCTTTCCTTGAGACTATTCTTTGCGCAGTAATACTTCAGGTCGGTTATTTTATCGGCATCGTCTATCTGGTCAGGCGCGAGCAGCAGGAAAAGGACGCGGTACACTCTGCGGATGCCGTTTCCGGAAAGTCGAGGCCAGAGGTGCAGCCCGCTCGCGATAATATTACTGCCGACGCGGCCGCAAGGCTGCATATTCACGATCGGTAAAATTCCCGTCAGCTGTTTGGCCGGGCTGGTGTCGCTCCACCTGTTGCGTGAGCCCGAGTCCGGCCCCTCAAATTTAGCTCTTTCACATCGCTGCCATTTTCCTAAGTTTCATAGTCATGATCCGTAAGTGACGGGACAGGCGATGGAGAGGGTTATGGCTGAAGCCGCTATTCAAACGATCTGCGTCATCATCGCGGCAAAAAATGCTGCAGATACAATAGGGCTTGCGGTCGAGAGCGCGCTCCGCGAAGACATGGTGTCGGAGGTCGTCGTCGTCGACGACGGATCAAGCGACGGAACCGACAAGGCAGCGCTTGCCTCCGATGACGGCAGCGGGCGCATCAAGATCATCTCTTTCGAGAGAAATCGCGGGCCGTCGGCTGCCCGCAATGCAGCGATTGCACAAAGCACTGCGCCGCTGATCGCCATCCTGGATGCGGACGATTTCTTCTTTCCGGGTCGGTTTGCGCCGATGCTGGCTGAAACCGACTGGGATTTCATCGCCGACAATATCGCTTTCGTTGCCGATCCGGCTGCGCTCTCGTCACCGGCCCGTTTTCAGTCGAGGGCACGGACGATGTCGCTCGTGCAGTTCGTCGAGGGCAATATTTCACGTCGCGGCAAGCCGCGGGGCGAGACGGGCTTTCTCAAACCGATCATGCGGCGGGAGTTCATCGTCGGGAATGGTCTCGTCTATGACGAAGAGCTGCGGCTTGGCGAGGATTACGACTTCTATGTGCGGGCGCTGGCGCTCGGGGCGCGCTACAAGGTGATCGAGCATTGCGGCTATGGTGCTGTCGTGCGCGGCGATTCCCTGAGCAGCAGGCACCGGACGGAAGACCTGCGGCGGCTTTTCGAGGCGGACAATGCCATCCTGTCGCAATCGTCGTTGTCGGCGGATGCGCGGGCCGTCATCACTCAGCATCGCGACCATATCCGCGACAGATACGAACTCAGGGCTTTTCTCGATGTGAAGCGGGAAGCGGGCAAGGGCGGTGCGATAAGGCATATGCTGTCGCGACCGGGTGCCATTCCGGCGGTCGCCCTCGGCATTTTCCATGACAAATACGATGCGCTTCGCCGCAGCGATGCCGCTTCGGCCGCATCGCTACCCACCTCGCCGCGCTATCTGCTGGCGGGGGTTCCTGTCGGCGGTTCGTAAAGCCCGATCGGGCGAAAGGGGAGGGCGGGCAGAGCGCCCCCGTTCCCCTATGCCCGTGATCCTGCCTTTTTCATCCTACCCGCATCTTGCCGGCGCCAAGCCGCATGGCGGCACCGAGTATGGCCGGATCGCGCATGACCCAGCGTGCCAGGAGGCTGAAATCCGGCGACTGGCGGCGCTTCAGCCGGCCGGCCTGGCTCCACAGGGCCTGGCGGCGGGTGGTATCCTTGTAGACGGCAATCGAGGCGATGTCGGCGGGGCGGTTTTCGAAACGCTTCTGCAGCGTATCGAGTGCCACCAGCGTGTTGAACTGCTGCTTCAAGAACTGCGGCGACTGGTTGTCGATGCCGTGGAAGATGTTGACGCCCATGCCTCTGGCCGCGCCCGGCGCGTCGCACAGGATCGTGCGGCGGGACTTGAGAATGCAGTCGGCGAAAAACAGCACATCCTCGGCGGCGAGCCGCAGGATGGGGTCGAATCGCACGGTGGTGAACAGCGGTCGTGCGATCACCATGCAGCTCAGGTGGAGGAAGGCCCAGTCCTTCAGCATGACGCTGGCGAGGTTGGGGATTTCGAGCACGAGCGGAGCCTGCGCCAGCACCTCTCCGCCTTCCTTTTCGGCCAGCTTCGCCATGCCGTAATGGTAATAGAATTCTTCGCTTTCCTGCATCGAGGCCCAGTAGCATTCGGCGCCGAAGCGGGTCATGAAGTTATGGGCGTTCCTCAGGTGGTCGGGCAGCCACATATCGTCGGAATCGAGCAGGGCGACGAATTGCGTTTCGGCCGGCACGTTGTCGAGGCCGGTATTGCGGGCGGCACCCGGCCCGCCGTTCTTCTGCTTGACGACGCGGATTTTCGCCGACCACTCCGCGGGCGCATCCGCCAGTTCGACATCGGCGGGCAGAGGTGATTCGTCGTCGACGACGACGATGTCGAAGTCCTGGAACGTCTGCGCGAAGATCGTCTCCAGCGCGCGGGAAAGAATGCCTTTTTCTTTCTGATAGAAGGGAATGACTATGGTGAAAGTCGCCATTTCGTCTCGGCCTCCGTTGCTCGGAAAGGTGGCCTCCCGGCATGTTCTGCGGGTCGCTGATCGCGTTACCGTTGCGACCATCCACCATTTTTGCACTGCCGAAAAGAAGAGGAGAACTGCGGCAAAAGCAAGAGCAGATATTGCTGCAAGCCCTTGAACCAAAAGGATACGCTTCGTTCGCAGCGTTAACGGGCCGGTCGGCATAGGGCTTTTGGCCGGGTTGCGGAAACATGAAATTAACACATTTTCAGCTTCTCTCTGCGGATCAAATGTGCTGCAGTGCAATAACGAACCGTGCCGCCAAACGATGCCGTCTGGTGTCATCTGGCGGAAATTGATTTGATCGTTGAAGGGAACGCGATGCTCCCCCAGGCTGTTGATTTCAGTGTCGTCATCTCGTCTAGAAACAGGGCACATGCGCTGTCTGGATGTTTCGATGCTTTGACCAGAGCGGCGCTCAATGCCACGGGCATGTCGCTGGAACTGGTGTTTGTCGACAACAATTCCACGGACGGAACGTCCGATATCGTGCGCCAGTGGAGCGCTACGGCACCGATGCCGGTGACGATCGTGCATGAGACGAAGCCGGGCCTGTCGAATGCCCGCAATGCCGGCATCACAGCGGCGACGGGGCGCATTCTTGCGTTTACCGACGACGACTGCGAGGTCGCGCCGGATTATTTCAACGTGCTGGCCGGACTGTTTGCCGATGACGCCCAGATCGTCATGCGCGGCGGACGGGTCGATCTCGGCGACGAGCGCGACCTGCCGATCACCATCAAGACCGATGTCGAACGGGCGGTGCTGACGCATGACCTGCACGCGGGTGGTTTCATCCACGGTTGCAACATGGCGTTCCCGAAGGAACTGGTCGAGAAGATCGGCCTGTTCGATCCGCGTTTCGGCGCTGGCGCCGAGTTCCGTTCCGGCGAGGATACGGATTATATCCACCGCGCCTTTGCGGCCGGCATCACCGTCGAATACAGGCCGGAACTGAAGGTCAAGCATTTCCATGGCCGGCGCGACCTGAAGGACATCAGAAAGCTGCACAACGGCTATTCCTACGGCAATGGTGCGCTTTACGCCAAATACATGTTCGACCGCCGTTCCAACATGCGCGGCATGTTGCGGTGGGATATCCGCCAGGCGCTGAAGGAGGCGTTTGGCGGCCGCAAGCTCGATGCCGCCATGGGGCTGACCTACCGGGCGACCGTGCAGCAGAATCTTGCCGGCGTCATCGCCTATTGGCGGCGGCCCGCGGCTTCCTGAGGCAAGGCGCCGCTAATTGCCGGGCCATTGCGCCGTTTTCACATTCGCGTCCTAAGCATGTCGCGCATGGTTCCACCTTAGTCGTCGATCTAATCGATTGGATTATTCATGGATGTGAGTGCCGCCGAAGTTAGCGCTGTTGACAGTGGCGACCTGAAGAAAAAAACCGCGACGTCGATCCTCTGGTCGATCGTGCGCGTCGGGTGGAGCACGGTTGCCACCTTCATCATCTTTCTGGTGCTGGCGCGGATATTGGGGCCGGCCGATTTCGGCACGTTCGCGCTGGCAAGCCTTTTCGTCGAGATCGGCAGGGTGCTTGCCTATGCGGGGCTGGGTGACGCCGTTACCCGCCAGCTGGAACTCGACGAGGAACTGGCCGATACCGCATTCTGGGCGTCGCTCGCCTTCAGCGTCTCGGTGGCGCTGATCATCTTCTTTGCCGCACCCGCCTATGGTACGCTGGTCAGGGATCCGGCCGTTACTCCGATCCTCGAATGGCTTGCGCCGCTTCTGCCGCTGTCGTCGCTCGCCGTCATCCACAATGCCCGGCTGGCCCGCGATTTCGGCCACAAGAACCTCGCCGCACAAAGCATTGCCGCGAGCCTTCTTTCGGGCGTGACGGCCGTTGCCGCCGCTCTGCTCGGCTGGGGTGTCTGGGCACTGGTGGCGCAGACCGCCGTCAACGCCGTCGTCATCGTCGTGCTCGGCTGGCTTTCCTATCGCTGGATCCCGAAGCTCCGCTTCAATTTTCAGATCTTCAAGTCGATCTTCCTGTTCAGCATCAGCCTCGTCGTCAGCCAGCTTTTGTGGATGCTGCTTGCCCGCGTGCAGGACATCTTCATCTCGCGCTGGTATGGTTCGACTGAAGTCGGGCGCTATCGTATCGCCTGGCGGCTGATCGAGTTGATCTCGCAGGCGGTGCTGTCGCCGATCGGCAGCGTGGCGCTGGTGACGCTGTCGAAGCTGCAGAACGATCCGACGGCGTTCCGCAATGCCTACAACCGGATCGTCAGCCTTGCGGCGCTCGGCACGTTCCCGCTGCTTCTCGGCTTCGGGGCGCTGTCCGATCAGCTCATCACCTTCCTGTTCGGCAACAAGTGGGGCAATGCCGGCGATGTAGCCACCGTGCTGGTGATGATGGCGGTGCCGTTCGTGATGAACGTGTTCGCCTCTTCCGCGCTTGCCGCCGTCAATCGGGCGGAAAGCATCCTGTCGGTTGCCGCCCTGCAGCTTGCGCTGACGGTGGCGCTGACTTGGGTGCTTGTGCCCTACGGGATCGTTGCGGTTGCCGCAGGCTATGCGCTGCGGGCCTGGCTTACCATGCCTTACCAGCAATATGTGCTGAAGCGCTTTGCCAATATCGATCCGCTCGGAACGATGAAGGCGATCGCCATGCCGTTTGCCGGATCGCTGGTCATGGCCATCTGCGTGTGGCTCGCCAAGCCCGAGATCATGGCGGCGGTGACGCCGGCCTGGCTTGCGACGGGGATCTGCATCGTGCTTGGCGCCATCGTCTATGCCGCCTTCATGTTCCTGTTCGCCTTCAGCATGATCCGGCCCTATCTGGCGATGGTCATGTCGATGCTGCCTTCACGCTTCAGGCTTGTTGCCCAGAGATAACAACCGTTCCGGAATTTCAGAGTTTTACGTCAAGGAGATACCATGCAGGAAACGAGCGCTGCGACCATCAAGAGGCTCCAGGGAATCATCAGTGACCGCCTTGCCGATCTCATCGATCTGTCGGGCCGTTACGCCCTCCTGGATTTTCCCAACCACTACAATATCGGCGACAGCGCCATCTGGCTCGGCGAGCTTGCCTATTTCGACAAGGCGCAGTCCAAGCCGACCTTCGTCAGCGAAATCCGCACCTATCGCGAGGACCGGATGCTGGCGGCTATCGGCGATGGCCAGATCCTGCTGCATGGCGGCGGCAATTTCGGCGATATCTGGCCGGGATATCGCGAATTCCGCGAGGACATGCTGACGCGCCACAAGGGGCGGCCGATCATCCAGATGCCGCAGACGATCCACTTCAAGAGCCAGGAGAATGTCGACAGCACCGCGCGGGCGATCGAGAAGCACGGCAATTTCACGCTTCTGGTGCGTGACCAGAAGAGCTTCGAGCTGGCGACCAAGTGGTTCCAGTGCGATATCCGGCTTTGCCCGGACATGGCCTTCTGCATCGGCCCGGTGGCACGGCCTGCACCGCGCTACGATCTGCTGCTCAATCTTCGCGAGGACCAGGAAGTCGGCGCTCCGCACGATACCGCGCGCGCGATGGCGCGGCCGAACGTGATCAAGGCCGACTGGCCGCTGGAAGACGAGCAGGACTATCAGAAGCGCACCAAGCGTGCCGCCATCATCAAGGCGCTGCTACGCGGCAATGTCGGCGGTCGGGCGAAGATGACCGAACTTACCTACCGGGAACGCGCCGAGCAGCGTTTCGAGCGTGGAGTGCAGTTGCTGAGCTCTGCGCGGCAGGTGATCACCGACCGCATGCATGGCCATATCATGTGCCTGCTTCTCGATGCCGACCATTGCGTGCTCGACAACAGCTACGGCAAGACCAGCACCTTCATCCAGGCCTGGGGAACCTGCAATGGCGAGCGTGCGGCGATCGTACCTAATATTGACGAGGCGCTCTCGGTTCTCGACCGTCGGGCCGCCATGAACCGCGCTGCCGCCATCTGAGGCGGAGGTTGTAATAGCTATCGGCGGATGCCAACAGGCGTCCGCCGGTCTGGTTAAGGAAAGTCTAACACTTCCAGTCCGTTGCGGGTGCCCGTCAGGGATGTTTGCAGCAATTGGGCTCCGTCCGGAAGCGGGCTGAGGCTTCAGAGGTGCAGGAATACCGGGCTTTCGCGTTTATGCCTGAAATAAGAAGGACGCCAGTTTTGCCGTATCATTGCCAAGATTTCGCCACAATTGATCTGGTTTCGGACGTCGGCCTCACGCGCGGCTGACGGATTTGCGAGAAAAAGTGATCGGTTTTCTGACCTAGGCTTATATTGCATCGCAACAAATCTGGGTGAAGCAGTCGCCGCTAGCCCATGTTCCACAAGGGTTTCTTCCGGGCGGCGAGATCTCGAAGGCCGCAAAGGCTGGGGATATGCTAGATTTCGCACCTCCCATTTTTGCTGCGCTGCCACATTTTGTTCCAAACTCCACGTGATGCTGTTCACTCATGCGGGCTCAAGTCTGCTCTGATTGAAACGGCGGTGACGGGAGGCACTGCTCAAAAGGGGTGACTGGTTTGACTGTTGATCAGAACATTTCCTCCCGTATCAATTTGATGCGTATTCTGCTGATTTGCGGCATTGTCTTCGTGCATGTGCCGCATGATCCGGACACAAGTCCGTTTCTCGGCGCCAATGGATGGTTCGACTGGCTGCGCGTCTTTCTGGGCGACAGCCTGTTCAGGATCGGTGTCCCTTGTCTCAGTATGATCTCGGGATACCTGCTGCTGCGCAAAGGCTATGCCTCTTTCGACTACGGCAAGGTACTGCGCTCCAAGGCGATGACCGTGTTCCTGCCGTTCCTCATTTGGAACCTTGCGCTGTTCGGCGTGGCGCTGGCATTGCAGCGCGTCGATATTACCGTCGGCTATTTGCCCGACCTGTGGCATTCGACCTCGCGCGATCTCGCCACCTATGCGCTGGCGCTGGAAGGTCTGCCGATCAACGTACCGCTCTATTTCCTGCGCGACCTGTTTGTCTGCATCGTCTTGTCGCCGGTGCTGCTGTTTCTGATGCGCCGCGCGGCGGTGCCGGTGCTCGTGGTGCTGTTCCTGCTTGCGGTGGTGCCGGAGCTTAACCTGGTGATCGTGATCAAGCGGTCGATCCTGTTCAGCTTCGCGCTCGGCATGCACCTTGCCTTGCGCAAGGCGGATCTCAAGGCGCTGGACCGGTTTGCGTGGCCGGGGTCGATCGCGACGCTGGTCGCGGCCGTCGCACTTTCGGCTGCGATCTACGATACCGGCCCAACTTTTCCGTGGAGCGTCGAACTATTCCGCAACGTGCTGTCGATCGTCGGTGCCTTCGGTGTCTGGATGCTGTCGTCCATCGCCATCAGAAGCAGCCTTGGCCAGCGGCTTGCGGCAACCGGAAGCCTGAGCTTCTGGGTGTTCTGCGCCCATTATCCGCTGCTCGTCCTGATGTGGATGGTGTGGAACCGCGTCGGGACCGTAGGCGCCTATCCGCTTTTCTATGTCGGCTCGGTGGTGACAGCACTTGTCATCCTGGTGATCAGCAATGCTGCCATCATGCGGTACGCCTCGCCGCTCTATCAGATCCTGACCGGCAGCCGCGGGCGCAAGGACAAGCTCGCCAAGTCCGTTTCGAGCCGTCCCGTCGGATCCCCGCATCCGATGGAACCCAAACTGTCACAGCAGCGCAGGTGAAAACATGACGACCATCTCCACAAAAGTTTCGGCCGCCATCGTCTCCCTGGGTGTTTCCATGCTTGCAGCCATTGCTCCGGTATCGGCGCAGGGAACGCTCGCCAACAAGTCATTCGTAGAAAACTTCGACAGTTTCGACCGTTCGTTCTGGTATGTCGCCGACGGCTGGAACAACGGCGCCCACCAGAACTGCACCTGGTCGAAATCGCAGATCAATGCCGCGAACGGCACGCTGACGCTGAACCTGACCGAAGGGCAGTCGAAGGACCGGAAATACCTGTGCGGCGAGGTGCAGACCAAGGCGCGCTACGGTTACGGTACCTATGAAGTGCGGATGAAGTCGGCGACCGGTTCCGGTCTCAACTCGGCCTTCTTCAGCTATATCGGTCCGAGCGACAAGCAGCCCTGGGACGAGATCGACTTCGAAGTTCTCGGCAAGAATACCAATCAGGTCCAGACCAACCAGTATATCAACGGCAAGGGCGGTAACGAGGCACTCGTGCCGGTCAAAGGCGGCGCCGACCAGGGCTTCAACGACTATGCCTTCGTCTGGGAAAAGGACCGGCTGCGCTATTTCGTCAACGGCAAGATGGTCCATGAAGTGACCGATCCGTCGAAGATCCCGACCCATGACCAGAAGATTTTCCTCAGCCTGTGGGGCACCGACACGCTGACGAGCTGGATGGGCCCGTTCACCTACAAGGGGCAGGCTTCCATGGTCATCGACCGCGTTTCATTCACCGCTCCGGGGGACAAGTGCCAGTTCCCCGGTTCGGTGGCTTGCAATCTCGACTGAGCCGAGTTCGGCCCGGCGATTTTCTCGTTTGTCATAATGCGTTGCATTTTTCAGCACAGGAGCAGGCCCGTTTGAGCATACACGTTCTCTATCTCGCCCATGACCTGGCCGACGCCGCGATCCGGCGGCGCGTGCTGACACTGAAGGCCGGCGGCGCGGAGGTGACGGTTGCCGGCTTTACCCGCGGGCGAAACCTGCTTGAGGACGAAGCGGGCGTGCAGGCTAACGTGCTCGGGACCACGTCCGACGGAAAGTTCACACAGCGCATCGGCGCGGTTGCCAAGGCCAGCCTCGATATCAAGGGCCGGCTTGCCGGGGTGCGCAAGCCGGATGTCATCATCGCCCGCAACCTCGAGACGCTGGCGCTTGCCGGCCGCGCGGCTGCCGTCTTCGACCGGCAGCTGCCGGTTGTCTATGAATGCCTGGATATCCATCGCCTGCTCACCGACGAGGGATGGAAGGGCCGGCTGATGCGCGGCTTCCAGCGCCATTTCGGCCGCCGGGCGCAATTGCTGATTACCAGTTCTCCCGCTTTCATTGAGAATTTCTTCAAGCCGCGCTCGGGCCTCGACCTGCCGGTCATGCTGATGGAGAACAAGGTTCTGGCGCTTGGACCCGACAGCGTGCCGGCAGAGCGGATGCCGCGTGCGCCGGTTGCCGGTGAGCCGTGGAAGATCGGCTGGTTCGGCGCAATCCGCTGCGCCAAGTCTTTGTCGATCCTGACCGAGTTCGCCCGCCGCATGGATGGCAAGGTGGAGATCGTGCTGCGCGGACGCCCGGCCTATGGCGAGTTCGACGATTTCGCCCGCATCGTCGCGGAAGCGCCACATGTGGCCTTCCACGGGTCCTACCGGAACCCGGAGGATCTGTCGCGCATCTATGACGAGGTGCAGTTCAACTGGGCGATCGACTTTTTCGAGGAAGGCCTGAATTCGGAATGGCTGCTGCCGAACCGGCTCTATGAGGGCGGGCTCTATGGGGCGGTGCCGATTGCGCTGAAATCGACCGAGACGGGGCGGTTTCTTGCCCGCCGCGATATCGGCCTGACCATCGACAAGGCAACTCCCGATGCTCTCGAAGCGTTGTTCAACGAGATGACTATCGATCGATACAGCCAACAGTTTTCCCGGATTGCGGCCGTCGAGCGCAGTCAATGGGTCACCGGACCGGCCGATTGCCGGGCACTCGTCGCCAAACTCGCAGCGTTAAAACCCGATTTACGCTCACCTGCTGAAATGCAGGCAGCATCAACCCTGCAGTCGTGAGGTGGAATATGGTAGAGAGTGGCATTCCAGGTTCCGACATCGCGAACCTTCAAGTTCAGGCACAAATCCAGACACAAGCGAGCCCGCGGGTTCTGCTCGTCATTCCCTGCCTAAATGAGGCAAAGACGATCGAGCCGTTGCTGCGCAAGTTCGATGGCCAGCGTGGCGTCACCGACATGCTGATCGTCGTTGCCGATGGCGGCAGCCGCGACGGCACGCCGGATATCGTGCGCCGGATGGTCGGTGAGATCGAGGGCCTCGTGCTGCTCGACAATCCGAAGCGCATCCAGAGTGCCGCGATGAACCTTGCGATCAAGGAATTCGGCGATGGCCGCGACTACCTGATCCGGATCGACGCGCATGGCGACTATCCCGACAATTACTGCCAGTCGCTGATCGAGGAGGCGCTTGTCCATCAGGCGGATTCGGTCGTGGTCGGCATGGAGACGGTCGGTTTCGGCGCCTTCCAGCAGGCGGCGGCGATCGCCCAGAATTCCAAGCTCGGCAATGGCGGCTCCAAGCATCGTGCCGGCGGCGGCGGCGAATGGGTCGATCACGGCCATCACGCACTGATGCGGATCGAGGCCTATCGCAGGGTCGGCGGTTATGACGAGACGTTCAGCCATAACGAGGATGCCGAGCTCGACTTTCGCCTGCGCCATGCCGGCTACCGCATCTGGATGACCGGCAAGACGTTCATGACCTATTATCCGCGGTCGAGCGCTTCGGCGCTGTTTCGCCAGTATCTCGGCTACGGCCGCGGCCGGGCGAAAAACCTCATGAAGCACCGGGCGATCCCGAAGATCCGTCAGGCCATTCCGCTCGCCGTGGCGCCGGTGGTTGCGGGTGCCGTGCTTGCGCTGTTGTACTGGTGGGCGGCGGTGCCGGTTGCCGTCTGGATGATCGCCTGCGTGGCCTATGGTGCCTATATGGCGATCGGCCAGCGGAACTCGATTGCCCTGCTTGCGACCATCCCGGCAATGATCATGCATCTGGCATGGTCGGCGGGCTTCTGGATGGAATTGCTGCGCATACGACGAAAGAGGACCGCATGACCAACGATCCCGCTTCCATCCGTATCGATATCGGCATCTGCACCTTCCGCCGCCCGGCTCTCAGGGACACGGTCGATTCCCTGTTCAAGCTCAAGGTGCCGGACGGAACGGCGGTCCGCATCATCGTTGCCGACAATGATGCGGTGCCGAGCGCACGCGATCTGGTGGAAAGCCTGAACGCGCGCTCGCCATTCCCGATCGCCTATGTTCACTGCCCGAAATCGAACATTTCGATTGCCCGCAATGCCTGCCTGACATCGGCGGATGCGGATTTCCTCGCCTTCATCGACGACGACGAGACGGCGACGCCGGATTGGCTCGCGGCGCTTTACGGCAAGGCGCGGGAAACCGGCGCCGAGGCGGTGCTCGGTCCCGTCCGCGCAATCTATGGCGAGGACAGCACGACCTGGATGCGCGATGGCGATTTCCATTCCACCATGCCGGTCTGGGTCGATGGCCGGATCATCACCGGCTATACCTGCAACACGCTGCTCGACCTGCGTTCGCCGCTGATTGCCGAGCGCCGGTTCGCGCTGGCTCTCGGGCAGAGCGGTGGCGAGGATACGCATTATTTCTCTCAACTGACCGAGAGCGGCGGGCGGATCGAATTTGCCGAACAGGCGCTTGTCGTCGAGCCGGTGCCGGCAGGCCGGGCGAGCTTCTCCTGGCTTGCCAAGCGGCGTTTTCGCTCCGGCCAGACCCATGGCCGCATCGTTGCGGCGAAAAATCCCGGTGCGCGCCGCCTGCCGAAGGCGCTGATCGCCGCCGTCAAGGCTTCCTATTGCGGGGCGATCGCTGCCGCATTCACGCTGATGCCGGTCCGGCGCAACCGCTACGCGCTGCGCGGCGCGCTGCATGTCGGTGCGGTGATGGGCATGCTCGGGGTTCGTGAAATCCGCCAGTATGGCGCAGCGGAGGCCGCATGATCGTCGATGCCTCGCGCCCGGATGTGAGCTTCATCATCGCCGCCTACAATGCGGAAGACACGCTGAAACGTGCGATCGACAGCGCTCTGTCGCAGGTCGGCGTGACGGTCGAGGTGGTCGTCATCGATGATTGCTCGAGCGACGATACGGTCGAGATTGCCGAAAGCTACAGCGATCCGCGGGTGAGGCTGATCCGCCAGGCGCAGAATGGCGGGCCGGGCAAGGCGCGCAATGCGGGCATCGCGGCTGCCACCGGCCGGTGGATCGCGACGCTCGATTCCGACGATGCGGTGAAGCCCGAACGCATGCTGTCGATGATCCTCAAGGCGAAGGAGCTCGAGGCGCAGGTGGTGGTCGACAATGTCGATGTGGTGCCGATCGAAGGCGGCGCGGCGAAGACGATGTTCGACAGGCAGCAGCTTGCGAGGCAGCACGAGATCACGCTGTCCGAATTCATCACGTCCAACCTGATCTTCAAGACGACCTTCAATTTCGGCTACATGAAGCCGATCTTCCTGCGCGACTTCCTGATTGCGCATGACCTGAAGTTCGATGACATGCTGAAGATCGGCGAGGATTATATCCTGTTCGCCTCGGCGCTGGCTGCCGGCGCGCGCTGCGCCGTCGATCCGAATGTCGGCTATGTCTATTATCTGCGGCAGGGGTCGATTTCCCGCGTGCTGAAGCAGCAGCATTTGGACGACATGCTGGAGGGGGACCGGAGGTTTCTATCACGCTACACATTGGGGCCGGCGGAGATGGCGGCGCAGCAGCGACGTACCCGCAGCATCATCGAGGCCCGCTCATTTCTAACACTCGTCGACGAAGTCAAGCGCAAGTCCGTCGGCGGGTTCCTCAAAACGGCGATGCAAGCACCAGGGGCACTGAAACACTTCAGGATGCCCATCGCCGTTCGCATGCGCCGGTTCGTGAAGGCGACCGGCGTCAACTGAAATCCTGTCGGAAGAGGGCGGGGGCGCCCCCCTGGAAAGGACGAAGGAATGGACTTGAAGAGACCAGTTCGCAAAGCAGTGATCCCCGTTGCAGGCAATGGAACCCGTTTCCTGCCCGCAACCAAGGCAATGCCCAAGGAAATGCTGACGATCGTCGATCGTCCGGTCGTGCAATATGCCGTTGATGAAGCCATGCAGGCAGGCATCGAAAACATCATTTTCGTCACCAGCCGCAACAAGACTGCCATCGAAGACTATTTCGACAGCAATCCGGAACTGATCGCAAGCCTTACCCGGGCCGGCAAGACGGTGCAGGTGACGCAGCTGGAAAAGATGCTGCCGCTTGCAGGGACCGTCAGCTATACCCGCCAGCAGGTGCCGCTCGGCCTCGGCCATGCGGTCTGGTGCGCGCGTGAACTGGTGGGCGACGAGCCCTTCGCGCTGCTCCTGCCCGACATGGTGTCCTATGGTGCGCGCGGCTGCATGTCCGGCCTGATGGACCTCTACGAGGAAGTTGGCGGCAACGTGTTTGCGGTCGAGCAGTGCCTTCCGGAAGAGACGTCGAGCTATGGCGTCGTCGCCATCGGCCAGGATGTCCGCCACGGCTTCCAGGTGACCGGCATGGTGGAAAAGCCGAAGCCGGCGGATGCGCCGTCAAACTATTATCTCAATGGCCGCTATATTCTCCAGCCGCAGATCTTCGAACTGCTGGAAAGCCAGGAGCGCGGTGCCGGCAACGAGATCCAGCTGACCGACAGCATGCAGAAACTGTTGAAGATTCAGCCGTTCCATGCGCATCCTTACCAGGGTCGGACGTTCGACTGCGGTTCGAAGCGCGGCTTCATCGAGGCCAATGTTGCCTTCGCCATGATGCGTTCGGACATGAGCGGCGAATTGGCAGTGACGATCAAGGAACTGCTGGACATGCATGAAACCAAGGTGCGCGCAGCCTAGCGCATCGCCTTCGCATGGAGACTGACGTCTCTCAATGACATGGAGAAGGGCGGAACCTCTGCCTTTCTCCGACATTTTTCCCGAAGCGGATGAAATCATGGATCAGGCAAATTTCCGACCGATGACGATCTTTCAGAACGAACCGAAAGACCACGATACGTTCATCGATCTCGACAAGCTGTGGTCTGCAGCCATGCGCCGAATGGGAGTGATCGGTGTTTGCGTAGCAGTTATGGTCGTGCTTGCAGGCGTCTACCTGCTGTTCGCCCAGCCGATGTATACGGCAAATACGAATATCTTGATGGATGACAACCTGTCCCGCTATGCCGAGGACCAGACGGACCCGCAAAGCGCGCAGATGCTCGACAACCAGATGTCGAGCGCGGTCGAAATCCTGAAGTCGAAGGAACTGGCGCTTGCCGTCGTCGACAAGGCCAAGCTTGCAGATAACGACCTGATCGTCGACCCGCCGAAGTCGCCGGTCGACTATCTGAAGGGCATGCTGAAGGGCGTTACCTCGCTGGTATCTTCGAGCAAGCCGGAACCGACGGCGGAACAGATTGCCGCCGGCAAGCGGGAGAAGGCCGCAGCGGTAATCCAGCAGGCCCTGACCGTCGACCGTGTCGGCCGCAGCTCGGTGATTTCGCTTTCGATCAAGTCGCCCGACCCGCTTCTGTCGACAAAGATCACAAAGACCTATGCGGATTCCTACCTGACGGAACAGCTCAACGCCAATTTCGATGCGACGGAACGAGCGAGCGTCTGGCTGCAGGAACGTCTCAACGACCTCAATACCCGCGCCCAGCAGGCATCGCTTGCCGTCGAACAGTACAAGCGCGAGAAGGGGCTGGTTTCCCCGCGCGGCGAGCTTCTCTCCACCCAGCAGCTTTCCGACCTCAACAGCCAGCTGATCGTGGCGCAGGCCGATGCCGCAACGGCCGAAGCGCGTTACAACCAATACAAGGCGATCGTCGAGAAGGGGCCCGATGCGGCCGTGCAGAATGCCGTGGTGTCCAACCGCGACACCGACAACACGGTCATGCAGGACTTGCGCAAGCGCTATATCAACATCAACGACCGCGAGCAGGCCGTCATCCAGCAGTTCGGCGCAGATCATCCGCAGGCGGTAGCCCTGAAGGCCGAAAAGCAGGATGTGGCACAGCAGATGTTCCGCGAATTGCAGCAGCTTACGGGCGGTTTCAAGAACGATTCCGACGTTGCCCAGTCGCGCGTGCAGTCGCTCAAGGACAATATCCAGCGCGTTGCCGGCCATAATGCCGATGCAAACGTCAACATGGTGCAGTTGCAGGAGCTGGAGCAGAAGGCATCGGCGCTGCGGACGCTCTATGAATCCTATCTGCAGCGTTTCGAACAGGCCTCGCAGCTGCAGTCGCTGCCGATTGCCAAGGCGCGTGTGATCTCCGAAGCCGGTGTGCCGATCTCGCCATCGAGCCCGCGCAAGACGTTGACGATCGCCCTTTCCATCGTGCTCGGCCTTCTGGTCGGCTGTGCGGTCGCGGCCGTGCTGGAACTGCGCGAACGCTTCTTCCGCACCGGTGAAGACGTGCAGCAGAAGCTCGGCATGCGCTTCCTCGGTTATCTGCCGCGCATCGCGGGTCCCGCCCGAGAGGAGCCCGCCAACAAGCCCAATGCGGCGCCTGAGCCTGTTGACGCGGCAAACCTGCCGCCGGGTGATCCGATCTCGTTCCGCCGGATGATGCGGGTTGCCGTCGAGGCACCGCGGTCGCAATTTGCCGAGACGCTGCGCAATACCAAGCTTGCCTGCGATATCGTCCTGCAGGGCAAGAAGTGCTCGGTCATCGGCGTGGTCTCCTGCCTTCCGGGCGAGGGCAAGTCGACGGTTGCGGCAAACCTCGCGGGTCTTATCGCTTCCAGTGGTGCGCGCACGCTCGTCATCGACGCCGACCTGCGTAATCCCGGTCTTTCGAAGATGCTGGCCAGCGAGCCGGAAGTCGGTCTCGTCGACGTCATCCTCAACAAGACGTCGTGGACGAGCGTTGCCCGCGTCGATCGCCGCTCGCGCCTGACCATCCTGCCGATGACGACCCGCGGTCGGCAGGTGACGCATACGAGCGAACTGCTTGCCTCGACCGGCATGAGCCAGTTCCTCGAAAGCATCAAGGAAACCTTCGACGTCATCGTCGTCGACCTTGCGCCGCTGATCCCGGTCATCGATGCCAAGGCGTTCGAGCCCTATGCGGACGGTTTCGTGTTCGTCACCGAATGGGGCGCGACACCGGCCAAGGCGGTGCAGAGCGTGCTGCAGTCGGAGCCGCAGATCGCTGCCAAGACGATCGGCGTCATCCTCAACAAGACCAATCTTGCCGAACTGCACAAGTTCGCCGATCCGGGTGCCCCGGAACGCCTGCGCGGCAACTACCTGTCCTATTATCGGGACTACAAGGAAGTGGCGGCGGAATAATAAAAAACGGCCCGGGAAACCGGGCCGTTTTCGCATGAAGTGCTGGCGTGCGGTGTTCACCGCTTGACGCGCAGGCCGTCCATCAGCAGGCCGACAAGGCGGTTGGCGCGTTCGCGCCATTCGGGCGTATCGGGGATGGTGTAGATGCTCGACAGGGCATGCATCAGGTCCATCTGGCAGATGTCGGTGCGGATCAGATGTTCCTCGCGGGCTGCCGTCAGCAATTTGCCGAAGGCTTCGCGGATGCGGCCGAAACCTTCTGCGAACATGTCGGAATTGGAGCTGGCGATGATCTTCAAGCTGCTTGCCATGCCGCGCTTGGTGGCCATGTAGTCGATGAAGTGGAACATCCACTGTTCCAGTGCCTCGTCCGGGGCGCGGGAGCCGGCGAGTTCGTTGGCGGCGTCGGCGAGGTTCTGCAATTCGCGACGATAGACGACCTCGACCAGATGTTCGCGGGTGGGAAAATGGCGATACAGCGTGCCGATGCCGACACCCGCCTTGCGGGCGATATCCTCCAGCGAGGTCTCGACGCCATTTTCGGCGAAAGCTTGCGCTGCGACCTCAATCAGCTTGTCGCGATTTCGGCGCGCGTCGGCTCTCAGCTTCGGCGAGGTCTGGTCTGCATTCTCCTGCGTGGCCAGGGCCAAGATGACGCTCCACTCGATTTCAGCCCTTGACGTCGCGCGTCAAGACGCTAGTTTAAACGGAGGAGCCTCCGATTGAGGCGTCCTCCTACTTTTTAAACCAGAAGTAGGGCGGATGTCATGCTGAAAAACGTCGCATTCGCGTCCAGCGCTTAATATTTAGCGCTCCAGAACAGATCGTCCAGTCGTATAGGCCGCTTTTTCTCGTATTGGTAGCAGGAGGTTATCATGACACGAACGACCCATGTCCGTCTCGATATCAACGACAAGATGTATGAGCTCGATCTCGAGCCGCGCGTCACGCTTCTCGATGCGCTGCGCGAGGAGATCGGGCTGACCGGTACCAAGAAAGGATGTGACCAGGGCCAGTGCGGCGCCTGTACCTGCCATGTGGATGGCCGTCGCGTGCTTTCCTGTCTGACGCTCGCCGCCCAGGTGGAAGGGCGACAGGTGACGACGATCGAGGGTCTGGTTTCGCAAGACGGTACACTGCATGCGGTGCAGGCCGCCTTCCTGGAACAGGACGCCTTCCAGTGCGGTTACTGCACGCCCGGGCAGATCATGTCGGCGGTCGCCTGCATCCGCGAAGGACATGCGGGATCGGATGCGGAGATCCGCGAATACATGTCCGGCAATCTCTGTCGGTGCGGGGCCTATAACAGCATCGTTGCGGCGGTGCGCGAGGCGGCCGGCAGGCTCGCCGGCGGTGCCTCGGCGCGAGCCGAAGTGCGGGAAACGGTGGAGGTGGGCTGATGCGCGATTTTTCCTATCTGCGTGCCGCCTCGGCCGATGAGGCAAGGCAGGCATCGCGTCAGGCGGGCGCCATGCTGCTTGCCGGCGGGACGACGCTTCTCGATCTCGCCAAATGCGGTGTCGCCGAGCCGGACCAGGTCATCGACATCAGCCATCTTTCCGACCTCGACAGGGTCGTGGTCGACGAGAGCGGCGCCACGATCGGGGCGCTTGCGAAAATGAGTGCGGTTGCCGACGATCCGGCCGTCATCGCTGCCTTCCCGGCGATCGCCCAATCGCTATCGCTTGCCGCCTCCCAGCAGTTGCGCAACATGGCGACGATCGGCGGCAATCTCCTGCAGCGGACGCGATGTCCCTATTTCCGGGATCCCGCAACGTTTGCCGCCTGCAACAAGCGCAATCCCGGATCGGGCTGTTCGGCCATCGGCGGGGTGACCCGCAACCATGCGGTTCTCGGTGCGAGCGAGCAGTGTATCGCAACCTATCCCGGCGATCTGGCCGTGGCGCTTGTCGCTTTCGATGCGGCAGTCGAGCTCCGTTCCGACCAGGGCACGCGCAGCATGCCGGTCGAGGATTTCTTCGTCGAGCCCGGCGAGCGGCCGGACAGGGAAACCGTGATCCAGCCGGGGGAGATGATCACCGGCCTTGCCATCCCGACCTCTGCGGCGGCGAGGAATTCGACCTATCTCAAGATCCGCGACCGCCAGTCCTATGAATTCGCGGCGGCGAGTGCTGCCGTCGGGCTGGACTTCGAGGCCGACGGGCGGACGGTGAAGGATGTGCGCGTGGCGCTCGGCGGCGTTGCCACCAGGCCGTGGCGGGTGCGCGCAGTCGAGGCGGCGCTCACCGGTAAGGCGCTGACGGAGGACGTGATCGCGGCTGCCGTCGGCCATGCCATTGATGGTGCCGTGGCGCAGGGTGGCAATCACTACAAGATCGAGCTTGCGCCGCGCGTTGTCGCCCGTGCGCTGAAAAGCCTGGGAGGTCTGGCATGACCATCATGAACCCCATCGGGGAACCGAGAAAGCACGGCAGTTCGGCCGATGGCGTCGTCGGCGGGCGGCTGTCGCGTTTCGAAGGCGAGCTGAAGATCACCGGCAACGCCACCTACGCGCTGGAATACCCGCTCGAAAACCTCGCCCATGCGGTGCTGGTGCAGAGCACGATTGCCGCAGGCCGGGTCGTGTCAGTGGATGCGGCAGAAGCGCTTGCCGCAGCGGGCGTTGTCGCCGTCCTCACGCCGGAAGACGATCTGGGACTGATGGCGGCATCGGACTGGTATGGGAAACGCCCGGAAAACCAGCCCTATCATCCGCTGCCGAAGGTGATCAGCTATAACGGCCAGAGCATTGTCGCGGTGATTGCGGAAAGCCGCGAGCAGGCGAACGAGGCGGCGAAGCTGATCCGGATCACCTATGAGGAAGCGCCGGCGATTGCCGATATGAACGATCCGAGAGCGGGCGAGGGCAAGCTTCTCGAGGCCATGAGTGTCGAATGGGGCGATGCGCAGAAGGCGCTTGCCGCTTCGCCGGTTCGGATGGAAGCCACCTATGAGACGCCGCGCGAATATCACGTGGCGATGGAGCCGCATGGCCTGACGGCCGCATGGGACGGCGACCGGCTGACGGTGTGGGAGCCCAGCCAGTGGACCCATGGCATGCAGCGGACCTATGCCGAGTGGTTCGGCATTCCGCTCGACCATGTGCGGCTCGTCTCGCCCTTCATCGGCGGCGGCTTCGGTTCCAAGGGGGCGGCGCTCTCCTATGGTGCGGTGGCGGTGGCTGCAGCGAGAAAACTCGGCCGGCCGGTCCGGCTTGCCGTGACCCGGCCGCAGAACTTCACCAGCTATGGCGGACGGGCGGCGACGCGCCAGACGATTTCGCTCGGGGCGACGGAAGACGGCGTGCTGCAGGCGATCATCCATCGCGGCGCAAGCGAGACTTCGACCTATATGGACTATCCGGAGCAGACGGGGGCGGCGACGCCGATCCTCTACAAGGTCGAGAATTTTTCCTCGCAGACCAGGGTCGTACCGGTCAATGCGGTGACGCCGGGCGCGCTTCGCGGACCGGGCAAGAACCCGAGCGCCTACGGTATCGAAAGCGCGATGGAGGAGCTGGCCTACAGGCTCGGCATGGACCCGCTGGAACTGAGGCTCAAAAACTATGCCGATCACGACTATCAGTCCGGCAAGCCATGGTCGACGCGGCGGCTGCGCGAAGCGCTGACGGAAGGCGCTGCGGCCTTCGGCTGGTCCAGACGCAGCCATGCGCCGCGGTCGATGCGTGAGGGCCGGAACCTGATCGGCTGGGGCATCGGCTGCGGCACGTTTCCGGTTCTGAGAGCGCCGAGTTCGGCGATGATCCGGGTCTTGAAGAGCGGCCGGGTGGAAGTCGTCTCGGGGGCGATCGACATGGGGCAGGGGACCTATACGATCCTTGCGCAGACGGCGGCCGAGGCGCTCGGCATTTCGATCAAACAGGTCGATGTCGTGCTTGGCGACAGCCGCCTGCCGGGTTCGGCGATTGCCGGCGGCTCGATGCTGGCGGGCTCGATTACCGGTGCCGTGCACAAGACGGCGAACGCGGCGCGCGAGGAACTGATCGGGCTGGCGCTCAACGATCCGAATTCGCCGTTCCGCGAGACGGGTGCCAATACGCTCGTCATCCAGGAGGGCAGGATCTCGGTGGCAAGCGGTGGCGGGCCGTCGATGACACTTGCGGAGCTGCTTTCATCGCTTGGCCGCGATGAGCTGGAAGTGACGCGCAACACGCTGCCGGACGATGCGCAGAGCGCCACCGACCGCAGCAATGCCTGGACCAGCATGGGCCGTGTCCAGGGGCCGACCATGGGCGACTATTCCATGCATTCATGGTGCGCGCATTTCGTCGAGGTGAAAGTGGACGAGGATTTCGGCACGGTACGCGTCTCACGCATGGTGTCGGCCTTCGATTGCGGCCGGCTCTATAACCCGAAAATGGTGGAAAGCCAGTGGCGCGGCGGCATCATCATGGGCATCGGCCAGGCGCTGCTCGAGGAAGGGCTTGTCGATCCGCGCAATGCGCGCACGATCAACAACAATGTCGGGGACTATCTGGTGCCCACCAATGCCGACATTCCGGATATCGAGGTGATCTCCGTCGGCGTGCCGGATTACGAGGCGTCGGCGCTCGGCGGCAAGGGAGTGGGCGAGGTCGGCATCGTCGGGGTGGCTCCGGCCATCGCCAATGCCGTCTTCCACGCCACCGGCAAACGAGTGCGCGACCTGCCGATTACACTAGAGAAGCTGATGTGAACCGAGCCGGCGCATCCGGTCTTTCGCCGGGTGCGCCTAAAGGGCTTAGGGCATGTTCGATGCGCCAAGACTTCCTGCCAGTTTCTCCGCCAGCCTTTCCTTGCGAAAATGCTCGGTAACGAAATCGATGAACACGCGGGTCTTGGCCGGCAACAGCTTGCGGTTCGCGTAATAGAGCGAGATCGTGCCGATATCGGCATACCAATCCGGCAGAAGGCGGATCAGGTCACCCCGCCTGAAATGGATCAGCGCGTCCGGGACGGCGATCAACGCGACTCCGAGGCCGAGGCTTGCCGCGCCGGCAATCGCGGCGGGATCGTTCATGATGAAGGAGCCATTCAGAGCGGCGGGCATTTCCTCACCGGCGATATTGCGCATGGTCCAATGGCGGATGCGGCCGGTATTGGAGGATCGCATCTGGATGCCGGCAAGCGATCCCAATTGCTGAGGGTTCGTCGGCATGGCCCGACCCTTCATATAGTCGCGGGAGGCGACGGCAATGAGATGGGCAGGTGCCAGTGTCCGGGAGATGAGGCCCGGCGTCAGGTCAAGGCCACCGCCGATGGCCGCGTCATAGCCTTCGGCGACCAGATCCACCTGGCGGTTCTCGAATGTCCATTCCGGCCTGATCTTCGGATATTTCTGCATGAAGGCCGGTAGCAGCGGCAGGATATAGTCCTTGCCGAAATGCGGGCTCATGCTGACCTTGAGGATGCCGGAGGGCTCGGCGCTTCCCGATGACGCATCGGCGATCGCCGCCTGCAGCGCATCCACATGTCCGCCGACCTGGGCAAAGAGCCGTTCTCCGGCCTCGGTGAGTGCCAGCCTGCGGGTCGTTCTCTGGAACAGCCTGACGCCGAGGTTCTTTTCCAGGGTGGCCACGTTGCGGCTGACGGCAGCGGGGGTGAGCGCCAGCTTGCGGGCGGCGGCGGAAAATCCGCCGAGTTCGGCCGAGCGCAGAAAGGATTCGAGATTGGTCAGATTTTCCATCGCGCTATCTTCAATTTTTATTTGAAAATGATGCGCATCATTACCCGCTAATCGGCGACCAATAAAGGGGCGATATTCCGTTCATCGCAACACCAACGGAGTAAAGCTCATGACAATCGGAATTATCGGCGCCGGCAAAATCGGTGCAGCAATCGCCCGCATCCTCGCTCGGGCAGGTATTCACGCCACAATAGCCAACAGCCGCGGGCCGGAAACGCTGACGGACCTCACGACCGAACTTTCGCCCTGGATTTCGGCGGTGACCATTGCTGAGGCGGCACAGGCCGACATGGTGTTCGTCGCCGTGCCATGGTCCAAGCTTCCGGCAGCGCTTGCAGGCCTTCCGAACTGGGGTGGCCGCATCGTCGTCGACACCAACAACTCGGTCGAATCTCCGTTGTTCAAGCCGGCCGATCTCGGCGGTCGCACATCAAGCGAAGTTTTCGTCGGCATGGTTCCGGGTGCCAGGGTGGTGAAGGCATTCAACCACCTGTTTGCCGCGCTGCTGGAAGCCGATCCTTCATCGGAGGGCGGCAAGCGCGTGCTGTTTTATTCGGGCGATGATGCCGATGCTAAGGTCGAGGTCGGGCAGTTGATCGAGCGCCTCGGCTTCTTCGGGCTCGATCTCGGTTCGCTTGCTGTCGGGGCGAAGCTTGCCCAGTTTCCGGGCGGTCCGTTGCCGGCACACAATCTAGTCAGGTTCGGCTAATCCTCAGAATACCGTTCCTCGGCCCATGGATCGCCACGCATGTGGTAGCCGTTCTTTTCCCAGAAACCGGCATGGTCCATGGCCAGGAAGTCGATGCGCTTCAGCCATTTGGCGCTTTTCCAGAAATAGAGATGGGGCACGACGAGGCGCACCGGGCCGCCATGCTCCTCCGCCAGCGGCTGGCCTTCCCAATCCATGACGATGATGGCGTCGGGCGCGGCGAAATCGGAGAGAAGCAGGTTGGTGGTGTAGCCGTCATAGCTGGTCAGCATCACCGCCGTCGCTTCGTCCCTCGGATTGACGGCATCGAGGAAATCGCGGGTCGAGACGCCCTTCCAGTTGTTGTCGTAACGCGACCATGTCGTCACGCAATGGATGTCGGATCGCATATCCGTCTGCGGCAGGGCCTTCAATGCCGCCCAGTCGAAGCTTTTCGGGCTGTCGATCAGCCCGTGGACGTCGAGCCGCCATTCTGCACTTGAGATACTCGGTTGCTGGCCGAGATCGAGGACCGGCCAGTTCTTCACCAGATGCTGGCCGGGCGGCAGCCTGTCGGTCTCGGGCCGCGCATGGCGGCCGGTGAGGAATTTTCCCTCGTCGGCCCATTTGCGCTTGGTCAGCGTCAGCTTCGTAACTGACTGAGATGTCGGGGTGTCGTCGGCCATCTGCGCGTCTCCCATACGGTTCCGCTTGCGTCATCGGATAATCTGATGAAGAAGAGACGCAAATCAATCGCCCGCCTTTCAAAATCTTGCTGGAACATCATGTCCGCCTCCAATTCCCGCTTCAATCCGCTCGTCGACAAGCTTTCCCTTCCTCCCGTTCCCTCCGTTGCCGCCTGGGGGCGTGCCTATGACAAGAGCCAGGGGCCGCTGATCGACCTGTCGCAGGCCGTGCCCGGCTATCCGGCGCATCCCGAGATGCTGCGGCTTCTCGGCGAGACCGCATCGTCGACGGCCTATACCGGCTATGGTCCGATCGAGGGCGACAATGCGCTGCGCGAGGCCTATGGCGCCCATATCGCGGAGGTTTACGGAGCAGGGCTTTCCGCCGCCAACACGCATATCACTTCGGGCTGCAACCAGGCCTTTGTCTGCGCGGCGATGACGGTTGCCGGGCCGAGCGATACGGTGCTGATGACCGAGCCCTTCTATTTCAACCACGAAACGACGCTCGCGATGATGGGCATCAGGACCGCTTTCGTGCCGTGCAAGGCGGAAGACGGGTTCCTGCCCGAGCTTCCGGCGATCGAGGCGGCGATCACCGCTGACGTCAAGGCGCTGGCGCTCGTTTCGCCGAACAATCCGACCGGTGCGATCTATCCGCCGGCGCTCATCGAGAAGATCTTCAGGCTCTGTCAGGACAAGGGCATCTGGCTGATCCTCGACGAGACCTATCGCGACTTCCTGCCGGAAGCCGGGCAGCGGCCGCATGACCTGTTCAGCCTTGCGGGCTGGGAAGAGACGCTGATCAGCCTCTACAGTTTTTCGAAATCCTTCTGCATTCCCGGCCACCGGCTCGGCGCGATCGCGGCAGGCGAGGCCGTGATCGGCCAGGTCGCCAAGATCATGGACAATCTGCAGATCTGCGCGCCGCGTGCTGCCCAGGGCGCCGTTGCCGCCGCATTGCCGGTGCTTGCCGCATGGCGGGAGGAAAACCGGCAGGAAATCGGCCGCCGTGCCGAAGCGTTGAAGGCGGTGATGGCAGAACTGCCGGACTGGAAGCTCGATGCGATCGGCGCCTATTTCGCCTTCGTGCGCCATCCGTTTGCGGGCGTCGGTTCGGCGGAGGTCGCCGAAAAGCTCGCCAAACGCGCCGGCATTACCTGCATTCCGGGCGTCTATTTCGGCGAGGGGCAGCAGAATTATCTTCGCTTCGCCTTTGCCAATGCGGATGTCGAGACGATCGGCCGGTTGACGGAACGTTTGAAGAACTTTTCCCTGTCCTGACGGGCGACATGGCCTTATAAGACAGGGTCATGGCTCAACGTTCAGGCAGTGCCGATCTTCCGCTCCATGGCGGCCGGGTTCCCCGGTGGCTTGGCGAGCGCATGACAAGGCTCGGTGCCGTGATCACCGAAGCAATCGTCATCCATTATGGCCGCGACGAGCTGCTTGCGCGGCTGGCGCATCCGTTCTGGTTCCAGTCCTTCGGTGCGGTGATGGGAATGGACTGGCATTCGTCGGGCATTACCACCAGCGTCATCGGTGCCTTGAAACGCGGGCTCACGCCGATGTCGGGCGAACTCGGCATCCATGTCTGCGGCGGGCGCGGCAAGAACTCGCGGCAGACGCCGGAGGAGCTGATCGCCGTCGGCAACCGGGTCGGCATCAATGGTTCGGCCCTTGCCCAGACCAGCAAGCTCGTCGCCAAGGTGGACAGTGCGGCGGTGCAGGACGGGTTCGATCTCTATCTGCATGGCTTCATCGTTACCGACGACGGCAAATGGGTGGTGGTGCAGCAGGGTATGAACGATGCCCGGCGGCAGGCGCGGCGCTATCACTGGCATTCGGAGGGGTTGAAGAGCTTTCTCGATTCACCGCATGCGGCAATCGAGGGTCGCGGCCAGGGGCAGATCTTCAATCTCGCCGATCACCGGGCGCTCGCCTCGCGAACCGGCCAGCTCGATCTTCTCGCCTCGCTCGGGCCGGATAAAATCGTCCGCGAGGTGATCTCGCTCGATCCCTCGCGGATGCGAAAGCCGGCGGCGCAGCCGATGCTGCCGCATCTGATCATGCCGGAGCATCACGATGTGCGCGAGGAAGACGTCAACATGCGCCGCCTGCACGGCACGCTGGCTGCGGCCGCCGACCGGGGGCCGAAGGATTTCGAGGATCTGCTGATGACGCCGGGTGTCGGCGCCCGCACCGTCTCGGCGCTCGCCATGGTGGCCGAGGTCGTGCATGGCGCGCCGTGCCGTTTTTCCGATCCCGCGCGTTTCTCGCTTGCCCATGGCGGCAAGGATCGGCATCCGTTTCCGGTGCCGCTCAAGGTCTATGACGAGACGATCAAGGTGATGAAATCGGCGGTGAGCAAGGCGCGGCTCGGCCGCGAAGAGGAGCTGCAGGCGCTTCATCGTCTGGATGATCAGGCAAGACAGCTGGAACGCTATGTCACCGGTCCGGATTTCAAGGAGATCATCGCCGGCGAATATCGCCATTCGCATGAATGGGGAGGCCGCAGCGTGTTCGGCTGGGAGCCGCCGGAAGACGAGAGCGGCAAGCAAAACGGATAGATGGATATGTCTGGCGCCCCTGTAACATGCGAGGTTCGCTACCGGATCGATCCGGACAGGCTTGCGGATTTCAAGCTCTATGCGGAAACCTGGGTCAGGCTGATCGAACGGCATGGCGGAACGCATCATGGCTACTATCTCCCGCGCGAGGCACCACGCGGTGCCGGCATGAGCTTCGAGGGATTGGGACGCGAGGGAGATGGCGACATTGCCATCGCACTGTTCAGCTTTCCGGACGACCAGACCTATCTCGGTTATCGCGATGCAGTGGCCAAGGATCCGGACGCGATGGCGGCGAATGCGCGTTATGGTGAAAACCCGCCGTTTCGCAGCTATGAGCGGGTATTCCTGCAGCGGCTCGGCGAAGACCGGTGAAAGTTGCAGATGGCATGATGACGGGCAAGGCAAGCGGTTCCACCTGCTGCCATGTCCTTCTATGATTGACCAGGCGCACAACTTGCGGTGTTATGCTTGGACGCGAGGGAGAGAGAGCAAATGGCCAAGGCCTATTGGGTTGCCACATATCGATCGGTCAGCAATCCGGATGCGCTGGCCGCCTATGCCAAGCTCAGCGGTCCGGCGATCGCTGCCGCAGGCGGGCGTATCCTGGCGCGGGGCCTGCCGTCGCTCGTCTACGAAGCGGGGCTTGAGCAGCGTACGGTGCTGATCGAGTTCGACAGCGTCGAGCATGCCCAGGCTGCCCATGACAGCCCTGCCTATCAAGAGGCGATGGCCCTTTTGGCGGGTGGCGTCGAGCGGGATATCCGGATCGTCGAAGGGCTTTAGTTCTCGGTGCGGCAGGTATAGCGGGAAGGGGAGGTCCCTTGTCGCTGTCGGGCTCGTCTTCAAAGCGACAGGAAGGTTGCGGAGAAATGCCGGCGATTGACGCATGACATGGTTCGGGAGGAACCGAGCCGGTAGTTCATCTATTGTCGGTACCGAAGGAGGAGGAAAGAATGACGCGCGATAGCCTATACACGGATGCGTCCCGTCCGACAGGACGCCAGCTGAATGTCGCCAGCAGCTGCGGCACGGGCGAGGCCCTATTTCGAAAGGAGCCCAGCCTTGCCAGCATCGAGATCAACCGGGCCCGCAAGGCGCAAGGTGTCTGCAGCAACGTCGAACGCGACGAACATGTCGCGGATGCAGGTGACATTGCCTGAGACGAGGCCATCCGAAACGTGAACCTGGCCCGTCGCCCGTGCGCGCGCCATATGATCGCGCATGACGATCTGCGGGGCAGGCAGGCGCCGGCCGGTTTCATTGCTTGAGCGTCACTTGGGCGGAATTGCGCCTGCGAGCCCGACGCGGACATTGTCGGCGGAGATCATGCCGCCGCCGGCATCGGTTCCCTGAACGGTCACGGCAGTGCCGGCCTTAAGGTCGTCCTTGGTGGCGGAGGCGATGGCCAGGATGGTGGTGTCGGCCGGAATGTTGACCTTCCGCTCGCCGCCATTATAGGCGAGCGTCAGCAGTGGGCCGTTGGCATCCTGGCTTGCTTCCTTGACGGTGGCATTGGTCATCTGGCCGTTCGGCCTTACACCCCAGGCGCGGTCGCCTTCGCCCGTGCCCTTCATCGAGGCCGGGAAGATCACCACCTGCACGGCGCCGTTGATGCCATTGGCGGTTGGCTGCGATCCGACGCCGATGAAATCGCCGGGCTTGATGTCGGAGACACCGGCCTTCTTGATGCCCATCAGGCTGAGGCTCGGCGCCATCATCACCATGACTTCCTTGCCGTCGGTGGTCTTGAGGTTGAAGTTGTCGCCGTCGACGCTTTCGACCATGCCGCTCATGCGGACCTTGTCGGCGGCGTCGGCAGCCTGCGCCGCCATCAGCAGCAGAGCAGCGCCCGCCATCAGAGAAAAGCTGGCCTTGCGGAACATATCACGTTTCATGCTCACTCTCCCCAGATCGCCGTGCATCCGAATGGATGCACAAAGGACGATCTAATTTTTTAGATCTACGCATCGTGCTTTCCGAAAATCGGGGCCGACTTTCGGGCCGATGCTGGAATGTTGTGCCTGTGCTGGAAGTCTTTGATTATCAGTGCGGAGGGGGTGTTGCCAATCACACGAAGGTGACAAAATCCATTGCTGGTCAGGCCGTTGCACCAGCCGTTTTCGTCTGGTGGATCTCGATCAGTGAAGGACCCGCGAGATCGCGAAATGCCTCCAAGGCTACGGGCAATTCGGCGACATCTGAAAGACGCCGAGCCGGCAGGCCGAAGGCCTCGGCGATCTTGAGGAAATCGGGTGGCGTCGGCTTCACGCCTTCCGGGGCGATGCCGCATTCGACCATGTAGCTTTCGATCTCCTGGTAGCCGTCATTGTTCCAGACGAGGAAGATCACCCGCGTGCCGGCATCCTTCGCCGCGCCGATTTCGGCGAGGGTGAACTGGAAACCGCCATCGCCGGTGAGGCAGATAACCGGGGCCTTCGGATCGGCAATCGCCGCGCCGATCGCAGCCGGCGGGCCGTAGCCCAGCGCGCCGTAGCCGGTTGCCGCATTGAACCAGCCATGCGGCCGGCCGGCTTCGTAATAGAGATTGCCTGCATAGACAGCCTGGGTGCTGTCGCCGACGATGATGGTGCCGGCAAGCGTGTCGCGGATCGTGTCCAGCACGGCGATCTCGGCGCGCATCTTCGGGGTGAGTTCGGCAAGAGCCGCAGCACGGCCTGCTTCGGCTCGCCCGGCGCCATTGCCTTGCCGGCTGTTGCCGGTGCCGATGGCGGCCAGCAGGTCGGCCGCCGCATTTTCCGCCGAGGACAAAAGCGAGAGGGCCGCCAGCGGCCCGCGGGCAAGCTGGCCGGCATCGATGTCGATGCGGACGAGGTTTTTGAGCGCCGGGAAGTTGTTATCGACATACATGTCGTAATCGGTCTGGCCCATCTGGGTGCCGAATGCGAGCACGAGATCGGCTTCCGCGACCAGTTCACGCACCGATTTCAGGCTCGGGCTTGCCGGCACCGAGAGCGGATGATGGGCAAAGGCGCCGCGGGCATTGGTGGTGGTCACCAGCGGTGCATCCAGCCGTTCTGCCAGCGCGAGAATGTCCTTGGCCGCAGCCACCGCGCCGCCGCCGACAAGAATGGCCGGCTTTTTGGCGGCAAGACAGAGCGAGGCGGCGTCGGCGATCATCTGCGCTTCGGCGCGGGGACGTCCGGGTCGCGCCATCTGCAGGCGAGGCGGGGCGACGGGGAGCGCCATCACGTCGGTCGGGATCTCGATATGCACCGGTCCCGGCCGGCCGGAGCGGAGGATGGCGAAGGCGCGCTCCATGACGTCGGCAAGATCATCCGGATTGTGCAGCGTGTGGCTCATCAGCGCGAGCGTCGCCATCATGCCGCGCTGGTCGGGCAGTTCGTGCAGGCGCCCACGACCATGGCCAAGCGTGGCGCGGGCATTGACGCCGGAGATCACTAGCATCGGCACCGAGTCCTGATAGGCCTGCGCCATCGGGGTGATGATGTTGGTGAGGCCCGGCCCGGTGATGACGAGGCAGACACCCGGCTTGCCGCTGACGCGGGCATAGCCATCGGCCATGAAGCCGGCGCCCTGTTCGTGGCGGGGGGTGATGTGGCGGATCTTCGAGCCCGAAAGCCCGCGATAGAGTTCAACCGTGTGGACGCCGGGAATGCCGAAGACCACGTCGACGTCATTCACTTCCAGCAGATCGATCAGCGTCTCGCCAACGGTCTTCATCCTGTTCCCTTCAGTTGTTACCTGATATGCGGCGGTGCGTCCTTGGCCTTCAAGACGACGCGGCCCGCCAGATCGCCGACCCGGCGCATCGCGGTTTCCAGGACGTCTTCGGGCACGGTCAGCGAAATGCGCAGGAAATTGGCCGCCTGATCGCCGAAGGAGGTGCCGGGCATGACGGCGACCTTTTCCTGCTTCAGCAGTTCCCAGGCGAATTCCTCGCCATTGAGGCCGGTTGCCGCCACGTCGAGCAGGATGAACATCCCGCCTTCGGGCGGCATCGGCTTGACGAGATTGCTGCCGGCAAAGGCCTTTTCGACGATTGCGGCACGGCTCGCATAGTTCTGGCGCATCACGTCGGCGGTATCGAAATGTTCCGATAGCGCCTTGGCGGTCATGTCGGCGATGAAGGGCTGGACGCCGAACAGCATCGTCTCCGAGACGGCAAGCAGCCGGTCGCAGAACTCTTCCGGTCCTGCCGCCCAGCCGGAGCGGAAGCCGGGGGCGGCATGGGATTTCGAGATCGACGAGACCGCGATCGTGCGCTCCGCCAGTTCCGGCATATCGAAGGGGGAGGCGAAATCGGTGCCTTCAAAGATTAGCTGTTCATAGACTTCGTCGCAGATGATCCAGAGATCGTGCTTGCGGCAGATTTCGCCGATGGCGGCGATTTCTGCCCTGGTCAGCACGGCGCCGGTCGGATTGTGCGGCGTGTTCAACAGCAGGACGCGGGCTTCCGGGGTGATGGCGCGGGCGAGATCCTCTGCCTGAAGGTGGAACTTCTTTTCCGGCCGGAGCGGCACGGGGATCATGTGGGCGCCGGTGGAGGCGATGACGCCTTCATAGGTCGCATAGAGCGGATCGCCGACCAGCACGCCGTCGCCGGGCTCGACCAGGCCGGTCATGACGCAGTAGAGCGCGGTCTGGGTGCCGGGAAAGCAGAGAAAGTTCTTTTCGGTCACGCCCGGTCTGCGCTTTGAATATTTGTCCACCAGCGCCTTCAGCACGGGCGCTTCGCCGCGGCCGTTCGAATAGCGGGTGCGGCCGGCATACATGGCGCGCGATGCCTCATCCAGCAGCGCCTTGTCGGGGGCGACATCCGGTTCGCCGATCGTCAGCTCGATGACATCCTCGCCCTCGGCCTTCATGCGGCGGGCGGTGTGATGCAGGGCCCAGCGGCCGGAGCCGAGATGGGCGAGACGGTCGGTAATCGAGGCATAGCGCATGGGGCAGTCCTTTTGTTCTTGTTCGTCTTGTTCTTGTTGTTTGTCAGCGGGCGGCAGAAAGTTCGCCCGGCTTCAGTCTCAACAGTGCCTCGACGGAGGCAAGTGCACTGTCGGCGAGTTCGTTT
Source organism: Neorhizobium sp. NCHU2750 (assembly GCF_003597675.1). Taxonomy (NCBI): domain Bacteria; kingdom Pseudomonadati; phylum Pseudomonadota; class Alphaproteobacteria; order Hyphomicrobiales; family Rhizobiaceae; genus Neorhizobium; species Neorhizobium sp. NCHU2750. The sequence goes on along the minus strand of NZ_CP030827.1, from coordinate 3,158,864 downwards.
TCGGCAAACAGGTCGGCGGTCAACGTGCCTTCCAGCCAGAGACCATCGATCAGCGCGTTCAGCGAGATCGCGAAGCTGCGACAGTCCTTTGAGGACAGCGCCGTGCCCCGTTCGTCGAAAAAGGCGGTGAGCAGCTTTTCCAAGGCACCGAGAAAGGCGAGATAGTTTTCCCGGTGGATCGCGGCGAAAGTCTGGTCGGTCTGGATATGGCTGATGAAGGCCGCCCAGAGTGACAGGGTGCGGGGATCGGTGACCGGGGGCGTGACGTTTGCGACGATGAAGCGGGACAGCCGGGCGCGCGCGCTGCCTGCCTCTTCCGAGGCCTTTATGGCGATCTCGGTCATGCCGTCCATCACCGCCTTGTAGGCCGCCTCCAGCATCTGATCCTTGCCGGTAAAATAATGGCGGATCAGGCCGGCGGTGACGCCGGCGCGGGTGGCGATCTGGCGCACGGTCGCGCCCTGGATGCCGCTCTCGGCGATGCAATCGAGTGTCGCGAGGATCAGGTCCTCACGGCGTTCGGCCTCGCTGGCGCGGGTATAGCTGCGGCGCGCTGGCGTCATGCGGGGGGCTGCCTCTTTACTGTGATGATGGGTGTTCGCTGCTTATTGTACAATTGAATAATTGCCGGCCGGATGCAAGCGGTGTCTTGGTGTGCCCACCCTTGCTGAAATTGCGCTAGCGCCGGCCGTTGGCCAGCCGCAATGCTTCCGGGCGCCCGCGCAGGATCAGCATGGATGCGGCGCCGATTGCCGGGCCGATGGCGAGGACCGAGAAGGTCCATTGCCAGCCGCCGAACAGCAGGGCCAGTTTCGGCATCAGCCAGATGATCAGGATCGTCAGGGCAAAGCCGATGCCCATCTGCAGGGACAAGGCGGTGCCGACATAGCGGCGATCGGCAAGCTCGGTCACTGCGGCGGAAAACTGCGCCGAATCGCCGATGATCGAGATGCCCCAGAGGATGACGATCGCGACAAGCAGCCAGAGCGGGCCGTCGAAGGCGAAGCCGATGAGGAGCGCGCAGATTCCCGAGACGATCATCATGCCGGCGGTGGTCGCGGTTCGGCCATAGCGGTCGGAGCAGAAGCCGCCGATGAAGCAACCGAGCACACCGGAGGCCACGGCCACGAAAGTGAGAAGCGAGGCACTGGCGGAAAGCGCCAGATCGTGAGCCTGATAGGCGGCCGTCAGATAGGCGAGCAGCCAGGCCCACATGGCATAGAGTTCCCACATATGGCCGAAATAGCCGAAATTGACGAGCAGCAGGTTGCGATCGGCGAGTACCGTCGGGATCTGACGCGGGTCGAAGACCGCCTTGCCGAAGGCATCCGGCCCTTCACGCGTGCCGGCGAGGAAGAGGATGGCGGCGACGAGGCTTGCAGCGCTCGAGGCTATGATGACGACATGCCAGTCGACGCCCGACGTCAGGCCGCGCACGAGATGCGGCAGCGAGGAACCGGCGGTAATCGCGCCGATGACGGCGGCGAGCGCCATGCCGCGGCCCCTGACAAACCATGTGGCGACGAGTTTCAGCGCCGGGGGATAGACGCCGGCGAGCGCCATGCCGGTCACCATGCGCAACAGGATGGCGCCGAGCGGACCGGGATCGAGGAGCAGGGCGGCATTGGCTGCGGCGGCAAGCGTTGCGGAAGCGGCCATCAGCCGGTTCATGCGGATGAGATCGGGAAGGTTGAACAGGCTTGCCGCCAGCGCGCCGATGACGAAACCGAGCTGCACGCCGTTCGTCAGCCACCCGGCTTCGGCATCGGAGAGCGCCCACGCGGATTTGAGCTCAGGCGCGATTGCGGTGGCGGAGAACCATGTGGAGAAGGAGAGCACGACGGCCAGGCTGATCGTCGCCAGCATGGTCCAGCGGGTGGTTTGTCTGTGTGCGGTTTGTGATGCCATCCTGTTCTTCCCGGTCTTTTCGCCCGGCAATTCCCTCTCTGGCCTGCCGGCCATCTCCCCCACAAGGGGGGAGAAAACGTGCCGCAATCCCCTGCCTTGATTGGGCTTGGGCGGATCGGCTGGGTTAAGCCCTCCCCCTTGTGGGGAGGGTTGGGAGGGGTCTTGCCTTCATAAGCACGACATTTCAGGCCCGGCGGGGTAGAGGGGGTATTGTTGCCCTCAACGTCATTCCACCCATCGTACCTTAGCCCCCACATGCCTCGCCGGCAGCATCGGCTCTCCGAAGAGTTTCTCACGCAAGCTTCCCTCCCGATAGCTCGTCTTGTAGAGGCCGCGGTCCTGCAGGATCGGGATGACGAGGTCGATGATGTCGTCGAAGCATTCCGGAACCACGGTGCGCGACAGGTTGAACCCGTCGATGCCCACCTGATCCACCCAGTCTGCCAGCGTATCGGCGATCTTTTCCGCCGAGCCTACCATCGGCGGCTGGCGGCTGCCGAGGATCATCTGTTCCAGCAACTTGCGCTTCGTCCATTTCGGCCCGGCCGTGCGGGTCATCGCCTCGACATTGGAGACAATGGCAGCGCTTCTGGCCGTCTCTATCGGCTCGTCGAGGTCATATTTTGAAAAATCGATGCCGAGCGAGGCGGCGGCATGGACGAGTGCGCCTTCGGAACTCGCATGGCGGCGATAGTCCTCGAACTTGTCGCGAGCCTCGCTGTCGGTGCGGCCGGTGATGATGGTGGCGCCCATGAAGATCTTGATGTCGTCCGGGAAGCGGCCGGCCGAGACGGCACGGGCACCGATATCGTCGACGATGGCACGCACGCCCTCCATTGTCTGGCCATTGACGAAGACGCATTCGGCATGGGTGGCGGCGAATTCGCGGCCGCGCGCCGACGAGCCCGCCTGATAGAGAACAGGGGTGCGCTGCGGCGAGGGCTCGCACAGATGCATGGCATCGATCGTGTATTGCTTGCCGTGGTGATGCAGTTTGCGGACCTTTGCCGGCTCGGCATAGATGCCGTTTTGTCGGTCGAAGACGACGGCATCGTCGGCCCAGCTTCCTTCCATGAGGCCGTAGATGACCTGCATGTATTCGTCGGCGAGATCGTAGCGATCGTCATGGGCGGCCTGTCCGGACAGGCCGATCGCCTTTGCCGCACTGTCGAGATAGCCGGTGACGATGTTCCAGCCGATCCGCCCGCCGGTCAGGTGATCGAGCGTCGACATGCGGCGGGCAAACAGGAAGGGCGGCTCGTAGGTGAGGTTGGCGGTGATGCCGAAGGAGAGGTGTTTCGTAACCGCCGCCATGGCCGGCACAAGCAGCATCGGGTCGTTGACCGGAACCTGCACGGCGCCCTTCAGCGCCGCATCGCCATTGCCGCCATAGACGTCGTTGACGCCGACGACATCGGCGAGAAAGATGCCGTCGAACAGTCCGGCCTCAAGCCGCCGCGCATAATCGATCCAGTAGGAGAGTTCCCTGTAGCGATGCGACTGGTCGCGCGGGTGGGTCCACAGGCCTTGCTGGATGTGGCCGACGCAGTTCATGTCGAATGCGTTGAAACGGATTTCGCGCGCCATTGAGCTGCTCATGCTGTCACCCCTCGTTGCGGAATTGATCCGTCTCCTATATGGTCTCTTTGTCTACTATAAGAGACTTGACGATTGCAAGCTGGTGATTGACGGGAGCCGGTTGAGATGGAGCATGATCCTGCCGAGGCGATAGCCGCAACGCTCAGGCATGAGCGGGAGGCGCGGAAATGGTCGCTTTCCGAGCTTGCGGAGCGCTCCGGCGTTTCCAAGGCGATGATCAGCAAGATCGAGCGCCGCGAGGCAAGCCCGACCGCGACGGTTCTCGGCCGGCTGTCCGGCGCCTTCGGCCTGCCGCTTTCGGTGCTGATCGCTGCGGCGGAAGGGGCATCCGAGCGGTTGAGCGTTGCCGAGACGCAGGCGGTGTGGACCGATCCCGAAACGGGTTATGTGCGCCGCGCCGTTTCCCCCGCGGGGGCGGCCGCGGAACTGATCGAGGTCAGCCTGCCTGCCGGTGTGCGCGTGCCCTATCCGGCCTCTGCCTTCGCCTTTCAGCAGCAGCAGATCTGGGTTCTCGAAGGCCGACTCGATTTTTTCGAGGGAAGTGCCGAACATCGGCTGAAATCCGGGGATTGCCTGCTGCTCGGCAATCCATCGGAATGCGTCTTTGCCAATCCAGGCCCGACGGCCGCGCGCTATCTCGTGGTCCTGTCGCGCCGGTAGCGGAACTAATCGGCCACCCGCCGCTTTATCCTTTCAGGCAATTCTGCCGGGAGGAGGATTTGTCATGCAGCCGGGATGGGATCCAGCGCATTATACCAACCATGACGAGGCGAGCCTCATGCTGGCGGAAGAGGTGGCGGCATTGTCGCTCGGCGATGTCGTGGTGGTCGCGCTTTCGCCCGCGCAGGTCGCTCTCGCCTTCGAGGCGACGCGAAGGCTCGGCTGCGAACTCGATCTCCTGCTTGTCGGGCGGATCTTCGCGCCGGGCCATCCCGAACAGCCGGTCGGGTCGATCATCGATCTCGACCGCCCGCAGCTTTCCGTGGACGAGGCCTTGGCCCGCAATTTCCATCTGCCGCCCGGTTACCTGAACAGCGAGCGGCAGCGGCAGACCGCCGAACTGGCGCGGCAGCACTTCATGTATTTGGGCGACGACGACGAGGCGGGCACGCACAGGCATGCCGGCAAGGATGTCGTCATACTGGACGACGGCATGGAGGGCGCCATCCTGCAACGGATCATCCGGCATATGGGGGACGCCGGCGCCCGCACCGTTCGTGTCGTTGCGATCCCATCGGCGGCTGGTGAGGCGACGGACGACAGGGCGGTCGCGCAGATGCTGAAGGAAGCACGGCGCCTGCACCGACTGTTGCATTGACGGCTGCGTCTCGCGTCCGACACGATGATGTGCTAGCTTGTGTACAAGACAGCACAAGAGGATAACGAATGCCCGGCAGCACGACCATGACCATTCGGGTTCCCGCCGAGGTGAAGGAAAAGCTCGAAAGGATTGCAGCCGATACAAGGCGCAGCAAATCGTTTCTGGCCGCAGAGGCTGTGGAGGCCTATGTCGGTCGCGAGCTTGAGATCATCGAGGGGATAAAGCGCGGTCGGGCGGATGCGGATGCCGGACGCGTCGTCTCACATGATCAGGCGATGGCTGACATGAGGGCTGTCGTCGAAGAGGCGCGACGCGTGAAGCTCAAGCCGGAATGAGGGCCGTCGTCTGGTCCGCCGATGCCCATCGCGACATGCTGGAGATCCTGCGCCACATCGCCGAGGATAATCCGGACGCAGCCGAACGTGTGGTGGACGCGTTGGAGGCCGCAGGACGCCGGTTGGGTGAATTTCTGACGGGCCGGCCGGGGCGGGTTGCAGGCACCTATGAGAAGTCGCTCGACCGCCTTCCCTATATCATCGCCTATGAGACCCGGGCGATGGCCGGTCGCGAAACGATTGTCATATTGCGCGTCATTCACACTGCCAGAGATTGGCCGGATGAGGGCTGGCCTCGCTGAAGTACGGTGCGAGGTTTTAGGTCGTATGCGTGGCGCCCTTGCTGCCCCTTACATTCATCTTGTCCCGAAACTCCGACTGCCTCCTCGAACCCTGCGGTGATCACACCTCCACCGTTGCCATCAGCGGCAGGTGGTCCGATGCCTGTCTTGCGAGCGGGGTGGAGACGACTTCGGCGCTGATCGTCTGGACCGCGCCGGTGGTGAATATGTGATCCAGCCGCAGCAGCGGAAAGCGCGAGGGGAAGGTGGCGGGCAGGCTTGCGGTCCGGTGTCGGCGGATGTCGGTGAGCGTGGCAGCGAGTTTGCCGTAGGGGCGGCTTGCGGGGATCGAGTTGAAGTCGCCGAGCAGCACGACCGGGTTTTCTCGGCAGCGCGCATGACCCAGCCAGTCAGGGCCGAGAAGCGTGTCGGCCTGCTTCATCCTGTCGATGCGGCGCAGGCCGAGATGGGTGTTGATCACCTGCAGGCGCTTTTCTCCGAGTTCCACCTCGACCCAGATTGCGCCGCGCTGTTCGCCAACTGACGGCAGGGGGCCGGCCTTGACCAGTGTCGCCGGCAGGGCGGTGAGGATGGCGTCACCATAGCGCTCTTCCTCGACATCGAGCGCGGCATGGAAATGGTACTGTAGCTTGAGGATTTCGGCGATCGCATGGGCCTGGTCTATGCCGCCGGTGCGCCTTCTGCCGACATCGAGTTCCTGCAGGCCGATAATATCCGGCGCAAGTGATGCGATGACGTCGGCCACCCGCGCGGGGTCTAGCCGCCGGTCGGTGCCGATGCAGCTATGGACGTTATAGGTCAGGAGCCTGAGGCGGCGGGGTGCCGCGCCAATTTCGGATTGCGGCTCTGGTTCTGGCTCTATTTCTGGCGGGCAAGCTGACTGCATAGGGCAGGGAACACCTTTGACCGGCTTTCGTTCCCCCTTTGCAGCAGAATGACGGGCCGCAGAATGGCGGCCAGCGGCATCGCAGGTAGCGGAATGACAGGAGGCGGAATGAACGGCAGGACGCAAATCGCACATAGGGCCGTACATGTGGCCGTGCTTGCCGCCATCGCTATCGCCGCCTTCTTCGTCTATCGCAGCCTCGGTCGCTATTCGTGGGCAGAGATCGCAGAGGCGGTTCAGGCCATTCCGTTGGCGAGGCTCGGTTCCGCCCTCGTCTTCGTCGCGGCATCCTATCTCTGCCTTTCCGGGTTCGACACGCTGGCGGTCCGTTACGCGGGCAAGCCGCTTCCATGGCGGCAGGCGGGGCTTGCCTCCTTCTGCGCGCTGTCGATCGGCCATAATGTCGGCATGGCGGCGCTCAGCAGCGGCGCGGTTCGCTATCGCTTCTATTCGCGCTTCGGGCTTTCGGGTGGCGAGATTGCGAAAGTGATCGGCTTTTGCGGCATTACCGTCGGGCTCGGGCTTGCGGCACTCGCCGCCATCGTGTTGCTGCTCGACCTCGGGCCGGATACCGATCTGTTCGGCATCGATGCCGGGACGCGGATTGCGGCGGGGCTTGGCTGCCTTGCCGTTCCGACCGGCTATCTGCTGATTTGCGCACTGCGTCTGCCGGTGCGACTGCGCCAATGGCGCATAGAGCCACCGGGTATCGGGCTTGCCGCCCTGCAGGTCGGTATCGGCACGCTGAACTTCGCTTGCGTGGCCGCTGCGATCCACCAGCTCGTCGCGGTGTTCGGACCGATCTCCTATTTCGAGGTCGCAGGCGCCTATGTGACGGCCAATATCGCGTCGCTGATCAGCCATGTTCCGGGCGGGCTCGGCGTGCTGGAGGCGACCATGCTCGGCATTCTGCCGGGCAAGGAGATCATCGGGGCGCTGGTTGCCTTCCGGGTTCTCTATTTCTTCGTGCCGCTCGCCATCGGGCTGCCGACCTTTCTTCTGAGCGAGGCCTACTATCGGCATCGCCCGTCCTGCCGACTGGAGCGGCGTGCTGCAGAGAGATCGTAAAAGTCAGCGCGCCCGGATGACGGTGTGGCTCAGCGGAAGACGCGCCGCGCGCAAAGGCGGGCGACGAAGCGGCGCAGGCCGGCCTGGAACTGCGGCACCGGCCAGAAGGGCTGTTTCGGGTCGACGATCGCGGTGCCGGGCAGGCTTTCCGTCTCGCCCTTTTCGACATCCACGTCGAAGGGCTTCAGGTGCCGGTCGTTGACGTTCAGCATCTCGATGGTGCGGATCAGCGAGCCGGTTTCCTCGAAATGGCGCCGCACCAAAGCCGGATCGGCAGCGAGGTGTTCGGCAATCAGGTCGGTCCGCAGATCGATAATTGCGGCGCGGCCGGCCTCGTCCTGCGGCTCCATGGCCAGATCGCTTTCGGTATCCAGTCCCTCGGATCGGTTATTGAGGTTTGAGGAACCGACGCGGACAAAACGGTCGTCGGCGATGATCAGCTTGGAATGGACGATGATTTCCTGCTCGCTGCCCTCATCGTCCTTCGTCACCGAATAATAGACGCGCAGGCGGTCATAGCGGTCGGCGCGCTTCAGCCGGCGGATCAGCCGCGTGCGGTTATGGCCCATCATCAGCTTTTCAAGAAAGCCGTGGGATTCGCGGGTGACGATGACGACGATTTCCGGGCCGTTCTGGCGGCGAAGCCTTCTGGCAAGCGTGCGGGCGACGCCGAAGGAGGCGAGATACTGGGTCTCGACGTAGAGATGGTGTTCGGCGGCCTTCAGCGCGTCGTGGGTGAGGCGGATCGCCTCGCGGTGGCCGCGGCGACCTTTCCATTTCCATGGCTCGGTCAGCGCGATGCCGGTTTGGCAATTTCGAAGTGCCGGTTCGAGGTCCGATGGCCAGGGGGCGGGGCCGGGCACATCCACGGGCGAGAGCGTCTCGCCATGGGTCTTGCGCCAGCGCCGCCTGGCAATATCGCCGATCAGCCGGGCCGTTTCGCCGGTGACGATCGTCTGCATGTCATGGACGGGGCCGTAGGGCGTGCCGTCCGGCGACACGCGATCGGGATTGACGGACCTGTGCTGCCGGTCATCCCAGCGGCGGGCGGTCAGGTCTATGCCGCCGAGAAAGGCCGTCCTGTCATCGATGGCGACGATTTTCTGGTGATGGCTTGCCCTCAAGGGATGGCGGAAATCGAAGCGCAGGTCGATACGCTCATGATCGGACCAGTCCATCCTGCCGAACATTCTGAGGCTCTTGCCGGAATAGACCGGGCCCATGCCCCAGACGAGGATGCGTACCTGAAGCTCAGGCTTTTCCTCGACAAGGCGGCGCAGCAGCGCACCGATCGTCTCGGAGCCCTCCTCGCGGGGACGCAGGCGGATATCGGGATTGAAATCCCAGCCGACGATGAAGATGGATTTTTCCGCTAGGCGCAGCATCTCGTCGAGGCGGCTGAAATAGTCTTCGCCGTCGATGAGAAACGCAACTCGCGCCGCAATCGCCGATCGCCAGACATTCCTGCCCGGCCGGATGATCCGGTCGCGATTGAAAGCCTGCTCAATCGAGCCCGAACTGGAAAACTTGCTCACGTCCACCGTCATCACCTCTGCATTGCAACAAAGGAACGCGACGGTCGGGGTGTTTGTTCCAGCCTTATCCCGTCTTCAGGTCAGCCTGCCTTATGGGTCTGTGGTGCGGAAACGGTGGTCTCGAACGATCCCGAATGAGTATCGTCGACAAGTTTCATCGCAGCAAAGACGGCAATAAGGATGCCGGCGGTGACGACGAGCAGCTTCCACAAACAGGGTTTGAACTCGGCTGCCTGTTGGGGCCGGGACAAATCGTGGCCCGGCGCACTCTTACTGGTAACTGTCATAGCGTTCTCGTTAGCGCCGCCCTTCTATACCGCGTTTCCCGGCGGCATGTAGATAGGCGGACTGTTTGTCTCATCCGGATTTGGGACTGGCGCCTCGTCAGGCAGCCGGTCCGGATCCGGTTCATCGATCGGCGGATCCGGGATCCATCCCGGTGCCGGCATAGGCGGCTCGTCGGTCGGTTCTCGAGGATCTGGGCTCATCGGCGCCTCCATTATTCCATCGACAACCATTTATGCAAGTGAAGGTTCCGCTCTTTCTACGATGGTCTGATATGCTGTGCATGCATCTCTGGAGGGTATTGTCGCGCGACTTCGCGTCGCATTGCCTTGGAACCTCCTGCCCGCTTTCGGGGTTGCCTATGGCGATCACGGATCCGTGTACTATCTTTTCCATCAAGGAGGGACCCGCGAGATGACCCATGCGAAAGACAATTTCATCGCCTGGCTGAAGAGCGCCCATGCGATGGAGGAACAGGCCGCCACCATGCTGGCTGCACAGACCAAGCGGCTCGAAAACTATCCCGACCTGAAGGCCCGCATGCTCGCGCATCTCGACGAGACGCGCCGGCAGGCGGAAGACCTGCAACTGCTGCTCACCCGGCTTTCAGGCACGCCTTCGACCTTGAAAGACATTGCCGGGCGGATTGCAGCGACGGTGCAGGGCATTCCGGGGCTGCTCGTCAATGACGAGGTCGTCAAGTTCGTCTCGGCCGCCTACGGGTTCGAGCATCAGGAGATCGCTACCTATAGGGTGCTGATCACCGCCGCCGACGAACTGGGCGAGCGCGAGGCACAAGCCGTGCTCGAACGCATTCTCGCCGAGGAAATGGCGATGGCCGCGTGGCTCGAAGACAATCTCGACCCAATTACGCGTGTGTTCCTGATGCGCGACGAGCGCGACCTGCAGGCCAAAAGATGATGGCCAGGCGATAGGGCGGTGCGGCGTCAGCCGAAGAAATCGTGGCCGTCGAAATGGCGGTGAAGGCTGCCCTCGTCCTTGATGCCACCCTGATAGAGCTGGATCATCTGGGCGGCGACATCGCTTGCCGCATTGCTGCCGTCGGTCAGCCCGTGTTCGAGGCAAACATCATCGAAGACGCGTTTCAGAAATGCGAGTTCGGCCGGTTCGAATGTACTGGTCAGTGCTGCAGGATACATGTCTTGCCTCCGTCATGGGGGCGAAAGCGCTGCGAGTCCCCACTCTCGGCCTTTCAGTCGCCGGCGCCCTACCCGATAGCCGACGATGGAGGGAGCCTACTCCCTTCCATGACCTTTGCAAGCGGCCGGAGATTAAATGAAGGTAAGGTTTCGATGATATTTACATCGGCACGGCAAAGCCCTCGGCCCGCCGATCCCTGCGCTCAGCGTGCGGACTTTACGATCTCCGGACGATAGGCCTGCATCTTTTCATCGGCATCGCGGCTGACTTCGGCATCCGGCTCTCCAACGATCCGGCTTTCGATCCAGGAACGCGGGTTGCGGCGCGGCGTGAGATAGCCGACCGGAAGGGCCACGGCCTGCAGGAAACGGATCAGCATGGCGTAGATGCCGGTCTTCACGCCGCCGGCGTGATGAATGCTGGCAACCGCGATGAGAGCGAGGCCGGCTGCAACGACGGCGCTGGAAAATGCCAGGCTCGGCAGGAAGGCGATGAGTGCTGCAGAGATGAGAATGAAGGCCCAGGCGAGGGCGAGCATCTTCAGTTCCGGCAGATCGCGCAGAAGGCGGGTGAAATAGGGCTTTCCGCTGGCGGCGCGCAGCAGTTCGCCCATGCCGAACGGTTCCTTGGTGCGCATCTGCTCCAGAAGCAGGTCACGCGAGCGAGCGCCTTCTCCCTGGTGGCGGGCAAAGCGGCGATCGAGGCGGTGCAGCTTCCAGCCGCTCGAACGCAACCGGATGCCGAGGTTGAGTTCCTCGTAACCATGCAGGTTGCGGTCGGCCATGTAGTCGATCGCGTCGATCGCCCTGCGGCGATAGAGGCCGCCGCCGGCCAGACGCTCGACAGAGCCGATACGGGTATCGGGGGTGAAGCCGGCGCCGGATGTGGTGGCGGTCTCGATGCGGCCCGTCACGCCGCCGGTGTGGCGATGGCGTTCAAGGAAGGCGATGCCTTCCACCAGGAAATCGGGATCGAGATCCATGTCGCCTTCGATGACGCAGACGAATTCGTGGCGGGCATATTGATAGCCGAGTTGCGAGCCGGCGCCGCTGCGGAAGCGGGCGGGGCGGGCGATCTGGACCACACGGACGGGATAGCTGGAGGCGATGCGGATCGTCTCGTCGCGGGAGCCGAGATCGGTGACGATCACCTCGCCCTGACCCTCGGGAAGTGCAGCCAGCGCGCATTCGATGGCGCGGCCGATGCGCTTTTCGTCATTCAAGGTCTTGATGATGATCGATACGGTCATGGTCTGCTACTCCCTGACTTGGTCACGACGGCTGCCCTGTCGATCCGGCCTTCAAGACCCGATCCCTGTGCGACTGCTCCAAGCCTTAAGGGCTGCACCTTCCGATCGTCATAAAGACAATACTAAAATTTTAGCGATGTCGAGGCATTGACCGGCAATCGGGTGGAAATCTCCGATTTTTCACTCCGGTTCGAAGAGAACCTGTCGATCCATATCTGGGTGGAGAGGATGCCGACGAAGGCAGCATTGTCGCGGAAGCCGGCGACGTCCTGGCGGCGGCACTTGCCATGCAGTTTCGAGACGGCGGAGGCATTGAACAGGCCGCTTTGTGCCAGCGATGCCTGCGACAACAGGTCGGAGACATAGGCCTGTTCGGTTATTCCCGGTCCGGTGAAGGAACTGCTGTCCGGCGCGCGGTAGGGCTGTTTCTGCCGCTCTACGACGTTTTCCGGCAAAAGCCCCTTCGCGGCCTTTCTTAGAATGTGCTTCTCGTTCAATCCCTTGAGTTTAGCATCGGGCGAAAGCCTTGCTGCGAATTCCACCAGCCGGTGATCGAGGAAGGGGAAACGGCCTTCGATGCCATGGGCCATGGCCATGCGGTCGCCCTGGCTGGAGAGAATATAGCCCGGCAGCAGATGGCTGGTTTCCAGATATTGCGCCTGATGCAGCGGGTGCCAGCGGGCAAAACGTTGCGGCAGGCGGGCGGCAAGCTCTTGCGCCGCATCATAGGCGCCGAGTGTCTGCTTCTGGTCGTCGGAATAGAAGATCCTGGTGGCAGCCGTGGTCTTGATCCGCGGGCGGTGGGAGAAGAGCGGATCGGACGGATTGATGCCCGCGACACCGAAGAAAGCGGCGAGATAATCCGAAGACTGCTGCTGAAGGCCCGGCAGATAGGGATAGAGCCGGCGGAAGAGATGCGGCCTTACCTTCGATCCCGGCTGGCGGGCGCAGAAGCGGCGGAGCTTTGCCTCGCGAAAGATGTCGTAGCCGGCAAACACCTCATCGGCGCCTTCGCCGGTCAGCACGACCTTCATGCCGTTTTCACGGACAAGGCCGGCGAGTCTGTGGAGGGGCGCGGGCGCTGTTCTGAGGATCGGGCGTTCGGTGAAGCCGATGATCTGCGGAAAGGCCGCGGCAATGGCTTCCGGCGAGGAGGCGACCGAATGATGGCGGGTGCCGAGTGCTGCGGCGACCTGGCGCTGGAAGCCGCTTTCGTCATGTTCGGCGCTCTCGAAGGTGAGGGAGAAGGTGTTCAGCCCGTTCGGTGCCATCGGTGCGGCAAGGGCCGATATCAGCGAGGAATCGAGACCGCCCGACAGATAGGAACCAACCGGCACGTCGGCGCGCATTCTCAAGCGTATCGCATCGGTGAGCAGGGCCAGCAGTTCTTCTGCGCGATCGGTCTCGCTCGTCTCGTCGTGTTCGCCGGCATCGGGGAAATCGAGGGTCCAGTAGGCGGAAAGCCGGTTTTCACCATTCTCGCGGACGAGGATCTGGCCGGGTTCCAACTCGAAGATGTTGCGGAAGGCGGTGCGCGGCGCGATCGGCGCCCAGAGGGTGAAAATCTGGTCGAGCGCTATCGGATCGATTTCCGCCTCGATGCCCGGCACGGTCAGCAGCGCCTTGACCTCGGAGGCGAAATAGAGCGTGCCCTGGTGTTCGGTGTAGAAGAGCGGGCGCACGCCCATGCGATCGCGGGCAAGCACCAGCCGGTGCTCTGTCGCGTCCCAGATGGCGAAGGCGAAATCGCCGTTCAGCCTTGCAAGGCAGGCTTCTCCCTCAAGGGCATAGAGCTGCAGCAGGACTTCGGTATCGGAACCGGTGCGGAAGATGGCGCCGCGCGATTTCAGCGCGTCGCGCAGTTCGACATAGTTGAAGATCTCGCCGTTGAAGGCGATCGTGTAGCGCCCGTCGGCGCTCGTCATCGGCTGGGTGCCATCCGACAGGCCGACGATCGACAGGCGGACATGGGAGAGACCGATGCCGGCGGAAGTCCAGATGCCGCTGCCATCGGGACCGCGATGGGCGATCGCGTGTCCCATGGCAGACAGCAGAGAGGGTGCGCGGTCCGGCCCGAATGCTTCTCCCACATAGCCTGCAAATCCGCACATATTTCAGCCTCGAACAGGATTATCAGATCCCGTTCATAAGCGGAAAAGCTTGCCGATCTGCTTATGCGGGGGGGTAGGTTGGGTGCAATCTGGACATTGGCGAGTCGCAGAGAACGGTCGTGAAACATCGACTTTGTGCGACAAGAACATGTCATTCCATCGAGAATGAGCGCCAGCGGTGTTCCAGTTTCTCAACCATCGTGGCTTCCGTCGTGTCTGTCCGATCAACGGACCGCAGCCATTTATCATATGCTGCTCTGATGAAAGCTTGTCCCGTGGGAGTTAGCTGGGACCACATGATGATGAGGTTTGGTTGACGGTCAATGGAGGAAACACTTTTCACCAAACTCTTTCCGACGAGAAACTCGGCAAGAACGTATTGTGCAGCAGCGGCATGACGACGCCACTGGCCATCATCGGGAATTTCGTTGCCGGTCCTGTCAAGTGACATGACCTGTACGCCCAGCATTCCCGGCACATCGATGATTTTGAAGTCGGTCATGCTCTCTCTTCACCTTATTGCCATCCGTCGCGAAAATCCTGAAGCCGTTCTTCTGACTTCTGCACCGTTGCAGAATACGCGCAACGGATGAACGTAATTGGCGGATACCGTTGAAAACTCGCAGGACTTACTGGCCATCCGCTCAAATTTGATCTCTAGACGAGATATAAACGCTTCTGACAACTTTGGAGGAAGCCATGAAGGTCGATATCCTGTACAGGGGTAAAGTGATTGGGCACTCTGACCTTGATCCAATTGATCCGCCGATGGGCGTAGCTGGAGGACGGTTCGTCCCTGCTCCAGAATATGTCCCGCGTCTCCATGCCTTCGTAATCGATGGAGATGATAATAAGATTGTGGATGGTCCTGAACTTTCAGCACGGTCATACGCTTATGGCATGCTCACGTGTGCGGGCGTCGCTATCGAAGATTTCAATGAAACCCTCCACGAGATAAATGTAACGGTTCTCGGTATGGCATATCCTGAATATGAAACAGTCTTCTCGGATCACGCGCTTTACGAGGCCTATTGGCGCACGGATGAGTAGTCGAGTTTTTACCGGTGTCCGTCCAAACCGGACATTGTGAAGAATATGAGTTGCGGATAATTTCACAGCCGAGCTGAATAGGTGCCTTCGGCACCAGACGGTCATAACCAAGCAGGTTGTTCAGGCTTAAAGTGCAATCGAGCTTGAGGCAATGTCGCTTCGAAGCGCTCCAGATACTCTTCGATTAGTAAAGTCGTACCTAATACCGTTATCTGGCCGCTCTCCCGGTCGATGATAAAAGGGGCGTTTCCACCAAGCGCCTGAGAAACGTCGTTTGGATTTTGCAGGTAGGCAGTAGCCTGATAGAAGAAAACCCAGCCATATGGCTTTGCAATGGTGGAGCTTTGGACGAGTTCGACACCTTTCCCGCAGACGCATTGGACCCAAGTTTCCGCGAGCCGTCTTGCATTGTGAAATTTTAGCATTCTTCACCACCCGACCTTGATGCGTTTTTTGTCCTAAAAGGAGAATGTTGGCAACTTCAGCCCGCGTGACCGCTACTGGTGCGACGCGGAAGCCGGGCTCTCGGCCCGAAGCGAACCGAGCTCCTTGCTGAACGTGGCCAAATGCTATGGGAGTTCGAGCTCTCCCGCCCTCCATAGCTTTGCCACCATCTGTGCGTTGAAGCTAATTAACCCGTTTCCTTGGGCAATAGCATCGAGACGTGCGAGAGCGCCGCCATCAGCATGCTTCAGAGTGTGGGTCGCGGCCCAAACGCAAACACCATCATCAGCATCGGCGAGGAGTGACTTCAAGGCTGTCTTTCCTTGCTCGGACTGATCGAGGAGCTTGTATGCGGAAATGATCTTCTCGTACGCTCGGTTTGCCTTTCGCGAGTTGCCCGCTTCAGTGGCTTCACGATGCAGGACGGCATTCGTCCGATAAACCTTCAGCAACTCAACGGTGTCGCTGGTCATCACATCCCTCATTTTTTCGACTGCCCGGTGCTTACTCAAATAACAAAGGCTTTAAACGACCACGACTGCAATTGGCGCAGAGATGACGGCGGCAAATGGCCCGACGCAGACATTAACGGAAACCCGCTAGCGCCTGTGTCACGAATAGATGATCACTATATCATCTGGCTCCGATTGATCGTTCGAAAACACCTGAATTCTCGCTTGAGGGTAATCGAATTGACCTGAAAGTATCACCGCTCCCTCGCAAGTTTGAACTACTAACTTACCCTTCAACTCTTGGAGATTCCCATCAAAAAGCTCTCGTAGTTCCCCGATAGCTGCTCGTCCTCGAACAAGCGTGATGCGAGTAGGTCCATCGAATTCACTGAGAGTGCCTACCGCAATCATGGTAGGCGTCGCTGCGACAGCTTTGCCCTCTTCAAATCGATTGGGAACGGAGCCATTTCCACCTGAGATCAAGATCAATGAATTCGGGGCAGAGATCGAGATGGACGAAGCCACGTTACACTCCTTTGAGCTATCGACGGCAGAGAGTAGCGCCGCCTTTCTATGACCGCTTCTGATGCAAAGCCGCCGAGTTGCCTCTGGCGCACTTACAGACACTGGCATTCCGTCACAGATCAACGCGAGCCGACAGTCCAGCCTTCCGTCTCCTCCCTGCCTATGCAGGCTTCATCGACAGGACGACGGTCGGCCAGAGTTCGGAGACGGTCGGGTGGACGGGGACGGCCCAGCGCAGGTCGTCATAGCTTGCGCCGACATTCATCAGGTCGAGCACGCCGTGGATCGCCTCGTCGCCGCCGGTGCCGAGCAGGGCTGCGCCCAAAATCTTTCTCGTCTTCGCATCGGCGACGATCTTCATGAAGCCCTTGGTCTCACCCTTTTCCACCGCGCGGCCGACATTCTTCATCTGGCGGGTGCCGACGAGGATGTCGTGGCCGGCGCGGCGCGCCTCTTCCTCGCCCATGCCGACCCGGCCGAGCGGTGGGTCGATGAACAGCGCATAGCCGAGCAGCCTTTGCGAGAGGCGGCGATCCTCGCCATCGAAGAGATTGGCGGCGACAATCTCGAAGTCGTTATAGGCTGTGTGGGTGAAGGCGCCGCGGCCGTTGCAGTCGCCCATCGCCCAAATGCCCTCGACATTGGTGGCCAGCCTGTCGTCGACCTTGATGAAGCCACGGGCATCCAGTTCGATACCGGCCTTGTCGAGGCCGAGATCGTCGGTATTCGGGCGGCGGCCGACGGCGAGAAGGACATCGGAGCCCAAGACTTCCGGCTCGCCTTCCTTGCAGTTCACGCCAACGGCGATGCCGTCGCGTTCCTTACGGAAGCGGATGCATTCGGCATTGGTGCGGATATTTATGCCTTCCGCCTCAAGGATGTCGCGCACGGCGGCGGAAATATCCTCATCCTCGCGGCTGACGATGCGCGGGCCTTTCTCGACCACCGTCACCTCTGCGCCGAAGCGGCGGTAGATCTGCGCATATTCGAGACCGATATAGCTGCCGCCGACGATGACCAGATGTTTCGGCAGCCGGTCGAGCATGACGATATCGCTATTGGTCATGTAGGGGATGTCGCCGACGCCGGCGAAATCGGGAATGGTGGCGCGGGCGCCGACATTCAAAAAGATCTGCGGGGCGGTGATCAGTTCGTCGCCGACGCGGATGGTGTTGCGGCTTTCGAACCGCGCATGGCCGCGGATCAGCTCGCAATTTTGCATGCCCTCCAGCCAGTTCTCATTGCTGTGGCGGCTGTCGAGCGTCACCTTGTGGGAGCGGCGCATGACGGCCGGCATGTCGATCGAAATGTCGCCGCTAATGCCGACGCCGTAATCTGCGGCGCGGCGGGCGAGATGGGCGGCATAGGCGCTGGCGACCAGCGTCTTGGTCGGCTTGCAGCCGGTGTTGACGCAGGTGCCACCAACATGCTTGCGCTCGATGATCGCGACCTTCTTGCCGGCATCGTTGAAGCGGCCGGCAAGCGATGGTCCCGCCTGTCCGGCGCCGATGATGATCGCGTCGAATGTCCTCATATCGCCGCCGCCCCCGGCAGGGACAGGATGATGATGAAGGCGACGACGAAGGCGACGCCATCCTCGATGAAGGCGGCCGGCGGATCCTTGCCGAAGCTTGCGGCGAGTTTCGCCCGCGCCCAGGCCCCGCCATAGGTGCCGACGACGGCGCCGAGCACGCCGGAGACAAGGCCGGCAAGCCAGAGGTCATGCGGAATGCAGATCGCTGCACCGGAAAGCCCTCCGGTCAGGAGCCTTGTGACGAATTGCTGCGGTACCTTGCGGCTCGGCGTGTTGGGCAACTGGTCGGTCACCAGTTCGAGTATGGCGAGAATGGTGAGGATCAGCACCGCCCAGCCGGAGCCCATGAAGGACAACCAGGTATGGGACAGATCGAGCCAGCCGAGCGACGCCGCCCAGCTGACCAGCGCCGGCGCCATCATGGCCCTCAGGCCGGCGACGATACCCATGAAAAGCGCAAGCAAGGAAACCATCAGAACCCCCTTCTGCCGCGAAAGACGCGGACTTCCCTCATTGATTGTGCATCGAGGCGATATTCCATCGCAAGTCAATCTATCTTCAGTCAAGCGGCTTGGAGAATGCGGCTTTCACGGCGCGGTCGAGATTGGCTTATCGCGATTCGTCCCTGTCGTCCCACAGCGCATCGTTTGCCTCGCGGGGCAAGGGTGTGCGGATCTTGTCGGTGAGCTCGATCCCATACTTTTCGCGCAGGCGGCCCGCGGTCTCCATCGGGGTTTCCTCCGGGCCGCCTCCCGGCGTTACAGCCTGCAGCCTGGATTGATCATCTGGCATGGCGGTTTCTCCGTGGTGTCTGACGGGGAATATCAACCGGCCGATCTCTTCGCACAATGCCATCGCTGCAGCCATGCCGCGAAAAGTGGATGGTAAATTGCTTTGCACTTCGTAATATACGCCAGCTTTGGTTGAGGGAGGAGGAGCCCTTTAAGCGTGAAGCATCGTATCGCGGCAGTGGTGGTGCTGTGCGTGGTTGCGGGTCTCATCGTCACCTTCAAGGTGCATGATCTCGTTGCGCGCAGCTATATGAGAGAAGCGGAGCTGCAGGCGGCGACGACGCTTCGGCTCGCCGTCTCGGCGCTCGACGGGCATCTGAAGCGCTACGAGGCGCTGCCGGCGCTGACCGCCGATGACGAGATCATCGAGGTGCTGATCCGCGATCCGGGCAACGAGGCGCTCAGGCTGGAGGCCAACCGCTATCTCAAGGCGGTCAATACGCTTTTGAAATCCTCCGACATCTACATCATGACGCTGGACGGGCTGACGATCGCCGCCAGCAATTACGATACGGCCGTCAGTTTCGTCGGCGAGAATTTCAGCTATCGGCCCTATTTCCAGGAGGCGGCGCGCGGGGAGCATTCACGCTTCTTCGCGGTCGGCACGACATCGGCCAAGCGCGGCTATTATTTCAGCTCGCCGATCGTGATGGCGGGAAAGATCCTCGGCGTGATCGTCTTCAAGGTCGATCTCGACCTGATCGAAGCCTCCTGGGCCGGCGGCGACGACCGGATTTTCGTCTCCGATCCGGAAGGCATCATCTTCATGACCGGCAGTGACGAATGGCGCTATGCGGCGATCTTGCCTCTGACGCCCGACCGGATCGCGCGTACACAGGCCTCAAGGCGCTATGCGGATGCCAAGCTGAGAGAGTTGCCGCTCACCTATGGCGCCTTTGCCGGACACCGTACGATGCTGATTGCCGGGGCGGGTGGCGGTGCGGCACGGGAATATCTCTATGTCTCGCAGTCCATGCCCGGTGCCGGCTGGACGGTCAATGTGCTGATGGACACCACCTCGGTGCGCTGGCAGGCGCAGACGATGATGGCGGCGGTGTTTCTGGCGTTCTGCCTGCTCGGCTTCGGGCTTGCCATCGTGCTGCAAAGGCGGGCGCGGCTTGCCGAGCGGATGCAGTTGCAGGCTGAGGCGCAGAACGAGCTGGAGCGGCGGGTGGCCGAACGCACGGCCGATCTCGCCCGCGTCAACAGCCGCATCCGCCAGGAGGTCGCCGAGCGGCGGCTGACGGAGCGGCGGCTTCGCCAGACCCAGGCGGATCTGGTGCAGGCGGGCAAGCTTGCCGGGCTCGGGCAGATGTCGGCAGCACTTTCACATGAACTCAACCAGCCGCTCGCGGCGGCGAAAACCTATGCGGAGACGACCGGGTTGTTGATCGACCGCGGCCGGGTGGAGGAGGCGGCGGACAATCTGCGGCGGATTTCGGGGCTGATCGACCGGATGGCCTCGATCAGCCGGCATTTGCGCAATTTCGCCCGCAAGCCTAACGAGAAGCTCGGTGCCGTCAGCGTCGAGGAGGTGATCCGCGACACGATGGAAATCGTCTCGGCGCGGTTGAAGACGGCGCAAGCCGAGCTTTGCATCGATATCGCGCCGTCGCTGCCGCGGGTCATGGCCGGCGCGGTCAGGCTGCAGCAGGTGCTGGTCAATATCGTCACCAATGCCGCCGACATGGTGGAGGAGCTTGAGGATCGCCGCATCGATCTTGCGGCCGCCGTGATCGGCGAGAGAGTGGTGTTGAGCGTGCGCGACCGCGGGCCGGGCGTGCCGGCGGCGATCCGCGAGCGCATCTTCGATCCGTTCTTCACCACCAAGGGTGTCGGCAAGGGGCTCGGGCTCGGGCTGTCGATCTCCTACAATATCGTCAAGGATTTCGGCGGCAGTCTTTCCGTCAGCGATCACCCGCAAGGCGGGGCGGTGTTTGCGATCGAACTTACGATTGCCGATGCGAGCCTTATGGAGGCGGCCGAATGACGCTGCCGCAACGGGTGCTTCTGGTCGATGACGAGGAGGAACTTCGCCGCTCGACGGCGCAGGCGCTGGAACTGTTCGACCTGTCGGTCGATACGTTCCAGAATGCAGAAAACGTGCTGGAGCTTTCCGGCTTCGGCTTCGACGGGGTGATCGTCAGCGATATCCGCATGCCGGGGCTGGACGGGATGACATTGCTTCATCGCATCCGCGAACTCGATGCGGAAATACCGGTCATTCTCGTCACCGGCCACGGCGATGTGCAGCTTGCGGTGAAGGCGATGCGCGAGGGCGCCTATGATTTTCTCGAAAAGCCGTTCACGCCGCAGCATCTGGCCGGCGTCATCCGCCGTGCCTTGGAGCGGCGCTCGCTGATCCTTGAAAACCGGCTGCTTCGCGCGGTTGCCGGAAAGCGGGACGATGTCGAGGCGCGCATGCCGGGCCGCACCCAGGTGATGGTCGACCTGCGCTACCGCATAAGGGCGATCGGGGCGACCGACGCCGATACGCTGGTGATCGGCGATACGGGGGTGGGCAAGGAAGTTGTGGCGCGGGCGCTTCACGATATCAGCCCGCGCGCCAACCGGCCGCTGATCGCCATCAACTGTGCAGCCCTTCCCGAAACGCTGATCGAGAGCGAGCTTTTCGGCCATGAGGCCGGCGCCTTTCCCGGTGCGATCCGGCCGCGTTACGGAAAATTCGAACATGCGCGGGGCGGGACCATTCTCCTCGACGAGATCGGCTCGATGCCTTTCGACCTGCAGGCGAAATTCCTTCGGGTGCTGCAGGAGCGGGTGATCACCCGGCTTGGCTCGAATGAAACCGTGCCCCTCGACGTGCGCTTCATCGCCACCAGCAAGGTCGACCTTGCGGCGGAAGTGGCGGCGGGTCGGTTCCGGGCCGATCTTCTCTACCGGCTGAATGTCGCGACCGTACATGTGCCGTCACTCTCCCAGCGGCGGGCGGATATTCCGCTGCTGTTTCTCCAGTTGGTACGTGAGGCGGCGGCCCGCTATGGCCGCGAAGACATGGATGTGGCGCCGGATATCGTGTCGCTGATCGCCCAGCGCGACTGGCCTGGCAATGTGCGCGAATTGCGCAATGCCGCCGACCGGCTGGTGCTTGGGCTCGACACTGTCGGTGGCGAGGGGACCGGCGAGCTGGCGGTGGCCAAGGAGGCTGGTGGCCGTCTCGCCGAGAAGGTCGCAGCGTTCGAGCGCAACCTGATTGCCGGCGAGATCGCCGCCCATGGCGGGGCTTTACGGCCGGTCTACGAGGCGCTCGGCATTTCCCGCAAGACACTTTACGAGAAGATGCAGAAATACGGGTTGGACAAGCGGATGCTGGGGGCTGAGGGGGCGGAGTAGGGGGGCTTTGGTTGTCCTGCCGCTGCCGCATCTTTTTCCTCATTCCTGTGACAGGCACAGGAATGAGGGTGGGTGAGGTTTCGCTCGCATGCCCCACTCTCCCGCCAGTGCCACCCGTATACCATGCCGCTGAATGCCGATGGGTGGAAATCCACCCACGTCCTTCGCCGCTTGTTCCCATATCCACCCATGCTGCAGCGCGAGGGGCAAAATATCCCGTTCGGGCTTGCCTTTCGGCAATTGTCAGCGGCTCGCGCGCATCCGCAAATGTCTCACAAGCCGGTGCGGGAGGAGATGCGCCGGCGGGTATTGCGTCCGTTATCGGACCGGGAGGAGGACATCATGAAAATTATGAACGCCGTATTCGGCGCAACGGCGCTTGCCGCCATCTCGCTGTTTGCTGTGGGAGCCAATGCCGCCGGTTATCCGGAGCGGCAGATCACCATGGTCGTGCCGTTTGCCGCAGGCGGGCCGACCGATACGGTGGCGCGACTTGTCGCCGAATCCATGTCGAAGGATCTTGGCCAGCAGATCGTCGTCGAAAATGTCGGCGGCGCCGGCGGCACGCTTGGTGCCGGCCGCGTGGCAGCGGCCGAGGCGGATGGCTATACCGTGCTTCTGCATCATATCGGCATGGCAACCAGCGCCACGCTTTATCGCAAGCTCGCCTATGACACCTTGAACGCCTTCGACTATGTCGGTCTCGTCACCGACGTCCCGATGACGATCGTCGCGCGCAAGGACATGGCGGCGACCGATCTCAAGGGGCTTGTCGCCTATGCCAAGGCGAATTCCGACAAGGTGACGGTCGCCAATGCCGGCATCGGGGCTGCCTCCCATCTCTGCGGCATGCTGTTCATGAGCGCCATCCAGACGCCGCTTGTCACCGTGCCCTACAAGGGAACCGGCCCGGCGATGACCGATCTTCTCGGCGGCCAGGTCGATATCATGTGCGACCAGACGACCAATACGACGAAGCAGATCCAGGGCGGTACGATCAAGGCCTATGCGGTCACCTCGCCGGAGCGTCTCGCAATCTTCAAGGACCTGCCGACGGTGAAGGAGGAGGGGCTTGAGAGCATGACGGTCGGTATCTGGCACGGCATCTACACGCCGAAGGGCACTGCCCCCGAGATCAACGAACGGCTGTCGAAATCGCTGCAGCTGGCGCTGAAGGACAAGAATGTCGTCGCGCGCTTCGCCGAACTCGGCACCGCGCCGTCGCCGGAAGCCGATGCGACGCCGGCGGCGCTGAAGGCGAAGCTGGAGACCGAAATCGCCCGCTGGAAGCCGATCATCGAGGCTGCCGGGCAATATGCGGATTGATAGAATTTCACCCCTTCACGCCCTTCCTCAAGGCTAGGGTTATTGCTTGGAAAAGTCCCCCTCTGGCCTGCTGGCCATCTCCCCCACAAGGGGGGAGAAGACTTGCCGCAGACGCCTGCCCCGATTGGTGCACGGCGGTTCCGCCGGGTTAAGCCCTCCCCCTTGTGGGGAGGGTTGGGAGGGGTCTTCGTCATACGCAAAACGTCTTTCCTTGTGGGGAAATTGCGGGCCGAGGGGAGTATTCCGCTCCAAGGAGACATCATGAATTCCCAATCAATCGACAAGGCCAACCTGATCTGTGGCCTCCTCTTGGTCGCAACCGGCATCTTCTTTGCCTACCAGTCGATCGAACTCGAGCTTGGTACGGCATTTCGCATGGGGCCGGGATATTTCCCGTTCATCCTGGCGCTGGCACTGATCCTGTTCGGGGCGATCATCCTTGTCCAGGCGTTTCGCGCGGCGGGAGAGGCGATCGGGCCGATCGCGTGGCGCGGTATCGTCTTCATTCTGGCGGCG
Organism: Neorhizobium sp. NCHU2750; assembly: GCF_003597675.1. Classification (NCBI taxonomy): domain Bacteria; kingdom Pseudomonadati; phylum Pseudomonadota; class Alphaproteobacteria; order Hyphomicrobiales; family Rhizobiaceae; genus Neorhizobium; species Neorhizobium sp. NCHU2750. The sequence goes on along the minus strand of NZ_CP030827.1, from coordinate 3,135,112 downwards.
CCGATCTTCTTCGGCATCACCGTGCGCGGCCTCGGCTTCGTGCCGTCCTTGTTCTTTACCGGGCTGATCGCCGCCTTTGCCTCGCACAAGATGACGCCTCTGACCGCCGTGGTTCTGGCGGTGCTGCTCACCGTGTTTTCCGTGCTGGTGTTTTCCTACGGGCTCGGCCTGCCGTTCCAGCGTTTCGGACCCTGGGTCCGGTTCTGATCGATTTTCGGGATGTGACTGATGGATCTGTTCAATAATCTTCTGCTCGGCTTCCAGACGGCGGGTTCGATCGAGAACCTGTTCTTCTGCCTGATCGGGGTTCTGCTCGGCACGCTGATCGGCGTGCTGCCCGGCATCGGCGCCACGGCCACGATCGCCATGCTTCTGCCGATCACCTTCCAGCTCGAGCCCGTCTCGTCGCTGATCATGCTCGCCGGGATCTATTACGGCGCCCAATATGGCGGCTCGACCACGGCGATCCTGATCAACATGCCGGGTGAATCCTCTTCCGCCGTCACCGCCATCGACGGCTACCAGATGGCGCGCAAGGGCAAGGCCGGGGCAGCGCTCGCGATCGCCGCGATCGGCTCGTTCTTTGCCGGCACGGTATCGACCTTTCTCGTGGCGATCTTCGCCCCGCCGCTGACCGAGATCGCGTTGCAGTTCGGTGCGGCCGAGTATTTCTCATTGATGGTCGTCGGCCTCGTCTCGTCGATCGCTTTGGCGCATGGGTCCGTCATCAAGGCGCTGGCGATGGTGGCGCTCGGGCTGCTCTTGGGCCTTGTCGGCACCGATATCTATACCGGCGCGCCGCGCTTCACGCTCGGCATCCGCGAATATGCCGACGGGCTGAATTTCGTGGCGGTTGCGGTGGGTGTGTTCGGCATTGCCGAGATCCTGCGCAATCTCGAAAACGAGAGGACGCGGGAAGTGTTGATGGCCACGGTTTCCGGCCTGATGCCGAGCCGCGAGGATTTTCGGGCGATGATCGCACCAGTGCTGCGCGGCACGGCGATCGGCTCGGTGCTCGGCATTCTGCCGGGCGGCGGCGCGATCCTTGCGTCTTTTGCCTCCTACACGGTGGAAAAGAAGGTGTCGAAAACGCCCGAGGAATTCGGCCATGGTGCGATTGCCGGCGTGGCAGGTCCGGAATCGGCCAACAATGCCGGTGCCCAGACCTCGTTCATTCCGCTTCTGACGCTCGGCATTCCGGCCAATCCTGTCATGGCGCTGATGGTCGGCGCGATGATCATCCAGGGCATCGTTCCGGGGCCGAATGTGGCGGCCGAACAGCCGGCGCTGTTCTGGGGCATTATTGCGTCCATGTGGATCGGCAACCTGATGCTGGTCATCCTCAATCTGCCGTTGATCGGACTGTGGGTGAAGCTTCTGACCATCCCCTATTACCTGCTCTTCCCGATCATCATGGCCTTCTGCTCGATCGGGGTCTACAGCGTCAATTCCAACGTCTACGACCTCTATGCCGTCGCCTTCTTCGGTCTTCTCGGCTACCTGCTGTTGAAACTGCGCTGCGAGCCGGCGCCGCTTCTGCTCGGCTTCGTGCTCGGACCGCTGCTGGAAGAAAACCTCAGGCGAGCGATGATCTTGTCACGCGGCGATCCGTCGACTTTCGTCACGCGGCCGATCAGCGCCGGGCTGCTGGCGATCGCCGTGGTGGTGCTGGTCATCGTCTTCCTGCCAAGTGTGAGGAAGAAGCGCGACGAGGTGTTCGTCGAGGAGGATTGAGACAATATCGTCCCCACACCCCTCCCAAACCCTCCCCACAAGGGGGAGGGCTTAACCCGGCCGCGCTACCGAGTTCTGATTGAGGCAGTCGGCAAACGTGGATTTTCTCCCCCCTTGTGGGGGAGATGGCCGGCAGGCCAGAGGGGGTGTTGCCGCCCCCAAAGACGGACCCGGTTAAACCCCCAACACGGCCTGCAACTCATCCACCGGCGTCTTGCCGGCCATACGCTTCAGCAATAGTTCGGCCATCAACCTTCCGGCCTCCGACAGGTCCTCGTAGATCGTTTCGATCCTTGGCCTCACCTGGTCGAAGAGGCCGGAGGTCTGTTTGGCGACGAGGCGCAGGTCTTTGCCGATCGAAAGCCCGAGGTCGTGGGTGGCCGACATCACGGCCATGGCGGAGACCTCGCCGCCACAGATGAACCCGTCCGGCGGGGCGGCCTTTGCGAGGCGGGTGGCGACATGGTCGCGCACCGCGTCGGCCTTGCTGTCCAGTGTGATGCCATCGGCGATTTCGAAGCCGACGCCTTCCTCGCGCACCGCCGTCATGAAGCCGTGGCGCATGTGGTGATGGAAGGTGAAACGCTCGGGTGGCAAGATGAGAAACAGCCGCCGACAGCCTGCGGCGATCAGCTTTTTCGCGGCCTGATAGGTGAAGGCGTAATTGTCGTAATCGACATAAGGGTGTGGCGTGGCGAGTTCGGTGCGGCCATGGCAGACGAAGGGGAAGCCCGTCTCCATGAGGAATTTCACCCGCTCGTCGGATGGCTCGGTGCGGCTGAACAATATGCCGTCGGCCATGCGGTTGCGGACGATATGGCGGACCGGATCGATCTGCGGCGTATCGGAAAAATGCGGCGTGATGACGAGGTGATAGGATGTGCCGCGCAGCGTTGCCGTCATGCCGCGGATCATCGAGGTGCCGTAGCCGAGAATTTCCTCATGCGGATCGAGAACGAGGCTGATGACATTGGTGCGGCCGGTTCTCAGGCGCTGGGCGGCGCGGTCGGGCAGGTAGCCTACCTCGGCTGCGGCGGCCTGCACCCTCTGCCGTGTGTCGCGGGCAATCAACGGATCGTCGCCGAGCGCACGCGAGACCGTGGTGACCGCGAGGCCCGTCAGCTCGGCGATCGTCCTCAGAGTCGGCTTCACATGGGGACTAAGATTTGCGGGGCTAAGATTGGCGGAGCTGCGATCTGCATTGGTGGCGGCAGGCGCATTTGTCCCGCGCCGGTCGTCGGGGTCATCCAGCGACATGGTATTTCCTCCCTTCCGTCGCAAAGCGCGGCGGAACCTCGATATGTATCGTTACAAATTTCACGGAAAATTCCATAATTTTCTCGGGAATCACCGCATTTTTCTAGAAACAACGAAAAATATCCTATCAAATCAATGATATAAAAAATTGATCGATAGCAATTCGAAAAGCTTCCCGCATGGGTTGACACCCTGTCGGTTTATATCGTTATAAATTCTCCATCCGGAGAGGAGCCCGGATTTGGAGGAGATCATCGATGAATATTCGAGCCATTACAAAGCTGGCTGCGGGCGTGGCGTTGATTGCCATGACGGCTGGTGCGGCGCGTGCCGCCGAACAGGTTGAAGTCCTGCATTGGTGGACATCGGGCGGCGAGGCTGCCGCACTCAACGTGCTGAAGGAAAACCTGCAGAAAGAGGGCGTGTCGTGGAAGGACATGCCGGTCGCCGGTGGCGCCGGTTCCGCCGCGATGACGGCACTGCGCGCCCGCGTGACGGCTGGCGATCCGCCGACTGCAGTGCAGTTGCTCGGCTTCGACCTGCGCGACTGGTCGGAAATGGGCGTTGCCGCAAATCTCGACGAGCTTGCCGCCAAGGAAGGCTGGGACAAGGTCATTCCGCCGGCGCTGCAGGCATTTTCCAAGTATGACGGGCACTGGGTTGCGGCACCGGTAAACATCCACTCGACCAACTGGCTGTGGATCAACAAGGCAGCACTCGACAAGGCCGGCGGCAAGGTGCCGACCAATATGGATGAACTGTTTGCGCTGCTCGACAAGTTCAAGGCGGACGGCATCATCCCGCTCGCCCATGGTGGCGTTCCGTGGCAGGACGGCACGATGTGGGAAGCCGTGGTTCTTTCCGTCGGCGGCCCGGATTTCTACAAGAAGGCGGTGCTGGAGGCAGACCCGACGGCGCTTTCCAGTGACACGATGAAAAAGGTGTTCGACGACATGTCGAAGCTTCGCACCTATTTCGACCCGAATTTTTCGGGCCGCGAGTGGAATCTCTCTACGGCGCTGGTGATCGAAGGCAAGGCGGGCGCTCAGGAAATGGGCGACTGGTCCAAGGGTGAATGGCTGCGCGCGAAGAAGGAACCGGGCAAGGATTTCGTCTGCATCCGCTTCCCCGGCACGCAGGGCTCGGTGCTATTCAATGCCGACCAGTTCATGATGTTCGACGTCGGCAAGGATGCGCAGGACGCGCAGCTGAAGATGGCATCCGCCGTCGAAAACCCATCCTTCCAGATTGCCTTCAACAAGGTGAAGGGATCGGTTCCGGCCCGTACCGACATTGCGGATACGGAATTCGATGATTGCGCCAAGAAGGGCATGAAGGACCTGGCGGAAGCCTCGTCCAAGGGCACGCTGATGGGCTCTCTGGCTCACGGTTATGCCCAGCCGGCGGCGATCAAGGAAGCCATGCTCGACGTCATCACCCAGCATCTGAACGGCCAGCTGACGACCGAGGCAGCGCTGAAGCGCCTGCCGGAAGCAGTGGCTGCGGCGAAGTAGCAGACAAGACCCCGCCCCAAACCCCTCCCCACAAGGGGGAGGGGCTTAACCCGGCTGCTCTCTCAAGGCCTGATTGGGCCGATGAGCGGGCCGCAGGTCTTCTCCCCCCCTTGTGGGGGAGATGGCCGGCAGGCCAGAGGGGGCATCCCGTCGGATGCCTTCCATGTTTCTCTCCCCATTGGAGACCCTCATGACGACAATCGAACCGATGCCGGTGATTTCGCCGGAACGGCCGCGAAAATCCTTCGCAGATAGCCTCCGCAACGGCCTGCCGAAACTCGTGCTCGCGCCATCCTTCGCCGTCATCCTCGTCTTCGTCTATGGCTTCATCCTGTGGACGATCACGCTGTCGTTCACCACGTCGCGCATCCTGCCCGTCTACAAATGGGGCGGGTTCGATGCCTATTACCGGCTCTGGTCGCAGCCCAACTGGTATGTGGCGATGCAGAATCTGGCGATTTTCGGGGTGCTCTACATCCTCATCTGTACGGTGATCGGGCTGTTCATCGCCATCCTGATGGATCAGCGCATCCGGGCGGAAGGGGTGCTTCGGCCGATCTTCCTCTATCCGATGGCGCTGTCCTTCGTGGTGACGGGGACGGCGTGGAAATGGTTCCTCAATCCGGGTCTCGGACTTGAGAACACCATGCACAATCTCGGCTGGACGAGCTTCAAGTTCGATTGGCTGGTGAACCCGGACATGGCGATCTACACCGTCGTGATTGCCGGTGTGTGGCAGGCATCGGGCTTCATCATGGCGATGTTTCTGGCCGGCCTTCGCGGCATAGACGGCGAGATCATCAAGGCGGCGCAGATCGATGGCGCTTCGACCGTCTCGATCTACCGGCGCATCATCATCCCGATGCTGCGGCCGGTGTTCCTCTCGGCCTTCATCGTGCTCGCCCATATGGCGATCAAGTCCTACGACCTCGTCATCGCGCTAACCGGCGGGGGGCCAGGCAATGCGACCGAGCTGCCCTCGACCTTCATGTATTCCTACACGTTCAACCGCAACCAGATGAATGTCGGTTCGGCCAGTGCCGTAATGATGCTGATGGGCATTACCGCGATCATCGTGCCCTATCTCTATTCCGAACTGCGGGAGAAGAAACAATGAGCGCTTCTCCCGAAACCGTGAGCGCCGGCTCGGCGCGGTTTGCCCGCATATTCATCTATGCCGCGCTGATCATCCTTGCAGTGGTCTATCTGCTGCCGCTCTATGTGATGATCTCGACCTCGCTCAAATCGCTGGACGAGATCCGCGGCGGCGACATGCTGGCGCTGCCCTCCGACCCCTCCGCTTCCGCCTGGGCCAAGGCCTGGGGCGAGGCCTGCATCGGGGTCTCCTGCGTCGGCATCAAGGGCTATTTCTGGAACTCGATCAAGATGGTGGTGCCTGCCGTCATTATCTCGACGCTCTTGGGTGCGCTGAATGGCTATGTGCTGACCAAATGGCGGTTTCCGGGCCACAAGATCGTTTTCGGCATGATGCTGTTTGCCTGCTTCATCCCGTTCCAGGCGGTGCTGATCCCGATGGCGCGGCTCTTGGGCCTGATGGGCCTGTCGAATTCTACGACCGGGCTCGTCATGGTCCATGTGATCTACGGCCTGGGCTTCACCACGTTGTTCTTCCGCAACTATTATGAAGCCTTTCCGGATGAATTGGTGAAGGCCGCGATGATCGACGGGGCCGGGTTCTTCCGCATCTTCTGGCGCATTCTTCTGCCAAGCTCGGGGCCGATCATCGTCGTGACGGTCATCTACCAGTTCACCAATATCTGGAACGATTTCTTGTTCGGCGTCTCGTTTTCATCCGGCGAAGCCTCGCCGATGACGGTGGCGCTCAACAACCTCGTTTCATCCTCCACCGGCGTGAAGGAATACAATGTCGACATGGCGGCGGCCGTCTTTGCCGCGCTGCCGACCTTGTTCGTCTATGTCGTCGCCGGACGCTATTTCGTGCGCGGCCTGATGGCCGGCGCAGTCAAGGGATAACCGCAATGAGCTTTCTCCAGATCAAGAACATCCGCAAGAAAATCGGCAGCGTCGAGATCCTCAAGGGCATCGATATCGAGCTGGAAAAGGGCGGGTTCCTCGTACTGGTCGGGCCGTCCGGCTGCGGCAAGTCCACGCTTCTCAACGCGATCGCCGGCCTTCTGCCGCCGTCATCGGGCGATATCGTCATCGACGGGCAGGTGGTGACGGACCTGCATCCGTCGAAGCGCGATATCGCCATGGTGTTCCAGTCCTATGCGCTCTATCCGAACATGACGGTGGAGGAGAACATCGCCTTTGCGCTGGAGATGCGCGGCATCGACAAGGACAAGCGTTCCGCGGCCGTCGCCCAGGTGGCGAAAACGCTGCAGATCGAGCATCTTCTTAAGCGTCGGCCGAGCCAGCTTTCGGGCGGCCAGCGCCAGCGTGTCGCGATGGGCCGGGCGCTGGTGCGCCAGCCGCGCGTCTTCCTGTTCGACGAGCCGCTCTCCAATCTCGACGCAAAACTGCGTGTCGAAGTGAGGGCAGAGATCAAGGCGCTACACCAGAATACCCACGCGACGATCGTCTATGTGACGCATGACCAGATCGAGGCGATGACGCTCGCGACCAAGATCGTCGTGCTGAAGGAAGGCATGGTGCAGCAGGTCGGCACGCCGGCGGAAATCTACAATCGTCCGGCCAATCTGTTCGTTGCCGACTTCATGGGTTCGCCGGCGATGAACATGCTGAAGGGCCGGGTGGTCTCCGGCGGCATCCAGCTGTTCGGTTCGGCAATGCAGGGTGCGGCGGGGCAGGGCGTGGCAGGGCAGGGCGTGGCAGGGCAGGGCGTGACGGTCAGGGTTCCGCCTTCGGTGACGACCGCGCTTGCCGAGGGCAAGGACGTCATCCTCGGCCTTCGTCCGGAAGCGATTTCCGACCAGGGTTCTGCCGATGCGGGCGCCAGCGCGCTCTCGCATGTGGACGCCGAGGTGACGATTGTCGAGCCGACCGGCTCGGATACGTTCGTCACCGGCAGGCTCGACGGGACGACGTTTACCGGGCGTGCGCGGGCCGATACGGCGGCGGAGCCGGGCCAGCCTTTCCGCTTCGTCTTCAACCTCGACAAGGCGGTGGTGTTCGATCCGGAAACAGGCAGCAGGATCAGCTGAACGGGTTGCGAGTTGTGCCGTAATGGCACATGTCGGACACGTTTCCGCAAGCTTGCCTGACGGCTGTGGTTCGGATTGTGCCAAACAAATCTTGGCGTTACCCGCAAAAGCCGCTAGAACCATCCTGCTAAGATGCATTTAGCGAGGGCGGGACAGACTGATGACCAGTTTTGGCGGGCAGCTTCTGCCTGCAGTACCATTGTTGGCTTAAGATGACCGGATGCTGAGGTTTTCGCGTCTTTTCCCAACCGCTTCGATCAGTGCCTATTTGATGGCGCTGGTGGTCGTCGTCGCGCTTCCGCTGCTTGCCTTTGTCGGTTTCCTCGTGCTGCAGCTGGAAAGCCAGCAGCGCGAAGCGCTCGCCAATGATACGGCTGAGGATGCGCAGCTGATCGCCCGCTCGGTCGACCGCGAGCTGCAGGACATGGCGACGACGCTGCGCCTGCTGATCACCTCGCCGGAGCTTGAGAGCGGCGATCTGAAAGCCTTTCATGACCGCACCCAGCGCAGCCTGCGCTCAAACTCGCTCTATGTCATCGTCGTCGACAAGGATGGCCAGCAGCGGGTCAATACCCGTTCGCCCTTCGGCGAGGCGCTGAGCACGATGGGCAACGTCCCGTCGCTGCAATCGGTGCTGAAATCCGGGATTACCGAGGTTTCCTCGGTCTTCTTCGGCAAGACCGCGGGCAAGTGGGTGTTCAATGTCGCCATGCCGCTGCCGGACGACATGGCCCGATCCGGCTCGGCGATCATCATGACGCAGAATGCCGAGGAGATGGAGAAACTGATTTCCGTCGAGGGCCTGCCGGCCGGCTGGTCGGCGGCGGTGGTCGATGGCCAGGGCCAGGTGGTGGCGTCGGCCGGTGCCGAGAAGATCGCCGCCGGCAAGGCCTTCGATCCCGATACGCTGCGGCTGATGACCGGTTTCAAGGGCACGATCGAGGATGTCGATGGCGAGGGCAAGCAGATGTATGGCTATGCCCAGATCACCGGCTGGACCTGGAAGGCCGTCGTCTGGGGGCCGATCGCATCGGCACAGGAAAGCATCATCACCACCTTCAAGCAGCTGGTGGCCGGCGGCGTGATCTTTCTCACGCTGGCGGTGCTGCTTGCCTATACGATCGCACGGCAACTTAGGACACCGATCCGGCAGATCGCCAACATGGCGGAGCGGATGGGGCAGGGCGAGATCGTCGCGCCGGTGGATACCCGCATTACCGAGGCCAACCAGGTATCGGTGGCGCTTTCCAATGCCTCCTTCGACCGCAGCCAGGCGGAAGACCGCATCCATCTCATCCTGCACGAACTGGTGCACCGGACGAAGAATATCCTGACGCTGGTGCAGGCGATGATGCGCCAGCTCGGCCGCCAGGATACGACCATGCCGGAATTCCAGAAGGCGGTCAGTACCCGCCTGCAGGGACTGAGCAAGTCGATCGAGGCGCTGGCCAAGGAACAATGGGCCGGCGTGCGGCTGAAGCGGGTCATCGAGCTTCACCTGTCGACCTTCGAGGCCGGCGACCGGCTGCTGGTGCAGGGCGAGGATTTCATGCTGCGGGCCGAGGCGGTGCAGAATCTCGGCCTCGTGCTTCATGAGCTTGCCACCAACTCGGTCAAATACGGTGCATTGTCGGTGCCGCAGGGGCGGGTCAGGATCATCTGGAACGATGTCGCGCCGGGCGAGGACGGTCTGGCGGGGATCAGCCTTGTGTGGGAAGAAAGCAGTGGGCCGCTGGTGAGGGAACCGACCCGCAAGGGGTTCGGCAGCACGATCATCCAGCGCCATGCGATGGCCGCTTTCGGCGGGCAGGTGGATGTCGAGTTCCGGCCTGAGGGGCTGGTCTGGCGGCTTGTGGCTCCAAGAGCCAATCTGGAGCGCGACGAGGCCGGAGAGGAACGGCGCAGCTTCGGGTCATGAGGCTTCATGCCAGCCGTCGCGCTGATTTGAGCGACGGCCGCAGGAACGAAGGCGCGCTGGCGCCGTTCTAGCGCGCATGGACCTTTCTCTCAAAACGATCGAGATCGATGTCGCCTCGCTTGAGGCGATCGGGCTTACCTATGTCAGCGATACGGAGCCGGGCATCCGGCGCCTGCGGCGAGGGAAGGGGTTCTCCTACAAATTACCGGACGGGCTCGTTCTCTCCGATGACAGGGACAGGATGCGGATTGCCGCACTCGGCCTGCCGCCGGCCTATGAGAATGTCTGGATCTGCCTCGATCCGCGCGGGCATCTGCAGGCGACGGGCTATGATGCGCGCGGGCGCAAGCAATATCGCTACCATGCCGATTGGCAGAGCTTTCGCAGCGAGCAGAAATTCGACCAGCTGGCGCGTTTCGGCGCGGCTTTGCCGAAGATCCGCCGTAAGGTGAAGCACGATCTGTCGCTCGGGCTCGACCAGTCGGATTGCGTGCTTGCCGCTCTCGTGGCGCTGATGGATGCCACCTATCTGAGGGTCGGCAACCGCGCCTATGCCAAGGAGAACCGCACCTATGGGGCGACGACGCTTCTCAAGCGGCACATGGTCCTCTCCGGCGATGGCGTGCTGTTGAAATTCACCGCCAAGGGCGGCAAGCGCGTGCAGCACACGCTCAAACATCCGCGGCTGCAGCGCATTCTGGAAGAGATCGCCGATCTTCCCGGCCGGCAGCTCTTTTCGTTTCCCGACGAACACGGCACGCCGCGGCCGGTCGATTCCGGTCGGCTCAATGCCTATCTCGCCAAGGCTGCCGGGTTTCCGATCTCGGCCAAGACGTTCCGCACCTGGGGCGGTAGCCTTGCCGCCTTCGTCACGGCCTGGACGATCGTGGAACAGGAGGGCAAGCGGCCGAAGATCAAGGCACTGACCAAGGCGGCGTCGGAGGTGTTGCAGAACACGCCGGCAGTGTGCCGGTCGAGCTATGTGCATCCGGCCATTCTCGACCTCTCCGAGAACGTGGCGCCGCTGGAGGCGATGATGAACGATGCGACCTTGGTGAAGCCGCCGCGCGGGTTGCGGTTGAATGAGGCACGGCTGGTGGAATTTTTGAAGATGGATGCTTCACCGCTTGCGTCCTTCTCCCCGTGACCACGGGGAGAAGGTGCCGGCAGGTGGATGAGGGGCTGGCCTCATCGACGGCCTGATGTGTTAAGCCGCCCGTCGCTGATGACGGCCCTCTTCGACCTCCTCGACGATCTTGCCGACGAACTGAGCAAGATCCTTTGGAGAGCGCGATGTAATGATGCCATTGTCGACGACGACGGCCTCGTCCTTCCAGCTGGCGCCTGCATTGCGAAGGTCGGTGCGGATCGACGGATAGGAGGTCGCCTGGCGGCCACGCAGGGCGTCGGCCTCGACCAGCAACCATGGACCGTGGCAGATGGCCGCGACAGGCTTGCCGCTGGCGACGAACTGGCGGACGAGATCGACGGCCGCCTGATCCTTGCGCAAGACATCCGGGTTGATCTGGCCGCCTGGAAGAACCAGTGCGTCGAAGTCGCGCGGGTCGACCCGCGTTGCCTCAATGTCGACCTTCACGCTATCGCCCCAATCCTTTTCGTCCCAACTCCTGATTTCGCCGGGCTTGAGCGAGGCGATCTTCACCTCGGCGCCGCGCTGCGTCAACTCCTCCAGCGGAACACGCAGTTCCGACCGCTCGTAGCCGTCGGTGGCGAGAATGAGAATTTTGGCAGAATCGATCTTTGCCATGATTGGCTCCTTTATGGATTGTTTTTCGTGGCTTGATGGACGGCCGCCCTTGTTCGTCTCAAAGGCGGCCCGTGGACAGGTCGCGACCGTTGATCGAGGCCGGGACGCTGATTTCCTCGCGTGGTGCCTTCGGGAGCGGCAGCACGACAGCATCCGGTATGATGACCTGCACGTTCTCAGGATATGCCGTCTCGAAGACCGGCTTGCGGCGGCGAGAGAAAAAGCGGTTCCTGAGCATTGCGAGAATGTGTTGCATGGCAATCTCCCACAGAATTGCCGATCGGCTTCATACCGAGCGGGGAAACGTGGCGGCCGGCTTGCGACCTGTCACGGTGGGCTAACAAGAGGGGGAGAGAAACGTTCCCGATTATTTACATGATCTAATGGAACGTGATGAGGGGAAGATATGTCTGCGAAAGCGACACAGCGGGAGGCAGAGCTTTGCTCTCGCAGGCACACCGGGCCACGAGAGCCGGGCCTCGTGATCGAGGCCACTCCCCTCCTCGGGAAATCCAGAGCAGGCAGGCTCAATCAGGCAGAGCTGATCGAGCGGGCCAAATCAGGCGGGCCAAATCAGGCGGGAATGACAAACATGTAGCAGGCGGCAATGACCAGCGCGAAACCCGCCACCTCTACCCAATCCCTGACCATGATAGCCTCCATTGTCGTCTGGACCCAAGAACGCGTCGGCTGCCATTATAGTTCCGCTAAAATGCCATGGAGATGACAGTCCGGTCACAAATGGGCACAGGTTTTAACATGGCGGATCCCTAGCCTGCCTCCGCCCTTGCGCGCGCTGCCTCCAGGATGGCCCTGATTTCGCGTGCGGCGGCGTTTTCGATGGCGAAGGCTTGCTCCGGGATGACGCCCGGATCTTCCTCGCTGTTCTTGAACGTGGCGTCGTCGCGCAGCTTTCTCAGAAAGGCGGTGATGGTGACTTCACCGCCGATCATGGCCGACAGCATTTCGATCATCAGTTCACGGTGTGCGCTGAGGCGGCCTTCCACTTCTTCCATGGTCACGGATGTCATCGATTTTCCCTCCTCGTGCCGCAGGCGAAAAATCTCGCTGCGGCAGATCGGGGAACGGCGCTGCCCGCCATGTCGTTCCCTTAGAGCCTTTCCTGGTTAAATTGAAACGCTCTGTTGGCTCAAGCGGAGTCGCATGGTCGACCGGCCGGCGCGTGTCGTAGCCAAAGCTTACGGCCAAGCCGGCCGGTCGATCAGGCGGCCCGCTTCAGCCAACCCGAAGGGCCGGGCATCTTTCCGCCAGGATCAAAGGCGATCGGCTCGGACGTACCATAGGGTATGCCCGTCGCCAATCGCCTTTGCCCTGTCGAAAACCTGCTCCGGCAGAGCGCTTCAATTTAACCAGGAAAGGCTTGTCTTATGACTATCTGCGCTTCTTGTGAGAAAAAGAAGCGCCGGAGAGGAGGGCCATCCTCTTCCGGCGATGGAGGATGGATCGAGAAATGCCTGGCCGTTTTGGGGCCGAGCTAGAGTGTGATCGCCTCCATCTTTTCCAATCGTCCTGAACGGATACCCGAGCTTTGGGCTCGGATGACAAGCATGGGAGACGGAAAAGATGAGTGAGATTACCATCGGGGCCGATATCTCGAAAGACCATATCGATCTCCATCGGTTGCCAGATGGTGACAGGATGCGCGTCACCAACGACCGCAAGGGATTTGCCGCGATCCTTGGCTGGATCGGCGACACGCCTGTCGCGCGTGTGGTCTATGAGCCGACCGGTGCCTACCACAAGCCTTTCGAACGCTTCATGCTCACCCGTGGCCTGCCACTTTCCAAGGTCAATCCGCGTCAGGCGCGACGGTTTGCCGAGGCAACTGGGAAGCTGGCCAAGACGGATCGCGCGGATGCCGCGATGCTGGCCCAATTCGGCATGGTACTGAACCCGCGTCTCTTATCCCCGTATGCCGTTTCTTTCGCTGAACTCAAGGAATTGCATGCTGCACGTCTGGCGTTGGTGAAGGACAGAACGGCTGCGAAGAACCGGGCCAAGAATATCACTCAGCCGCTCCTCAAAAGGCAGAACCTCGCCCGGCTGAAGCAGATCGAAGCGCAACTCGTCCAGGTCGAGCAGGTCATGACCGACCACATCGCAACGGACGAAAGCCTCAAGGTGCGCTTCGATATCCTTGTTTCCATACCTGGCCTGTCGAGGATCACAGCCTTTACACTTCTCATCGAAATGCCCGAGCTGGGCGAAATCGATGAAAAGGCAGCCGGCAAGCTATCGGGTCTTGCCCCAAACGACAGGCAGTCCGGAGGGTGGACCGGACGCGCCTTCATCGCTGGTGGAAGAGCCATCGTCAGGCAAGCCCTTTACATGCCGGCTCTTGTCGCTATCCGTTTCAACCCGGATCTTAAGGCCAAATACGACGCACTCAGGACAGCAGGAAAGCCGCCCAAAGTCGCAATCACCGCTATCATGCGAAAGCTGGTCGTCCTTGCAAACGCACTCCTGCGCAAACAGCAAATATGGACACCAAAACCGGCTTGATCAAAACGGATACTCTAGCAAAGCCAAGGGAACCAAATGCCGCGCTGCACCATTGTAGGGCAGATTTTCCTTAAACCTTGATCTTCCGGCAAAGGGGCGCTGCATGGACATGAAGACCAACCAGTTTTCGATCGAGGCTGGCGACTGGACGCGGCTCGGGGCCAATTTCGATGGCGAGGGCGTCAATTTCGCGATCTTTTCCGCCTATGCGACGCGCGTCGAACTTTGCCTCTATGATCCGAGCGGCAAGATAGAGATCGCCAAGCTCGATCTGCCAGAATATACGCACGAGATCTGGCATGGCTATGTGCCCGGCCTGAAGCCCGGCGCGCTCTATGGTTTTCGCGTCCATGGTCCGTTCGAGCCGGAAGCCGGCCACCGCTTCAATCCTGCCAAGCTGCTGATCGACCCCTATGCGCGCGAACTGGTCGGCGATATCGAATGGAACGAGGCGCATTTCGCCTATGACCTGCTGGCCAAGGACAAGGACCTCACGGTCGACAGCCGCGACAGCGCGCCGTTCACGCCGAAGGCCAAGGTGATCGACCCCTATGCCTTCGACTGGCAGGACCAGAACCGGCCCGTCGTGCCATGGCCGAAGGCGGTGATCTACGAGACCCATGTGAAAGGCTTCACGCAGCTGAACTCCGCCCTGCCGAAGGAGCTTCGCGGCACCTATGAAGGCATGGGCCACAAGGCCTCCGTCGACTATATCAAGAGCCTCGGCATCACCTCGGTCGAGCTTCTGCCGGTGCATTGGTTCCCCGACGACCAGCACCTGCTCGACAAGGGCCTGAAGAATTTCTGGGGTTATAACTCGCTCGGCTTCTTCGCGCCGGCGCCGCGCTATTACGGGCCGAACGGCATTCAGGGGTTCCGCGACATGGTGCGCGCCTTCCACGATGCCGGGATCGAGGTCATTCTCGATGTGGTCTATAACCACACGGCGGAAGGCAACGAGCTCGGGCCGACCCTGTCGTTCAAGGGCATCGACAATTTCTCCTATTACCGCACCCTGCCGGACAATCATCGCTACTACATCAACGACACCGGCACGGGAAACACGGTCAACACCTCGCATCCGCGCGTGCTGCAGATGGTGATGGATAGTCTCCGCTACTGGGCGGAGCATATGCATATCGATGGCTTCCGTTTCGATCTCGGCACCATTTTGGGCCGCGAGCCGGAAGGGTTCGACCAGCGCGGCGGTTTCTTCGATGCGATGACGCAGGATCCGGTCCTGTCGAGATTGAAGCTGATCGGCGAGCCCTGGGATATCGGTCCCGGCGGCTATCAGGTCGGTGGTTTTCCACCCGGCTGGGCCGAATGGAACGACAAGTATCGCGATACGGTGCGCGAATACTGGAAGAGCGACAATGTCTCGACCGATTTTGCCGCCCGGCTGCTCGGCTCCGGCGATCTCTACGACCAGCGCGGCCGGCGGCCATGGGCGAGCGTCAACTTTATCACCGCCCATGACGGGTTTACGCTGAACGACCTCGTTTCCTATAACGACAAGCATAACGAGGCGAATGGCGAGGACAACAAGGACGGCCATAACGACAACCGGTCCTACAATTACGGCGCGGAAGGCCCGACCGAGGACGAGGGCATCAATGAAGTACGCGACCGGCAGAAGCGCAATTTCCTCGCCACGCTGTTCTTCTCGCATGGGACGCCGATGCTGCTTGCCGGCGACGAGTTCGGCCGCAGCCAGATGGGCAACAACAATGGCTATGCGCAGGACAGCGATATCTCGTGGGTGCATTGGGACGACCTGCCCGAAACCTGCGAGGCGCTGCGCGAATTCACCCGCCACGTGATCAAGCTTCGCGCCGAGCAGCCGCTTCTGCGCCGCGAGAACTGGCGCGACGGGATGGATATCAAGTGGTTCAATGCCGGCGGCGGCTTCCAGCAGCCTGACCAGTGGGACGACGGCACGACGCTCGGCGTCTATATCGGCCGCGGCGACCTGAAGGAGGAAGAGGGCATCTGGCATGACGTGCTGATGCTGTTCAATCCCTTCGAAGGCAATGTGCCCTTCCGCATCCCACAATTCGGCGAGGGCGGCTGGGTGCTGGAACTGACGACATCCGATACCGCAAAACGCGGGCTCGTCATCACCAAGGAAAAGGATTTCGAGCTCGAAGGGCGAAGCCTGGCACTGTTCAGGCGGCCGTGAGGCCGGTGACGTTGTTGTGCCTGAGGCATGGCGTCACCCAGTCCGCTGCAATGCGGATGAGTGGCGCCGATCAGGCAATGGCGCTGGCAACCATATCCGGATGCTGGGCGATGACCTTGATATAGGCGAGAGCATAATCCGGCGGGGTGACGCGCGCCTGCTCCCAATCGCGAAGCGTACCGACTGGCACCTGAAAGCGGGCGGAAAATTCGGATTGCGACAATCCGAGCTTGGTTCTCGTAGTCCGGATCAGGCGTGCGCGCTGGCCCCGCTGCAGGGCTTCGGCGTCTACGTCGAAATCCTCCGGATCGGTCGGATCAGCCGGCAGCATGATATGCTCTTTCTTCACCCTCGTTGCTCCTTCTGACGGAAATGAAACGGGCGTGTTCGCCGCGTCAGACGAACACGGCCATATATAATTTCTGCTCGACCAGACCGATGACCTTGAAACGCTCCTCCCCATCGATCGCGCGGATGGGGGGAATAACGAGGTGGTTGCCATCATCGAAAATGCGGTCGCCGAAGCCCAGCGAGAGGCCATGCTTCGCCTGGTTGAGTGCATCCTTTTCGGGATCGAACCTCTCTTCCGCCATGGAGGCGATCTATACGGAATTTCCGTATAGTTCGCAAGTTTCGCCCATTGGCAGCGTTGTGATAAGGCGGATGGAGATGCCTTTCATTGAAAACATGCTAGACGTCCGGCATGGATCACGCCTCTTCCACCCTTCCAGCCCGCACTTGCGGGCCCTGCACGCTCTGTTGCCGCCTGCCGGATATCGATCATTTCGACAAGCCGGCGGATGAGTGGTGCGTGCATTGCGTGGCGGGGCAGGGGTGTTCGATCTATGGGGATCGCCCCTCAGTTTGCCGGGAGTTTCTCTGTCTTTGGATGACTGACACCGGGCTTGGGGAGGAATGGGAGCCCAACCGGTCGCATGTGATGATCTACCGGCAGGGCAAGCAGGTCACCGTGCTGGCCGATCCGGATTTTGCCGATCTCTGGCGGCATGAGCCCTATCTGCCGCAGCTTCAGGCCTGGGCGGCGGAGGCTGCGCCTTCGGGCGGATATGTGATCGTCTTCTGGCGTGACGAGGTGGTGAAGATCTGAGCGACAGGCCGGGGTCCCACGCGAGTGGCCGGCCGGGCGCTTACCAGAATTTCAGCCGGCGCAGGCCTGTCTGCGGGCTCGATGCCTTATGCGCCAGACTGCGGTAGACGGCGGCATATTGCTGGGCGCTGCGCTCCCAGGAGAATTTCGTCTTCATGCCCTGGTTCTGCAGCCGCGCCCACATCTTCGGCTGTTCATAGGCATGCAGCGCGCGGCGGAGCGCAAGCCTGAGGCCGTTGGTGGTGACGGGGTGGAACTGAAAGCCGGTGGCGACACGGGCGGACATGGCCGCATCATTGGCGTCGATGATGGTTTCCGACAGGCCGCCAGTGCGCGAGACGACCGGCACGCAGCCATAGCGCAGGGCATAAAGCTGGGTCAGGCCGCAGGGTTCGAAGCGTGAGGGCTGAACGATCGAATCCGAGCCGCCCTGGACGAGATGGGCGGTCGGCTCGTCATAGCCGATATGGACGGCCATGCGTCCGGGATAGCGGGCCGCGGTCTGCAGCAATGCCTGTTCGATCGCGTGGTCGCCCTGTCCGACGATGATGATGCGGCCGCCATTGTGGATCACCTCGTCGGCCGTGTCGGCCAGCATGTCGATGCCCTTCTGCCAGGTGAGGCGGCTGACGGCGGAAAAGATCGGGCCGCCGTCGTCCTCGTCGAGGCCGAAGCGTTCGAGCAGCGGCTTGCGGTTTTCCCGCTTGCGGCGCAGGTTGGCGATGTCGAAGGTCTGCGGTAGGAAATCGTCGATCGTCGGGTCCCAGACATCCATGTCGATGCCGTTGACGATACCGCGCAGCACTTCCACCCGCTCGTTGAGAACGCCGTTCAGGCCCATGCCGAAGCGCGGAGTGAGGATCTCGCGGGCATAGGTGGGGCTGACGGTGGTGATCACGTCTGCCGTCTGCAGCCCGCCCTTCAGGAAGCTGATGTCACCGAAATATTCCAGCCGGTCCATCGAATAGGCCTCCGGCGGCAGGCCGAGATGCCGCAGCAGGCCGGCCGGATACTGGCCCTGGAACGCGATGTTGTGGATGGTGATGACGACCGGCGTCATACAGCCTGCCTCGCGCATATAGACGGAGGTCATGGCCGACTGCCAGTCATGGGTATGGACGAGGTCGGGAAGCCAGCCGGGCAGGGCGCCGCCGGCAATTTCGGCTGCTGCAAGCGACAGGACGGCGAAGCGCTTCCAGTTGTCGGGATGATCCTTGCCGTCGCCATCGACATAGGGGCCGCCGGAGCGGTCGTAAAGCGCCGGCGCATCGAGGACGAGGAGATCGAGCCCTTCGACCTGGGCATGCAGAAGAGTGGCACGCTCGCCGAGAAGATCGTCGAATTCGAGCAGCGGCGTCGTCTGCTGCAGCTGCCTCATCACCCGTGGATAGCCGGGGATGAGCGAGGTGGTCTCGATGCCGAGCGGCGACAGCGCCTTGGGAAGAGATCCGGTCACGTCCGCCAGTCCGCCGGTCTTGATCAGCGGATAGATCTCCGACGTAACGGACAATATCTTCATCGTGACGCTTTCCCCCCGAGCAACGACAGGCCTCAAGCCTACGCGATTCCTCCGCCCGTCATAGCGATTATTGTGCGGATCGATGGAAAGATAAGCGCTCATTAGATCACGTCCCGCAAGATCGGATGATTGCAGGGCTGCCGTGACAAAAAGGAAGGTGTTGCCAGCTCAGCTAGAGCCTTGCTGCAGGGTTTCAGCCGGGACGCGCGATCATGCTGCTTTCGGGGAAATGCGCTGGTGCCGGCCGGTTTTGTCATTGTCTCAATCCAAGATTTCGTTACGCCAGGATTTCGTTACGCAAAGTCTGGTCGCGCAAAGACACATGCCCGGCGAGATGATCGCCGGCCATATGCGCTATCAACGCTTTTAATAAATCGACCCGCAGATGATCGGGTCTATTCGGCAGCCAGTTTCTTTGACCGCTTCTTCGTCTGGTCCGCCGTCACTGCTGCAGCCACGGCCGGCACTTTTTCAGTCTTTGGCTCGGCCTTGGCGGCCGGCTTGTCCGTCTTTTTCGCGGCGGCCTTTGCGGGCGCCTTGGTTGCCGTCTTTTGGGATGCCGTCTTGGTTGACTTGGCTGCAGCAGGCTTTTCGGCCTTGGTGCTCGCCTTCTTGGCCGCCGGTACCGAAGCGGTGGGCTTCAGCGTCGCATATTCGAGCTTCGCCCTTTCCCAATGCTCCATGTCCTTGCCGGCGGGATAACCCTCCTGCTCCCAAAGTTGGTAGGCTCTATGCTTGATCCAATCTTCCTGAGAAGCTGCCATCATCGTCTCCATTCGCCCAAACCGCCAAACGCGTGCGCTGCAGAAAAGTTCCGAGGAAATGTAAAAGGCTGCAATGTCGTGTGATGACATCGCAGATTATCAGCAGGATTCTTCCCGACCAACAGGAACTTTTGCGCGTCGGCTTTGTTCCGTCCTTCGGGAAGGAGACACTCACTATGCACAACTACTGCGATATAATGCCTCATGCGACCGGATGGGTCTACGTCATCGACGGGATTCAGTCCGCGTCATACTATCACAGTTACGAATTGGCTCTTGACGCGGCCCGTACGCATCTCGCGACGCGCGGAGGGTACGAGACCCGCATCTTCCGCTCACAGGGGTTGAACGGCAGCATGCTGCCGATCCAGCCGCCCGTTGCCGTGCTGCCGCCGAGCGTTGGGCCGATCTCGCTGAGCTGAAAAAGCCTAATGCGACCAAAGGATGAAAGCCCGGAGCGATCCGGGCTTTCCGCATTTCAGGGTGTTGATCAGGCCGCCTTTTTCGCTGCCGTGTTGACGGCGGTTTCGGCAATGTCGGTCAACAGATCATCTGCCTTGGATTCCTGCTGCAGCGTTTCGTCGAGCAGTGGCACGACCTTGTTGAGACCGAGTTGCTCGGCCCAGGCGCGCAGCGTGCCGTAACGGCTGATTTCGTAATGTTCGACGGCCTGGGCTGCGGCGAGAAGGCCGGCATCGAGGGCGGGCGTGCCCTTGAACTCCTCCATCACTTCCTCACCCTCGGACAGAATGCCTTCGATCGCATCGCAGGTCTTGCCCTGGGCGCGCTTGCCGATGATCTCGAAGACCTGTTTCAGGCGCTCGATCTGGCCCTCGGTTTCTTCCTTGTGATTTTCGAAGGCGGCCTTGAGCTTCGGGTCTTGGGCGCCGCGGGCCATTTTCGGCAAGGCCTTCACGATCTGCCGTTCGGCGTAATAGATGTCCTTCAGCGTTTCATAGAAAAGATCATTGAGCGTCTTGGTGGTCGCCATTGAGTTTCTCCCTGATGGTTGTCTGATAACGGTTGCGGCCGTCTAACCGGGAGGGGTGGCGAAAGTTCCTCGCCATCGGAAAAGGCGAGAATAAAAAGCGGCGCGCCGACGCGGCTGCCGTCATCCTGTTGGAAGAAGTGGATTGGCCTTAAATCAGCCCTGCTGCTTTTCGCTAAGGGCGCTCTGGAGCTTGCGGGCCAGTTCGAGCAGGCGATCGGGAATTTCTTCCTTTTCGATCTCCGTCAGCAGAACCGAGACCTTGCCATTGACGCGGCGTCCCATCCTAGCCTCCCGCTCATCGACCTGAGCAATGTCCTTCGCCATCCCGACCCCTGACGTAAGAAGCGCCGGAAAAACATCCGGCAAACGCGTCCAGCCACGAACCCTACATTAGATTTCCTTACAGCAAGACCTGCCGTTTCGGATATCCCGAAAATGTCACAGATGAATACCTTTGGAGACGGTTCGGCAAAACCGGATGGCCGAAACAGGCGAATGACGGGCAAAACCGGATGGGCGGCGCGATACCAGTCCGCCCATCATGGTCATTGCGCCGCTCAGTGCTTCGGCGGTTTCGGCGTGCCGGCGGGGATCGATGTCGTGCTTGCGGCGACCGGGTCGCTGGCGGGGAAGGTGTCCTCAAGCCCCTCATCGAGCTGCTCGTCGAGGTCTGCCTTGCTGCGCGCGGTGCGGGCGCTGTCCTTGGTCTGCGGTTTTGTCTGCAGCTTGCGGGTCGTGTCCGAATGGCCGTTCATGCCCATTTTCGTGTCTCCTCATGGTTCATGTGCCTGCCGATAAAACGGCCACGTCGGCGGCTTTGTTCCGCCTGGTAAAAACGCCTCCCGGTTTTCGGAACCAAATCGGCGAGGCATGCGTTTGCCACCGTCATTTCAGCCCATCAGAGTGAGGAGAGGTAGGCAACGGTGTCTGACTCACAGTTGAACGGTGATCCTGCTCGTCAAGACATAGTCAAGCTGATCCCGGCTCTTCGCGCATTTGCCCGCACATTCTGCCGCAACCCAGCGGATGCAGACGATCTCGTGCAGGAAACGCTGATGAAGGCTCTCGCCAATCTCGACAAGTTCGAGCGTGGCACAAAGCTCAAATCCTGGCTGTTCACGATCATGCGCAACACGTTCTATACGCGCTCGAGAATTCTCGGCCGCGAGGCGCCGGGTGCGGAAGAGAACGTGTCCGGTGACATGCCGATCGAGGCGTCGCAGGAGAGTGTGGCGCGGGCAAGAGAGGTGCAGCGCGCGCTGCAGAAGCTGCCGCCGCATTACCGCGAGGTGTTGACGCTGGTCGCCATTCTGGGCGAAAGCTACGAGGCGACGGCGGTGATCTGCGATTGCGCCGTCGGCACCGTCAAGAGCCGCCTCAACCGGGCGCGCCACCAGATCCTGCAGGAGCTTGGCGAAGAGGTGGGCTGAACAGCGAGGCAGGCCTCAGCGCGTGAAGCCGAGTAGAGGCCGCTTGGCCGTTCATGCCAGGTCGAGCTCCGGGTAATGACGGAATATGCCGGATTGGTTGAAGGGGAGCCTGCGGTCGGATTTGAGATAGGCAGCGATGTTGGGCCTTTCCGCGACCGTTCGGGCAAGCTTGCGAAGCTTCGGATAATCTCCTGAAGCCGCTGCCATTGCCCTTGGAAAAGCGTAGCCGAGGCCTTCCATCACCTGGAACAGCGACAAATCCACATAGGACAGGCGGTCGCCGATGGCAAAGTCGCTCTGGGCCGGGTTGCCGGAGAGAATGCGTTCGAAATAGCCGAGGAATTTGGGAATGCGATCGCGGATGAAGGCGGTGGCTCGGGCTTTCGCCTCCGGTTTCTGATCCTCGTAATAGTCGCCGGTGCTGATCGGATGATGGGTGTCGTGCACCTCGGCGACGAAGTCGGTCACGGTCAGCTGCAAGCCGTTTGCGAGATACCGGGCTTGCTCGTCATCGGGGACGAGCGCCAACCTCGATCCGAGATAGAGAAGGATATTGGCGACATGGGAGACGACGACATTGCCGTCTTTCAGGAAGGGCGGCGCAAAAGGCGTCTGCTCGTGCCCGTGGCTGCCTTTGAGGAATTCCATCATCGTCTGGGCGCCTGACGAACTGCGGGCCTTGTCGATATATTTGGCACCGGCTTCCTCCAGCGCCAGCCGCACGAATTCGCCGCGCCCCTGAATGCCGTCCCAGTAATAAAGCTCGTATGGCATGCCGCTCTCACACTCCTCGCTCTCGATGGAGAGATAGGTGCGATTGCGAGGTTTCAAGCCCGGCTCCGGCAATGGTTTTGGGTGCCACCCGCGAGGCTCGCGATTTTTCCAGGTCAATGCCTCTGTCCTTTCCATGCGCCTCGCCTAATTGAAGATTGGGCAGGGCGAATGCCACCCTGCAGTTGAACCGCTTCGGCGCGCCGGCGCTGCGGCAGAACAGGTGCCGGGCACACCCGTCCCCCGCATCCTCCTGGTCGAGACGAGGTCGTGCATGGCTATCCGCATCACCGCTACCATCATCGCAATCATGGGACTGGCGCTTGCCGGCGGCGGGGCATATCTGCTGTCGCTCGGCGGCAGCGCCTATTATGTTCTCTGCGGCCTCGGCTTCCTCGTGACCGCTTTGCTTCTGGCACTGCGCAGACCGGCAGCGCTCGGGCTTTATGCGATCATCGTCGTCGCCTCGCTCGCCTGGGCCATCTGGGAAGTCGGGCTCGACTGGTGGCAGCTCGGCCCACGCGGCGGCGTCATCATTCTTCTCGGCATGTGGCTTCTCACCCCGTGGATAAGACGGCCGCTCGGCTTCGTCAGCCCGACCGGAGAACGCTACAGCGCCACGTCGAGGCCGCTTGCAGCCGCCGTCGCGCTGTCGGTTGTGATTGCGATCGTCTCGATGTTCCTCGATCCGCTCGACCAGAGCGGCGACCTGCCGGTGGACAAGGTTGCCGCCGCACCGGCACTTGGCGGCGACGTGCCGGATGGCGAATGGCATCAATATGGCCGCACGCCCTATGGCCAGCGCTATTCGCCGCTCGACCAGATCAATGTCGACAACGTCGCCAATCTCAAGGAGGTGTGGCGCTATCAGACCGGCGACGTGAAGCGACCGGACGATGTGGGCGAGACCACCTATCAGGTGACGCCGCTGAAGGTCGGCAACGATCTCTATCTGTGCACGCCGCATAATCTGGCGATCGCGCTCGATGCCACGACGGGCAAGCAGATCTGGCGCTTCGATGCCAATTCCGGCATGAACCCGGATCGCCAGCACCAGACCTGCCGCGGCGTTTCCTATTACAAGGATCAGGCGGCCGCTGCCGGCACGCCCTGCGCCGAGCGCGTCTATGTGCCGACATCCGACGCAAGGCTGATCGCGCTCGATGCCAAGAATGGCGAGGTCTGCCCGTCCTTTGCCGAGGGCGGCACGCTGCATCTGGAAAAGGGGATGAAATACAATCCCGCCGGCTACTATTACTCCACCTCTCCGCCGGCGATCGTCGGCAACAAGATCATCATCGGCGGGGCGGTGAACGACAATTATTCGACCGAGGAGCAGTCGGGCGTCATCCGCGCCTTCGACGTCAATTCCGGCCAACTGATCTGGAACTGGGATTCGGGCAACCCGACCCAGACCCAGCCGCTGCCGGAAGGGCAGACCTATACGACCAATTCGCCCAACAGCTGGTCGGTGATGTCGGTCGACGAGGGGCTCGGCCTCATCTATGTGCCGCTCGGCAACCAGGTGCCGGACCAGCTCGGCATGGGCCGGTCGGCCAATGTCGAGAAATACTCGTCATCGATCGTGGCGCTCGACATCAATACCGGCGCCGACCGCTGGGTGCGCCAGACCGTGCATCACGATCTGTGGGACATGGACGTGCCGGCTCAGCCGGTCCTCATCGACCTGACAAAGTCGGACGGGCAGGTGGTGCCGGCGCTGGTCGGCCCGACCAAGCAGGGCGATATCTACGTGCTCGACCGGCGCACCGGTGAGCCGATCATTCCGGTCACCGAACAGCCGGCGCCGGGCGGCACGATCCCGGAGGATCACGCCTCGCCGACGCAGCCGATCTCGGCCTTGAATTTCAGGCCGCGTCCGTTCGAGGGCCGCGACATGTGGGGTGTCACCATGTTCGACCAGATGGTGTGCCGCATCTGGCTGAAGACGATGGATTACCAGGGCCAGTACACGCCGCCGTCGCTGAAAGGGACGATCGTCTATCCGGGCAATTTCGGCACGTTCAACTGGGGCTCGGTTGCGGTCGATCCGGAGCGGATGGTGATGTTCGGCATGCCGACCTATCTCGCCTTCACCTCCCAACTCGTGCCGCGCGCCGACGTGCCGCCGAAGGGGCAGGACGAGAAGGGGTCCGAACAGGGATTGAACCGCAATGACGGTGCGCCCTACGGCGTCTATATGGGGCCGTTCCTCGGGCCGTTGAAAATCCCCTGCCAGGCGCCGCCATGGGGCTATGTCGCGGGCGTTGATCTCAGAACCGGGAAGACCGTCTACAAGCACCGCAACGGCACCGTGCATGACATGACGCCATTGCCGCTGCCGTTCAAGGTCGGGGTTCCCGGCATTGGTGGACCGATGATCACCAAGGGCGGCGTCGCCTTCCTGGGCGCCGCGGTCGATGACTATCTGCGCGCCTATAACCTCACCAATGGCAGGCAGCTTTGGGAGGCGCGGCTTCCGGCCGGCGGGCAGGCGACGCCGATGACCTATGCGGTCGATGACGGGCGGCAGTTCGTCGTCATCGTTGCCGGCGGTCACGGCTCGGTCGGCACCAGGCCGGGCGACTATGTGATCGCCTATGCCCTGCCACGGTGACGGGTTGAGATGACAGGCGTCCGGGCAGGTGTTGCCCGGACGGTATCGGTGATTTCACCGGCATTCCGCAGCCGGTATAATCTGCACCAATGCTCAGATCTGCATGCCGCCGGCGACCTCGATGCGCTGGGCGTTGACCCAGCCGAATTCGTCCGACAGAAGGCCGGCGATGACCGGGCCGACATCGTCCGGTGTGCCGGCGCGGCCGAGGGCTGTATGGTCGGCGACCATCTTGTTGACGGCCGGGTTGTCGCGCACCACGCCGCCGGAGAAATCGGTGGCGATGGCGCCGGGGGCGACGACATTGACGGCAATGCGCCGCGGTCCAAGCTCCAGCGCCATGTAGCGGCTGAGCGTTTCGACCGCCGCCTTCATCGGGCCATAGATGGCGCGGCCGTTCATGGCCACACGTGCAAGCCCCGACGAGATATTGACGATCCGGCCACCGTCGTTGATTAGCGGCAGCAGCGCCTGTGTGAGCAGGAAGACGCCCTTGAAATGGACGCTGAACTGGGCGTCGAGTTCCTCCTCCGTGCCATTGGCGAGGGTTGCGGTCGAGGATGTGCCGGCATTGTTGACCAGATAATCGAAATGGTCGGCGCCCATGCTTTCAAGAGCCGATCGCACGGCGTCGACGAAGGCGGGAAAGGAGGCCGATTTGCCGGTGTCGAGCTTGAGGGCGATGGCTCCGGCGCCTGCCTCGGCGGCGAGGGCGATGACCTTGTCGGCTTCTGCCTGATTTGAGTTGTAGGTGAAGATCGAGCGAACACCGCGCCTGGCCAGGCAGAGGACGGTGTTCCTGCCGATGCCGCGGCTGCCGCCGGTGATGATCGCGATCTTTCCCGTTGATTTATCTTGTCGTTCGGCTGTCATGGCTGGGCTCCTGTGATCGAGTTCGGCTCAGTATAGGGGCCGCAGACCCTTGTGCTGAATGCCGAAAGGCGGTCAATTCTTGCCTATTCCTGCTTTCCAATGTAATGTCCTCGCCAGCAAGACAGGCTCGGAGTGCTGCCGATGATGGACGAACTGATCGCGGAAATCCGGCGTTACACGGATCGCAAGCCGGGCGAAAACATCTATTTCACGCCGATCAACACCGTGGCGATCCTCCGGTCGGACTATCCGAAACCGCCGGCGCACCGGATGTCCCAGCCATCCATGTGCATCGTGGTGCAGGGCGCGAAATGGGCGAATTTCGGCGGCAATCGCTTCGAGTACAAGGCGGGCGAGGCTCTCGTCATCGGTGTCGAAGCGCCGTCTGTCGGCCGGGTGGTCGAGGCAAGCCCGGATCATCCCTGCCTTGTTCTCATGTTCGAGCTCGACCTTGCCATCATGCGCAGCGTGGCGGCGGAACTTGCTGATCCGCCGAAGCCAAGGAGCGAACCGTGCCGCGGCGTTTTCGTCACCAATTTCCAAGGTCCGATCGCCGATTGCGCCTTGCGGCTGGTGCGGCTGTTCGACATGCCGAACGCCATTCCGACGCTCTATCCGGTGATCATGCGGGAGATCTGCTACTGGCTGCTGACCGGGCCTCATGGCGCCGATATTGCCCGCATGGCGCTGGTCAACAACCAGCCGCAGCGGGTGCTTGAGGCTGTGCGGGTGCTGCGTGAACGGTTTGCCGAACCGATCCGGGTCGATGAACTGGCGGCGGTTGCCCAGCTCAGCCCGTCCGCCTTCCACCGGCATTTCAAGGCGCTGACATTGCTTTCGCCGCTGCAGTACCAGAAGCAGCTGCGGCTTCTCGAAGCCCGCCGACTGTTGGCGTCGCAGGGGCTGAATGTCGAGGCGGCGGCCTTTCAGGTCGGGTATGAAAGCCCGTCGCAGTTCAGCCGGGAATATTCACGGATGTTCGGCGAGGCACCGAAGCGCGATGCGAGACGCGTCGGCTCGCAGCTCGGGGACGAGGATAGCGGCGATGCTGCTGCAGCCGTGATGCTGCAAGGCGCCGCCTGACAGGTTGCGGAAGAGGCCGAATGGAGGTCAGGCGGATTTTTCCCGCACGAGTTCGCGGATACGGTTCGCCACGGCCTCGTCAACGGGATTGTAGACGACCATGTTGAGATCCGGCCTGCCATCCACTGCAAATCCGGAATATTCCAGCTCGATATCGCCCAGGATGGGATGCTTGAGCCGCTTGGTGCCCTCGCCCATCGTCGCCAATTCGTTTTCCTGCCAGATCCTTTCGAACTCTTCGCTCTTGCGGCACAATTCGTCGACCAGGTCGGCAATTTCCGATATGGCGCCGGCGCGTGCGGCATCGGCGCGAAAGGCGGCGACGACGAAGCGGGCCATGGCCTCCCAATCATGCTGGTGCTCCTTCACACCCGGCCTGAGGAACAGCATGCGCAGCACGTTGCGCTCGGTCGGTACAAGCTGGCTATAGTCGGTCATGACGACGGTTGCGGCCTTGTTCCAGGCCAGAATGTCCCAGGCGGCGGTCCTGATCAGGGCAGGGCTCGTCTCCAGCAGATCGATCAGCCGCTGAAGGCGCGGGCTGACCCCTTCGACGGCCCGGTAGCGAACTTCCGGCGGACGGCCGAGGCCGAGCATGAAGAGATGCTCGCGTTCCGGCTCGGTCAGCATCAGGCCGGAGGCGATGCGGTTCAAGACATCGGCAGAGGGGGCGCCGCCGCGGCCCTGTTCCAGCCAGGTGTACCAGGTGGGGCTGATATTGGCACGCTGGGCGACTTCCTCACGGCGAAGACCGGGCGTGCGGCGGCGGCCGGCGAGGCCGAAATTTGCCGGATCGAGACGGGCGCGGCGATCGCGCAGAAAAACACCCAATGCATTGTTGTCAGCAGTCATGATCTGGCTTCCGATCCCGTACGGATTGTCCTATTGGTCATTATAATAGGATAAAGTCACTACTTTAACAGCATGAAGACTAGCGCAATAAGGGGTTCTCTTTCAACCAGGAGACATGACATGCGCATCTTTCTGACCGGCGCGACCGGCTTTATCGGCTCCAGGATCGTGCCGGAACTTATCGGCGCGGGACATCAGGTCATCGGCATGACCCGTTCAGACGCCGGTGCGAAGGCGCTCGAAGCCGCCGGTGTCGAAGTGCATCGCGGCACGCTGGAGGAGCCCGAGAGCCTGCGCCGCGGGGCGGAGAAGGCTGACGCCGTCATCCATACCGCATTCGACCACGATTTTTCGCGTTTTGTTGAAAACTGCGCCAAGGACACGCGGGTAATCGCGGCGATGGGCGAAGCGCTCAAGGGTTCCAACCGGCCGATCATCATCACCTCGGGCACCGGCCTCGGCATTGCCGAGCATGGCCAGCCGGCGGTCGAAGATGTCTGCAATCTCGACCATCCCAATCCGCGCGTCGCCTCCGAAATCGCCGGCAATGCGCTGCTCGACGCGGGCATCAATCTGTCTGTGGTGCGCCTGCCGCAGGTGCATGATCCGGTTAAGCAGGGGCTGATCACGCCGCTCGTCGAGATCGCCCGCGCCAAGGGTGTCTCGGGCTATTTCGGCGACGGTTCAAACCGCTATCCGGCAGGCCATGTCGTCGATGTCGCCCGGCTTTACCGGCTGGCGATCGAGCGGGCGGAGGCGGGTGCACGCTATCATGCGGTCGGCGAGGAAGGTGTTCCGGTGAAGCTCATCGCCGAAGCGCTCGGCCGCGGTTTGAACCTGCCCGTCGCCTCCATCCCGGCGGAAAAGGCCGGTGAGCATTTCGGCTGGATGGCCATGTTTGCCGGGCTCGATATGCCGGCGTCCAGCGCCAGGACGCGCGAAATCCTCGGCTGGCAGCCGACGGGTCCGAGCCTGCTCGAAGATCTCGACGCCATGGATTACCGGGCAATAGCTGCCTGAGCCTGAAAAGCCGCGGGCCGGTTGCCGGCCCGCTGAGCCTTTACCCTGCGGCTAGCCGCCGAAGGCCTTTCCGCGGCTCTCAGATCGCTCTTCGCGACTGTTCCGTTCCGGTGACCTTGATCTCGTTTCGCACCTCGCCGACGCCGGCGATGCCCTTCGCCACCTCGGTGGCGCGGGGGATCTCTTCCTGGCGCTGGACAGCGCCGGCAAGCGTGATGATCGAGCCTGTCGCGGTTACCGTCACATCGCTCGCGTCGATGCCGCCGGCGGAAGCGAGCGCATCGGAAACCAATCCTTCCAGCACGGCATGGGGCGGAAATTCGACCTCGATTTCCGGCGGCGTCTCGTAAAACTGCTGATGCTTGAAGACCATGTCCAGTTCTCCTCTTCTGGCGGAGAACAACGCGGGCCTTTCAAATTGGTTCAGAAGACGGATGCGCCGGCTATCATCCGGCAGTGCCGGTCACCGTGCCGATCATTTCGCTCAACTGCTGTTGCGAGAAGGGTTTTGGCAGACGGGGCAAGTGGTTGCCGCTGCCTTCGGGAAGCTCGGCATAACCGGTCGCCAGCACGACGGGCAGGCCCGGCCACTCCACGGCGATTTCGGCTGCCAGTTCCGCACCGGTCATGCGCGGCATGGAATGGTCGGTGATGACGAGATCGATGCGCACGTCGTCGCGCCGCATGGCGGACAGCGCTTCCTGGCCGCTATAGGCCTCGATCACCTGATGGCCGAGATCCTCCAGCATCAGGGTCGTGTTCATCAGAACCAGGGCGTCGTCATCGACCGCAAGCACGGTCAGAGGTCGGTCGCCGATCTTTTCGCTGTTGCCTGTCGCCACAGCCTTCTCCTTGGGGCAATCTGTTTTGTCGATCGTGGGCAGGTAGAGCGACACGGTGGTGCCCTGGCCCCTGACGCTTTCGATGGCGATCATACCGCCCGACTGTTCCGTCAGTCCCTGCACCATGGACAGTCCCAGTCCTGTTCCCTTGCCGACCCCTTTGGTGGTGAAGAACGGGGTCGTGGCAAGCGTCACCGTTTCCGGGTCCATGCCCTCGCCGGTGTCACGCACGAAGATACGCAGATAGTCTCCGCTGCGCAGTTTTCCACTGTCGTCGGGCACATGATGGGGAAGGGCGCCGATCGTGACGGTCCCCTGCTCGTTCATCGCATCGCGGGCATTGACGACCAGATTGAGGAGCGCGGTTTCCAGTTGCACGCTGTCGGTCAGCACGCTTTTCAGCGCCGGGGAGAACTCGGTCTCGATGCGCATCGTCGAGCGCAGAGAGCGTTCGAGGAAGTCCTTCATGCCGGCAACCAACGCCGGCACGTCGACCGGCGTCATGTTGAGTTCCTGGCGGCGCGAGAAGGCCAGCATGCGCTGGGTCAGCGCAGCACCACGTTCGGCACCCTGCATGGCATTGTCGATCAGGGGCAGAAGCGAGGGGTCATCCGGCATGCGCTTGCGCAGGATTTCGAGGCTGCCCATGATCGCCATCAACAGGTTGTTGAAGTCGTGGGCAATGCCGCCGGTCAGCTGGCCGATCGCCTCCATCTTCTGCGCCTGGAACAGATCCTCGCGGGTCTTGGTCAGCGCCTTCTGGGCCTCGACCTTTTCGGTGATGTCGCGAGTGATCTTGGCGAAGCCGAGCACCTGGCCGGTCTCGTCGCGAACGGTGTCGATGACGACATGGGCGAGGAAGGTCGTTCCGTCCTTGCGCAGCCGAAGCCCCTCGCGTTCGACCCTGCCGGTGCGGCGGGCGATGTCGAGATTGCGTTCCGGCTCGCCCTTCCTGCGGTCTTCCTCGGTATAGAAGTGCGAGAAATGCCTGCCGATCGCCTCGTCGGCGGTATATCCCTTGATGCGGGCGGCGCCGGCATTCCAATTGCTTACATGGCCTTCGGGATCGAGCATATAGAGGGCATAGTCGCTGACGCCGTTGACGAGGAGCTGGAACTTTTCCTCGCTGAGGCGCAGTTCCGCCTCCGCCTTCTTTCTCTCCGTCAGATCGCGGGTGACCTTGGCGAAACCGAGAAGATGGCCATTGCGGTCCCAGATCGGATCGATGATCGCATGGGCCCAGAAACGGGTTCCATCCTTGCGCACGCGCCAGCCTTCGCTTTCGTAGCGGCCATCGGTGGTCGCCGTTTCGAGCGCCAGTTCGGGAAGGCGGGCGAGGCGGTCCTCGTTGGTATAGAAGCGGGAGAAGTGGTGGCCGAGGATTTCGGCGGCCTCATAGCCCTTGAAGCGCTGTGCGCCGGCATTCCAGCTCGCCACATGGCCCGCAGGGTCAAGCATGTAGATGGCATAGTCCGAGATCGCATCCACCAGCAGGCGATAACGCTCCTGGTCGAGCAGCGAAACGTCCGGACTTTCGGTCATTACATACATGTCCCCCTCGGTCGCCCCATTCATGCGGCCGGATTGCCAGAAATATAGGGCGCGGCAGCAAATTCAATGCCAGTTGCGAACATTAGCGACAAGTGAAATTGCGCGGCAAGGTTGACAAACTGAAACTCACGATTTACGACTGACGAACATTTAAATTCGTCAGTCGTAAATCGTGAGGCCTAATGGACATCGGCGACCCCCATGCGGAGATGGTGAGGCAGGAGAACGTGCAGCGGATTCTCGATGCCGCCGAGCGCCTGTTCAAGCATTACGGATATTCAAAGACCAATGTTGCCGACATCGCCAAAGACCTCGGCATGTCGCCGGCCAATATCTACCGGTTCTTCTCCTCCAAAGCGGAGATCCACAAGGCGCTGTGCAACCGTATGCTGGAAGTGACGCGGGATGTCGCGCTTGCCAATGCAGCGCGGCCGGTCAGTGCCCATGAACGGCTGCGGGATCATTTCCTCGGGCAGCACCGGATCACCGTCGAAATGCTGCTGCATGAGAACAAGGTTCACGAAATGGTCGTGGTGGCGATTGAGGAACAGTGGTCGGTGATCGAAAACCATATCATGCAGATGCGGGCGATCGTCACGGGGCTTGTGCGCGAGGGTATTGCCGCAGGCGAATTTCGCGCTCAAGATGCAGATGCTGCTGCCGAATGCCTCTGTGATTGCGTCGTGACGCTCTGTCATCCGCAGATCATCGCCGAATGCCTGATCGAGAACCGCCGCACGACGCCGGCCGATCTGGTGGATTTCGCCCTGAGGGCGCTGAAGTAGAACTCTCGAAATGAATAGCCGGTGCCGACAGGCGCCATCATCAATCGCCACCGGAGTGGGGGCCATGACCGTTACCTCTCATCGACGTTCTTCCGTTTTCGCCAGGGGACTGCTCGTCGCCGCAGCGCTGGCCGCACTTTCCGCCTGCTCGGAGGAGAAGAAGGCCGAGGCCCCCGAAGTCGTTCGTCCCGTGAAGGTGGCCGAGATCGGTCCACCGGATGAAGGGCGCAAGCTCGTCTATTCCGGTTCGGTCAAGGCGCGCACCGAGATGAATCTCGGCTTCAGGGTTTCCGGCAAGATCACCGAAAGGCTCGTCGATGTCGGCGACCGGGTGAAGGCCGGCGACGTTCTGGCGAGGATCGACGAGACCGACTACAAGCTGTCGCTCGACAGTGCCGACGCCAATCTGGCCTCGGCGCAAAAGCAGGCCGAGATCACCCAGATCGCGCTGAAGCGTGCCCAGACGCTGCGCGACAAGAACGTTTCCTCGCAGGCCGATCTCGACCAGGCAACGCTCTCCCGCGACCAGGCGATTGCGGCACAGCATTCGGCGGAAGCCTCGCTCGACCAGGCGAAGAACCAGGTCGCCTATACCGAGCTGAAGGCCGACAGGCCGGGTATCGTCACCGCCGTCAGCGCCGATGTCGGCCAAGTGGTGGCAAGCGGTTCGGCGGTGCTGACGGTTGCGGTCGACGGTTCCAAGGAAGTGCTGGTCGCCGTGCCCGAGATGGATGTGGCGCAGTTCAAGCCCGGCAAGGCGGTGAAAGCCAATTTCTGGTCGTCGGACAATCTGGCGCTCGACGGCAAGGTGCGTGAGGTGGCCGGCAGCGCCGACAGCCAATCGCGCACATTCGCGGTGCGTGTCGCATTGCCGGATGACGACCGGGTGCTGCTCGGTATGACGGCAACGATCACTGCTTCGCTCGACAATTCCTCTCCGGCCTATTCAGTGCCGCTTGCAGCACTCGCCAAGAAGGGCGAGCAGTCGATCGTCTGGGTGGTCGACCGCCAGAAGGGCACGGTCAATGCGCGGTCGGTGACGATTGCCGATTTCTCCGACGATGGTGTCCGGATTTCCAAGGGGCTTTCGACTGGTGACCTCGTCGTCTCGGCCGGCACCCAGTTCATGAAGGACGACATGAAGGTGCGGCTACCGGAAACGGTTACCTCGCGCTTCGGCAGCGTCAACAGCATGACGGCCGCATCCGTCGGCGTATCCGCCGGCAACTGACCCCCGTGTGGCTTCGGCCGTTTTCTTCTGATCGAAGGACCAAGACAATGTCGTCGTCTCACACCCCAACGCCGTCTGCGGGTCATGATCCCCAGCTGCCTCACGCGCCTCACGGGGCCGGCGGGCCGGATCGTCAAAAATTCAACCTGTCGCGCTGGGCGATCCAGCATCCGAGCATCGGCCGTTTCATCTTTGGCATGATCCTGATCATGGGCGCGCTCGGGGTGATGAACATGGGTCAGAAGGAAGACCCGGACTTTACCTTCCGCGTCATGGTCGTGCAGACCTCCTGGCCGGGCGCCTCGATCGAGGACATGCAGAACCAGGTGGTCAACAAGATCGAGCGCAAGCTGCAGGAAACGCCGCATCTCGACTGGATCAAGTCCTATACCCGCGCCGGCATGTCGATCACCACGCTGCAGATCAAGGGCGATACCAATGCCCAGCAGGTGGCGGATGCATTCTATCAGGTGCGCAAGAAGGTCGGCGACATCAAGCAGGATCTCCCCTCCGGTCTCCAGGGTCCCTATTTCAACGACGAATTCGGCGACACTTTCATCACGCTGCATGCGATCGTCGGTGACGGCTATACCTATCCGGAACTGAAGCAGTTCGCCATCCAGGCGCGTGACATGCTGCTTGCCACGCCCGGCGTCGAAAAGGCGACGATCCTTGGCGACCAAGCGCAGAAGATCTTCATCGACATTTCCTCCAAGGCGCTGGCCGAACGGGGGCTGACGGTCACCGATATCCAGAATGCGCTGTCAGGGCAAAACGATGTCGATGCGGCCGGCAGCGTCGAGACGCATGATCGTTCGGTGCGCATTTCCGTCGAGGGCGGGATAAAGTCTTCGGCCGACGTGCGCGAATTGCGGATCCGGTCGGGCGACCAGGTGTTCCGCCTTGGCGATATCGCCACCGTCAAGGACGGGCTCGAGGATCCCTACGACAACAAGTTCCGCTTCAACGGCGAGGATGCGGTCGAGATCGGCGTCGTCATGGCCAATGGCTACAAGGTGACCGATGTCGGCAAACAGGTCGAGGCGACCTATCAGCAGTTCGAAAAGACATTGCCGGTCGGGGTCGAGGTGCACCAGGTCTCCAACCAGCCGGAAGTCGTCACCGAAGCCGTCGGCGAGTTCACCCAGGCCTTGATGGAGGCGCTGGTGATCGTGCTGGTCGTGTCGCTGATCTCGATTGGCTGGCGTTCCGGCATCGTCATCGCGATTGCCATTCCGCTCGTCCTCTCAGCCACGCTCGCCATCATGTATTACATGGGCATCGAGCTGCAGCGCATCTCGCTCGGCGCCTTGATTATCGCGCTCGGTCTTCTGGTCGACGATGCGATGATCGTCGTCGAGATGATGGAGCGGAAGCTCGAAGAGGGGCTGCCGCGGCTCGAAGCGGCGAGCTTTGCCTATTCATCGACAGCCTTCCCGATGCTGACCGGCACGCTGATCACCACCGCGGGCTTCATCCCGGTCGGTTTTGCGGCCTCGACGGCCGGTGAATATGTACGCTCGCTGTTCTTCGTCGTCGGCATCGCGCTCGTCACGTCATGGTTCGTCGCGGTCTATTTCACCCCGTGGCTCGGCTACATGATCCTCAAGCAGCGGGCGCATGTGGGAACCCACAAGGACGCCTATGATACCCGCTTCTACAGGCGGCTGCGCGGCACGGTCTCTTGGGCGGTGCGCCACCGGCTGATCGTCATCGCGCTCACCTTCGTCGCCTTCGGTGGCAGCATCTACGCTTTCAAGTTCATTCCGCAGAGCTTCTTCCCGCAGTCGTCGCGGCCGGAAATCCTGGTCGACATGTGGCTGCCGGAAGGGACCAGCGTCTACGAGGTGGAACGGCAGGCCAAGGCGCTCGAGCAGAAGATCATGGCCGATCCGGACCAGAAGTTCGTCGCCACCTTCATCGGCCAAGGCGCGCCGCGCTTCTTCCTGCCGCTAGACCAGCAGCTCGCCAACCCGAACTATGCCCAGCTGCTCGTCATGTCCAAGGGGCTGGAAGAGCGCGAGCGGCTGATCGTCAAGCTGCGTGATATTCTCGCCAATGATTTCCCGACGGTGCGCGGTAAGGTGGACCGCCTGTTCCTCGGCCCGCCGGTCGGCTGGGCGGTGCAGATGCGCGTCATGGGGCCGGACAAGGCAGAGGTGCGCCGCATCGCCGACCAGGTGAAGGAACGCTTCGAGCAGCAGCCGGGTTTCGGCGCGATCCATGACGACTGGATGGAACCGGTGCCGGCGGTGAAGCTGGTCATCGACCAGGATCGCGCCAGGGCGCTCAGGATTACCTCGCAGCGCGTGCGGCAGATGCTGCAGGCCGCCGTTTCCGGCGCACCGCTCGGCGATTTCCGCGACGGCGAGGAAACCGTCTCGGTCGTACTGCGTGAGCCGGATGCCAGCCGCAATCTCCTGTCGGCGATCAACTCGGTCTATATCCCCTCCGATCTCGGCGGCTTCGTGCCGGCCTCGCAGGTGGCGCGTATCGAGCCGATCATGGAACAGGGCATAGAATGGCGGCGCAACCGCCTGCCGACGATCACCGTCAAGGCTACGTTGCCCGACAACATGGAGCCGACCCAGGTGTCGCTCAATCTCTACCAGAACCTTGCGGATATCAGGGCTGCACTGCCGGCCGGCTATCATGTCGACATCCAGGGCGGCGCCGAGGACTCGGCCGAAAGCCAGCAGTCGATCGCGGCAAAGATGCCGGTCATGCTGCTCGTTATCCTCGTGCTTCTGATGATCCAGCTCAGGCATTTCGGCAAGGCGATGCTGGTGCTGGCCACCGGTCCGCTCGGCATTATCGGCGCGGCGATGGCGCTTTTGATCACTGGCGCGCCGTTCGGCTTCGTGGCGATCCTCGGCGTCATCGCGCTGCTTGGCATCATCATGCGCAACTCGATCATCCTCGTCGACCAGATCGACCAGGATATCGCTGCCGGCATGCACCGGCAGGAGGCGATCGTCGGTGCTGCCGTCCGCCGCTTCCGGCCGATCATGCTGACGGCGCTCACCGCCGTGCTGGCGCTGATCCCGATCTCGCGCGGCCTTTTCTGGGGGCCGATGGCCTATGCGATGATGGGCGGCATTCTTGTCGCGACCGTGCTGACCCTGCTCGTACTGCCGGCTGCCTATGCGCTGTTCTTCGGTCGTGAACCGAAGACGAAGGACAATGAAGGCAATACCACGCCCGGCAAGCAGGGCGATCTTTTCGACGGCCAGCGAGACCTTCCGATGGCTGCCGAATAACCGCCGGGGCGTCTTCAGACCTAACCAGTTCCCATGAAGGCGCCCCGGCTTCGAATATGCGATGGCAGGCTCGACAGCCTGCCGATGGTGCAGGGGGCATGCGTCAATCGCGCCCGATTTAGCATCTGGCAAGACCGATGGCCGGGCGGCTATGATCGGTGACCGCATCTTGCAACGGGCACGGCATGACCGATCACCCAGTCCAGACCAACGACATTCTCATCGACCGTATCGGCAATGCTGCCATCATCCGGCTCAATCGGCCAAAAGCGCTCAACAGCCTCAATCTGGTGATGATCCACGCGATCGGCGTAGCGCTTGCCCGCTTCGTCGAGGACGACACGATCGCCTGTGTGATCCTGACAGGCGAGGGGGAGCGCGGGCTTTCGGCCGGCGGCGACATAAGGGCGATCCATGACCTGAGCCGTGCCGGGGAACCGGATGTCGCGGGCTTCTGGCGCGACGAATTTCCGATCAACTACCAGCTGGCGCATTATCCCAAACCCTATGTGGCGCTGATGGACGGGCTGGTGATGGGCGGCGGCGTCGGGCTTTCCGCGCATGGGCGCCACCGGATCGTCACCGAACGCACCAAGCTTGCCATGCCGGAAACCGGGATCGGCTATTTTCCCGATGTCGGTGCCACGTGGCTGTTGCCGAAGGCGCCGGGCGAGGCGGGGACATGGATGGGGCTGACCGGTGACTTCATCGATGGCGCGGATGCCATCCATGCCGGGCTGGCGGATCATCAGGTTCCATCCGACAGTCTGGGCGAGATCGTCGAAGCGCTCTCGGGACTGAAGCCGGGTGTGTCCCATGCCGATGTCGAGGCCGTCATCGACGGTTTCGCGGTCGTGCCGGGCGAAAGCCGATTGCAGGCCAATCGTGTCGTGATCGACCGGGCGTTCCGCCACGATACGGTCGAGGAGATCGTCGCGGCCCTTCACAGGGAAGACGGAGCGTTCGCCGAGGCCACTCGGGCGGTGATCGCCAGGCGTTCGCCGACCAGCCTCAAGCTCACCCTGCGTCTGCTGCGGGCCGGGCGCGACAGTTCGAGCCTCGTCGAATGTCTAGAGCGGGAGCTGACCGCCGCGACGGAAATCCTGCGGCATGAGGATTTCTACGAGGGCGTGCGCGCCGTGCTGATCGACAAGGACCATAATCCGAAATGGCATCCGGCAACGCTTGCCGAAGTGACGGAGGCGGAGCTGGACCGGTATTTCGAAAGCGACCATCCGGTGTTGTTTGCCGAGCACAGGCTTTGAGGCGATCGTTGGGGGCGCCGGCTTGCAATTCCGTCAGCACGGGTAGCCACATCGGCCATGCCGTGTGGTTCGACTGCATTGCCATCGAACCCCTAGGGTTCGGGAATGGGGCAGGCAGTGGCATTGGGGTGGAAGGTAGATTTTGGTCTGCCTGCCCCGGTCGCTTCATCCGGTTCGAAGAGGACTTGTCAATTCCCGCCCGAACCTGTTCATCGACCATCACCGGCAACCGAGCAGCTTCAGAGCCCGTGAAGGAGGCCGGTTCGCGAACCCGGTTTCCCGTCCGATGACGATGTGATTATCGGGCCTTGTGCGCCGGTGGGGATGATCAGGTCCGCATTTTTTTCGGAAGCATATTGCAGAAGGCTGAAGGCCGGGCGGTGGCGCCCCTACGCGGGAGCGATCATGCCCCTTGCAGTTCGTCTTCTTCGGTTTCTTCGCGACTCTTTGCGAGCGTCGCTATCAGTGCCTTGATCCTGCGGCGGATGTCGCTGTCGCTGATATCGTCGAATTTCAAGGCGATCGATGTCGCTTCGCTGCTCAGCACCGAAACCGGCTTGCCGTCGATGCCGAGGCCATCCATCATCTCGTCCTTGGTGCCTTCGAAGAGATCGTCCAGCGAACAGGATAGGACGATCGAGAACTGCACGAGGCGGGAGGCGGATACCCGGTTGGTGCCCTTCTCGTATTTCTGGACCTGCTGAAAGGTGATGCCGGCCGCTTCTGCGAGCGCACCTTGCGACAATCCCCGCAGGAGACGGATGTGGCGGATGTTTTCGCCTACACGCTGATCCACCTTCTTTTCATCGAGATCGATCTTCGTCTTGTCAGTCGGCAACAAAGTACCCTCCATGGCTTTTGCCGCACAGCAACAGATTGCAAGTAACGGTGCAAGGAATTTATGGTACTTTCCCGTACAGTTTTGTTTCCGAATGTTTCCCGTATGTATCTGCTTGGTTTCCCGGTTGTTTTCGGTGTCGCTGCAGTGGGTCAACTCGTTGCCAGAAGGGCGATTTCCAGTCCTGCTTGATCCCCAGCCGGTGTTCACGCCAGACGGTGAAAAGGCCTGCAGCAACGACGATCAATGCACCGGCCACCATGTTGATGGTGATGGTTTCGTCGAAGAAGATGGTGGCGACGGCGACGCTCAACACGATCTGCAAATAGGTCAGCGGCTGGACCTCGACGGCGGTCAGCGTCGCATAGGCCTTGATGAGGAAGTAATGGCTGGTGGCCCCACAGATGCAGAGCGCAATCAGCTGTGGCCAGTGTTCCATGGCGATCGGGGTCCAGTAGAAGACGCCGATCGCGGTTGCGACGATGGCGCCGAATATGCCCGTATAAAGCACGCTCGTAACGGCTGAATCCTCCCGTCCGACGGCGCGCGTGGCTATACCGTAAAGACCATAGGAGAGGGCGCCAGCAAAGGACCACAGGAGATTGACGTCGAAGCGGATGCCGATCGGGTTGATGATGACGAGCACGCCGAAAAGCCCGACAAGGATGGCGAGGCCACGCCGCCAGCCGACTTTTTCGCCCAGCAACGGGACCGACAGGACGGTGATGATCAGCGGCGTCGACTGGAAGATCGCCTGGGTCATGGCGAGGCCCGCCTTGTTATAGGCGATGACGACGAGAACGATTTCCAGCATCAGCAGAGGGCCGCGCAGCATCTGCAGGAAGGGCCTGCGGGTGACGACCGCCTTGCGCAGGCCGCCCGGCGAAAACGCCGCCAGCACGACGACGAAGATGGCAAAGGCCCAGAAACGAACCATGGTGAACATGATCACCGGGTATCGTTCACCGAGATATTTGGACAATCCGTCCTGCGCCGCAAAAATAGTGATGGCGAGGAGAACGTAGAGATAACCAAAGCTTTTGTTTTGCATCGGATTGACTTTGACGGGCAGCGCGATCCCGATCCGGATATGCGCGAGACTAATATATTGCTGGTCCTACATGGTCACGGAAAGTTGTGCCATGACTATATCCGCGCAGGTGCTATGCACCACCATGGGGCGTAATGGGCAGCGGAGGCAAAACCGTTGCGGAATGTGGCGAAAAATGGACGAAAATTCTAACCGCCTCTCGCGCCGGGGAGGGCGGTTTCTCGCGAATTGGTGATCGTCCCGTTAGTTTCCGCTTACATTGCCAACCATGGCCCGTTTCCGGAGACTTTTGATGAACCGCCTTCTTCTTCTCGGCACCGCACTCATCGCGCCGCTTGCCGTTGCACTCTTCGTCCAGCCGGCCATGGCGGATGAGCCGAACAAGCTTCTGAACGCTTCCTACGACGTTGCCCGCGAGCTTTTCGTCGCCGAGAACCAGGCTTTCATCAAGCAGCAACCGGGCGTCACCATCGACCAGTCGCATGCCGGCACGTCGAAGCAGGCGCGCTCGATCGTCGAAGGGCTCGAGGCGGATGTCGTGACCTTCAACCAGTCGACCGATATCGATTTCCTTGCCAAGCAGGGTTTCGTCGCCAAGGACTGGACCAAGCAGTTCCCCAACAATGCCTCGCCCTTCTATTCCTTCCCGTCCTTCCTGGTGCGTGCCGGCAATCCGAAGAACATCAAGGACTGGGGCGATCTTGCCCGTGACGACGTGCATGCCGTCTTCCCGAACCCGAAGACGTCAGGTAATGCGCGCTATACTTATCTCGCCGCCTATGCCTGGGCGAAGGAAGCCTATAATGGCGACCAGGAAAAGATCGAGGCCTATATCACCAAGATCTTCAACAATGTTCCGGTCTTCGATACCGGCGGACGTGCCGCTACCACCACTTTCGTGGAACGCGGCCAGGGCGACGTGCTGATCACCTTCGAAGCCGAGACCCGCGGCATCGAAAAGCAGTATGGCAAGGACAAGGTCGAGGGCGTCATCCCGTCGGTCAGCCTGCTTTCCGAATTCCCGGTGGCGGTGGTCGACAAGGTTGCCAAGAAGCACGGCACGGAACAACTCGCCAAGAGCTATCTCGATTTCCTCTATTCGGAAGATGGCCAGCGCATCGCTGCCCAGTTCGGCCATCGTGTGCATGACGAGAAGGTCGTCGGGGAGTTCAAAGACCAGTTCCCGGCAATCCGCCTGGTCAAGGTCGAGGACGTGTTCGGTGGCTGGGACAAGGTCCAGTCCGAGCATTTCGCCTCCGGTGGCACGCTCGACAGGCTCTATGGCAGCCGGTAACTTCCTCTCCAATGCGGCCTTTTAGCGGGGCCGCCGCCTTAAACTCCCTCATTCCTGTGACAAGCACAGGAATGAGGGAAGTCACGCTTTGCGACACCCGACCGGCCGCCATTCGGTTCGCCGGCTTTGCATTGATAAGGAACCGACCGCGTGAGACGACGCAATGTCCTGCCGGGATTGCCATTATCCCTGGGGGTGACCCTTTTTTATGTCGGCCTGATCGTGGTGCTGCCGCTCGCGGCACTCGTCATCAAGGCGGCAAGCCTCGGGCCGGAAGACTACTGGCGGATCGTTTCGTCGTCGCGGGCTCTCGCGAGCTATCGGGTGACGGTGCTTTCTGCGCTCGGCGCGACGCTGTTCAACCTCGTCTTCGGGCTGGCGCTGGCCTGGGTGCTGACGCGCTACCGCTTTCCCGGCCGGCGGATCGTCGATGCGATCGTCGACCTGCCGTTTGCGCTGCCGACGGCTGTCGCCGGTATCGCGCTGACGGCGCTGTTTGCCAACAATGGCTGGTTCGGCTCCATCCTGGAAAGCTACGGTATCAAGGTCGCCTATACGCCCTTGGGCATCATGGTCGCCATGTGCTTCACCTCGCTGCCCTTCATCGTGCGCACGGTGCAGCCGGTGCTGGAAGATCTCGATCCGGCGCTGGAAGAGGCGGCGCAGTCGCTCGGCGGTTCCGACTGGACGATTTTCGCCAAGGTCATCCTGCCGCTTCTGGCGCCGGCGCTGCTGGCCGGCGTTTCGCTCTCATTCGCCCGCTCGCTCGGCGAGTTCGGGGCGATCATCTTCATTGCCGGCAACCAGCCGATGTCGACGGAGATTACCGCGCTTCTGATCTTCATCCGGCTGGAGGAATATGACTATCAGGCGGCGGCGGCGATCGCCTCGGTACTCCTGATTGCCGCCTTCACTATGCTCGCGGTCACCAACTGGCTACAGGCGCGGGCGCTGCGTTATACGGTGAAGGGCTGATCATGAGCGCTCTCTCCAACCGCAGAAAACCGCCGCGTGTCGGCGACAATCCGGTCTTCCGCCGCGTGCTGATCGGCATCGTGCTCATCCTTGTCGCCTTCGTCATCGTCGCGCCGCTTCTCGTCATCGGTTTCGAGGCGTTTGCCAAGGGCTGGGACGTCTATCGCGAGACGATCGTCAATCCGGACACGCAGAGCGCCATCGGGCTCACGGTGCTCACCGCGCTGATCGCGGTGCCGGTCAATACCGTGTTCGGCATTGCCGCCGCCTGGGCGATCACCAAGTTCGACTTCCGTTTCAAGCGGCTCCTGCTCGTCGTCATCGAGATCCCGTTCTCGGTGTCGCCGATCGTCGCCGGCGTCGCCTATTTGTTCGTCTATGGCCTGCAGGGCCTGTTCGGGCCGTTGCTCGATGCCTATGACATCAAGATCCTGTTCGCGATCCCCGGCATCATCATCGCGTCGATGTTCGTCACCGCACCCTTCGTTGCCCGCGAACTGATCCCGCTGATGCAGGCGCAGGGGCGGGATCTCGAAGAGGCGGCGACCTCGCTCGGTGCTTCCGGCTTCCGCACCTTCCTCTCGGTGACGCTGCCGAATGTGAAATGGGCGCTGCTTTATGGCGTCATTCTGTGCAATGCCCGCGTGATGGGCGAGTTCGGTGCCGTCTCGGTGGTTTCCGGCAATATCCGCGGCCAGACCAATACGCTGCCTTTGCATATCGAACTGCTTTA
This sequence comes from Neorhizobium sp. NCHU2750, assembly GCF_003597675.1. Taxonomy (NCBI): domain Bacteria; kingdom Pseudomonadati; phylum Pseudomonadota; class Alphaproteobacteria; order Hyphomicrobiales; family Rhizobiaceae; genus Neorhizobium; species Neorhizobium sp. NCHU2750. The sequence continues at coordinate 3,092,217 of NZ_CP030827.1, read as the reverse complement.
TCACGACTATCAGGCGACGGGTGCGTTCGCGGCAGCCTCGATCCTCGCGACCATCGCCGTCATCACCATCATCGCCAAGGTCCTGCTCGAGAGGCAGGGTGCGGGCCGTATCCGCAAACAGGCCAACCCGGCAGAGAAAATATCATGAAGATCCATCTCGAAAACGTCGTCAAAACCTTCGAGACCTTTCGCGCGGTGAAGGGCGTGTCGCTCGATATCGAGAGCGGCGAGCTGGTGGCGCTGCTCGGGCCTTCCGGTTCGGGCAAGACGACGATCCTGCGCATGGTGGCCGGGCTCGAATATGCCGATGGCGGGGCGATCCATTTCGGCGATCAGGACGCGACCGACATTCCGGTGCGCGACCGCGGCGTCGGCTTCGTCTTCCAGCATTATGCGCTCTTCCCGCATATGACGGTTGCCGACAATATTGCCTTCGGCATGAAGGTCTCGAAGGTAAAACGTGACCGGGCAGCGATCTACGCCCGCGTGACCGACCTTCTGCGTCTGGTGCGGCTCGAAGGGCTGGGGGACCGGTTCCCGGCACAGATTTCCGGCGGCCAGCGGCAGCGCGTGGCGCTTGCCCGCGCGCTTGCGGTCGACCCCAAGGTTCTGCTGCTCGACGAACCGTTCGGAGCGCTCGATGCCAATGTGCGGCGGGATCTCAGACGCTGGTTGCGCGAGATCCATTCCGAACTCGGCATCACCACGCTGTTCGTCACCCATGACCAGGAAGAGGCCCTCGATCTGGCCGACCGGGTGGTAATTTTGAAGGATGGCGAAATCATTCAGCAGGGCACGCCGGAAGAGGTGTGCCGCGCGCCGAAATCGGCCTTCGTGATGAAGTTTTTGGGCGATGCCAATGTGATTGCCGCCGAGGTGAAGGATGGCCGGGCCTATGCCGGCGACGTGTCGGTGGAGGCGCCGGGTGTGGCGGACGGCAGGGCCGAGCTTTATGCGCGGCCGGGCGATCTCGACTGGTCGGGTAAAGGGCCGGGGATTGCCGCCAGGATTACCCGCGTGCTCGATCGCGCCGATGGTCGGCGCGTGCTGGCGGAGACGCAGGCCGGTGAGGCGCTTGAATTCGATGTCGAGCCGGAGAGGGTGGTCAAGGCTGGCGATGCAGGGTTTGTGACGCTGAGAAGGGCGAAGGTGTTTGGCGCAGGGTAAGCAAGCGCAGCGAACTTGGCGAAGACCCCTCCCAACCCTCCCCACAAGGGGGAGGGCTTAACAGGGCTGCGTCGCCGAGGCGCCATTGGGTTAAGGCGGTTATCACGGGTCTTCTCCCCCCTTGTGGGGGAGATGGCCGGCAGGCCAGAGGGGGACTTGGTTCGTCAAGGCTCCTTTGCTCAACGCAAACCACCCATGCTTTGACTTTTTGCAGCTTAGTCTATAGGGACGGCGCAAACGTTCGGCTGCGATCGTTGCAGCCAAGGCGCTTTCAGGCGCGGTACATTCCGAAAGACAGATTTGATGACCGATATCAACGGCGCCGTTCCGGCGATCGCGAAGGCTTTGCAGAAGCGTGGTTACGAGACGCTGACCCCCGTGCAGCAGGCCATGCTGGACCCGGCGCTCACGACTGCCGATGCGTTGGTTTCCGCCCAGACGGGTTCGGGCAAGACCGTTGCCTTCGGCATTGCCATGGCACCGACGCTGCTTGACGGCGCCGACAGTTTCGGCCGCGCGGCAGCACCTCTGGCGCTCGTGATTGCGCCGACCCGCGAGCTTGCCATGCAGGTGAAGCGCGAGCTCGACTGGCTCTATGCCGAAGCCGGTGCAGTGATCACCTCCTGCGTCGGCGGCATGGATATCCGCAACGAACGCCGGGCGCTGGAGCGCGGTGCGCATATCGTCGTCGGCACGCCGGGGCGTATCTGCGACCATATCCGCCGCAATGCGCTCGACATGTCCGAGGTTCGCGTGGCCGTGCTCGACGAGGCCGACGAGATGCTCGATCTCGGTTTCCGCGAGGATCTCGAATTTATTCTGGAATCGGCACCTGAAGACCGGCGCACGCTGATGTTCTCCGCCACCGTTCCGGCGGCCATCGCCAAGCTTGCCAAGAGCTACCAGCGCGATGCCGTTCGCATCACCACCCAGGCGGAAGCCAAGCAGCATGTCGATATCGATTATCGCGCGCTGCTGGTGACGCCGTCCGACCGCGAAAACGCCATCGTCAACGTGCTGCGCTATTACGAGGCGCCGAATGCGATCGTATTCTGCTCGACGCGCGCTGCCGTCAACCATCTGCATGCGCGGCTTTCCAACCGCAATTTCTCCGTCGTGGCGCTGTCGGGCGAGCTGACGCAGAACGAGCGTACGCATGCGCTGCAGGCGATGCGCGACGGCCGCGCCCGCGTCTGCATCGCGACCGATGTTGCCGCCCGCGGTATCGACCTGCCGGGTCTGGAACTCGTCATCCATGCCGATCTGCCGACCAATTCGGAAACGCTGCTGCACCGTTCGGGCCGTACCGGCCGTGCTGGTCGCAAGGGTGTGAGCGCGCTGATCGTGCCGGTCACCCAGCGCCGCAAGGCCGAGCGTCTGCTGTTCGGCGCCAAGATCGAGCCGACCTGGGCCAACCCGCCTTCGGCAGACGAGGTGACGCTGCGCGACGAGGAGCGGCTGTTTGCCGATCCGATCTTCACCGAGGTGACGACGGACGAGGACGAACAGGCGCTGATCGCCAAGCTGACCGAGCGTTTCGATGCCGGCACGCTCGCTTCGGCCTTTGTGGCGCTCTATCGCGGCAAGAATTCCGCGCCGGAAGAGATCAATGTTGTATCGCTCGAGGCGCGCAAGCCGCGCGAGGGCAAGCCCGGTGACCCGGCCTCGCGGCCACTGACGCCGCGCGGCGATTTCGGCCCGGCCGTGTGGTTCTCTCTTTCCGTGGGTCGCAAACAGCGCGCCGAACCGCGCTGGCTGATCCCGGCAATCTGCAAGAACGGCGACCTGAGCAAGAACGAGATCGGCGCGATCAAGATGCAGGCCGACGAGACCTTCGTCGAGATCGCGGAAGCCCATGCCGACAAGTTCATGGCCAAGCTCGGCAAGGACAGGATGATGGACCGCGGTATCCGCGTGACACGCCTCGATGCCGCGCCGGATTTTTCCAAGTTCTCCCGTGGCACGGACGATGAAGGGTTTACCAAGCGCGAAGGTCCGCGCATGGACAAACCCTGGAAGGACAAGCCTTTCAACGATGGGCCGAAGAAGGACGGTTTCCGCAAGGACAAGCCGTTTGCCAAGGATGGTCCGCGTGGAGATAAGGCCTATGGGGACAAGAAGCCCTATGGCGACAAGCCTTACGGCGATGGCCCGCGCAAGGACTGGAAGCCGAAGGGTGAAAAGATAAGCGCCGAACGCCGCATGGACGACGACGTCTGGGGCGAAAAGCCGAAGGGCGGTTTTGCCAAGAAGGGCGGCGACAAGCCATTTGGTGACAAGCCCTACGGTGATAAGCCATTCAAGAAGAAGGCGTTCGGCGATAAGCCCTTCGCCAAGGCCGATGGCGACAAGCCTTTCAAGAAGAAGCCTGCCGGTAAGGGCGGGTTTGAGAAGCGGAAGTAACTCGTAGCTTTTGCCGTGAGCTCTTCAAAAGTATAGGGCAGGAAAAAGTCCCCTCCAAAACCCTCCCCACAAGGGGGAGGGCTTAACCGAGTCGCGCCGCTGTGGGTCAATGATGCAGTTGGTTGCCGCGAGCTTTCTCCCCCCTTGTGGGGGAGATGGCCGGCAGGCCAGGGGGGGCGCGGCGAACTGCGGCTTCCCCAACATGAATATGCAACGAAAAACGGCCGGGGCTTTCACCCCGGCCGTTTGCATTTGGACCGTTTGTCCGATCGATCAGTTCATCTGGCTGACGAAGCGGGTTTCGAGATAGGCTTCGACGGCTTCCGAGCCGCCTTCGGTGCCGTAGCCCGAATCCTTGATGCCGCCGAAGGGGACTTCCGGCAGCGCCAGGCCGTTGTGGTTGATGGTCAGCATGCCGGCCTCGACCGAGCGGCCGAGGGCGTGGGCGGTCTTGACCGAGCCGGTGAAGGCGTAGGAGGCAAGGCCGAAGGGCAGGCGGTTGGCTTCCTCGATCGCGTCCTCGAATTTCGAGAAGCGGTTGACGATCGCGATCGGGCCGAAGGGCTCGTCGTTCATGATCTTGGCCGAGGTCGGGACTTCGGAGAGCACGGTCGGCTCGAAGAAGTTGCCCTTGTTGCCGATGCGCTTGCCGCCGGTCTTGAGTGTGCCGCCGACGGAGACCGCGTCATGGATCATGGCTTCCATGGCCGGGATGCGGCGCTCGTTGGCGAGTGGGCCCATGCCGATGCCGTCTTCCAGGCCGTTGCCGACCTTGATGGCTTCAGCAGCCTTGACGAAACCTTCGAGGAACTTGTCGGCAATGCCATCCTGCACGAGGAAGCGGGTCGGCGCGACGCAGACCTGGCCGGCATTGCGGTACTTGGACATGGCGGTGACTTCGATCGCCTTGTCGAGATCGGCGTCGTCGAAGATCATCACCGGCGCATGGCCGCCGAGTTCCATCGTGGCGCGCTTCATGTGCTTGCCGGCGAGTGCTGCGAGATGCTTGCCGACCGGGGTGGAGCCGGTGAACGAGATCTTACGGATGACCGGATGCGGGATGAGGTATTCGGAGACTTCGGCCGGGATGCCGTAGACGAGGTTGACGACGCCAGCCGGAATGCCGGCATCGGCGAAGGCGCGGATGAGTTCGGCAGGTGAAGCCGGCGTTTCTTCCGGTGCCTTGACGATGATCGAGCAGCCGGTTGCAACGGCGGCCGAAAGCTTGCGGACGATCTGGTTGATCGGGAAGTTCCACGGCGTGAAGGCGGCAACCGGGCCGACCGGGAACTTGATCGCCATCTGCTGCACGCCGCCGAAACGGGCCGGTATGATCTGGCCATAGGTGCGGCGGGCTTCTTCGGCGAACCAGTCGATCGTGTCGGCTGCGCCCATGATTTCCATCTTCGACTGGGCAAGCGGCTTGCCCTGTTCGCGGGTCATCATGAAGGCGATGGCATCGGCGCGCGAACGGAGGATGTCGGCGGCCTTGCGCATCAGCTTGGAGCGCTCGAAGGCTGGCGTATCACGCCAGATCTTGAAGCCCTTCTCGACGGCTTCCAGCGCGAGATCGAGATCGGCCGGACGGGCATGGGCGATCTTGCCGATGACTTCATCGGTTGCCGGATCGACAACGGGGATCGTCTCGCCAGCAATGGCATCGCGCCATTCGCCGTTGATGAAGAGCTTTACGTCGGGATAGGTCTGCATGGGGGTCCACTTTCGTTACAGAACGTCGGGTCGCGCGGCTCCGAGGAAACAGGGGGCCGCTGGCAGATGGCTGGTTGGTTCCGGTAGCTGAGTTAAGACAAAGGTGCCGGACAATCAACGGCAGCATTGTCAAAAATAGTCATACTAATCGGATAAAAAATTATGGCCTCTCTCAGTAAGAGGCAAGGCAATCGCAGATAGGCCAGTCAGAGATAGGGTGGCGTCACGGCGCTGACAACTTCGCAGCGTTCGGTGCCGACATTGCGATAACGATGCGGCAGGCGGCTGTTGAACAGATAGGCGTCGCCGCGTTTCAATATGCGGGTCTGGCTGCCGACGGTGACTTCCAGTTCGCCGGCGACGATGACGCCGCCTTCTTCCGCTTCATGGGCCAGCATGGTCTCGCCGGTATCGGCGCCGGGGTCGTAGAACTCGTGAAAGATCTGGACGCTGTGGGATTTCGCGTCGCCCACCTGCAGCAGCGTCAGAGGGCCTTTCGACAGGGGCGTGAGCTCGTCGGCGCGGAAGAATATCTGGTCGACGGGCGGCAGGGTCAGCGCGAAGAAATCGGTGAGCGGATAGTTGATCGCCTCGAGGATCTTCTTCAGCGACGCGACCGAGGGTGAGACCTTGTTCTTCTCGATCAGCGAGACCAGCGAATGGGTGACGCCGGCCTTGACCGCTAGCCCGCGCTGCGAAAGCCCATGGCTCTGACGCACGAGGCGCAGCCGGTCGCCGACGTCGAACTCGCCTTCGGCATTGCTTGGAGCGGCGATATCTGCCGCACTACCCGTGGCGTGCATGCTTTTCGTGGTCTTCCCTGTCTCCGGCGAAAAAACGGCCGGTGGCCCATCAAGAATTGCACCGCACTGATACACCTATGGCGCGGCTTTGGCCAATGACGAATAACGGCGCCGGCTGTGAGGGCATTCCAGCGCAACAGATGAGGCCCGGTCACGCGACAGGAGCCGCCTGGTCGTGGCCTGCACGCGCAATGTGGCAATCCGCTCCGGATGCGAAACCGGTTCTCGCCTTTGCTGTAATGCCTCTAGTGGCCGCCGCCCGATATCATCTCTACGAGGAGTGCCAGACGGATGGCGCGGAAGGCCGGCCTTATGCGGCCGTGACGCTCCAGCTGGGCCAATCCATGCAGGGCTGCCCAGAATGTCTCGGTTTCGGTCTCGGCGGTGGCTTCATCGGCAAACGGCGCGATCACGGCCAGCATGGCGCCGAACGTCGCGCGCAGTTGTGCCGGCGTGTCGGATCTGGCGAAGCGCAGTCCCGTCGGAAGCACGAACATGGCGTCGTAGAGTGCCGGTCGTTCAAAGGCGAAATCCAGATAGGTGCATGCCACGTCTTGCGCCTGTTCGGCCGGCGTGGAGGCGGGGCGGCGTGCATCGCCAAGCAATTCGGCCAGTTCGCCGAACCCTTCGAGCGCGACCGCACCGACAATCTCGTCTCTATTCTGGAAGTGCGAATAGAGCACCGGCTGGCTGTATTCGATCTCGTCGGCAAGGCGCCGGATCGTGACGGCAGCCCAGCCCTCGCGTTCAGCAATCGCTCTTGCCGTGACGACGATCCGCCGCTCGCGTTCATCGCGTTCTCTCGCCTTACGCTCGCTGATCCCCACCGGTGCCGAACCCCATTGTGTCGATCGCCGGAACTAGCAGATAAGACGGTGATTGACAAACTAGCGATGCTAGATTAATTATCGATAGTAGAAAATAGAACGGATGTCGGCGCTGACATGGGCGGCAGCGCGTTAATATCCTCTGTCGCGATCTCTCTCAGGAAACAGCAACGGCCGAAGGAGGCCAATTTTCCATGGCAAATACAGTTGTCGTCTATCATTCCGGCTACGGCCATACACAGCGGATGGCGGAAGCCGTCGCCGAGGGCGCGGGGGCCAGGCTCTATGCCATCGATCCGGAAGGCAATCTTTCCGATGAGGGGTGGTCGGCACTCGACGCGGCGGATGCCATCATCTTCGGCTCGCCGACCTATATGGGCGGCCCGAGCTGGCAGTTTAAGAAGTTCGCTGACAGTTCGTCGAAGGCCTGGTTCACCCTCAAGTGGCAGGACAAGGTGTTCGGCGGGTTTACCAACAGCGCCAGCCTGAACGGCGACAAGCTCAACACGCTCGAATATTTCGTTCTTCTGGCGGGGCAGCACGGTGGTCTGTGGGTGAGCCTCGGCATCATGCCGGCTAATACCAAGGCAGCCAAGCGAGACGACGTGAACCGGATGGGCTCCTATATCGCGCCGATGGCGCAGTCAGATGCGGATGCGGCGCCCGGAGACATGTCCCGCGGCGATCTCGAAACCGCGCTTCTCTACGGAGCCCGCGTGGCGGGGATTGCGCAAAGGCTGGTGCAGCCACAGCCTGCCTGATCCGGGATCCCGGCGGCGGATATCGGTGCCCGCAGCGCGATGTCAGCGGCTCCACCTTTGCCCGTCCGGCATGTCAGATCATGCCGGACGGGTCAGATAGCAGGTTACACTCAGAAAAACGCCTGGATGCCGGTCTGGGCACGACCCAGGATCAGGGCATGCACATCATGGGTGCCCTCGTAGGTGTTGACCGTCTCGAGGTTCTGGGCGTGGCGCATGACGTGGTAGCCGACCTGGATGCCGTTGCCGCCATGCATGTCGCGGGCCTGGCGGGCGATATCGAGCGCCTTGCCGCAATTGTTGCGCTTGACGATCGAGATCATTTCCGGCGCCATCCGGTGCTGGTCCATCAGCTGGCCGACGCGTAAGCTACCCTGCAGGCCAAGCGCGATCTCGGTCATCATGTCGGCGAGCTTCTTCTGGTAGAGCTGCATGCCGGCGAGCGGCTTGCCGAACTGCTTGCGGTCGAGGCCATACTGGCGGGCGCGGTGCCAGCAGTCTTCGGCGGCACCCATGACCCCCCAGGAAATGCCGTAGCGGGCGCGATTGAGACAGCCGAACGGACCCTTGAGGCCCGACACGCTGGGCAGAAGCGCATCCTCGCCCACCTCGACGCCATCCATGACGATCTCGCCGGTGATCGAGGCGCGCAGCGACAGCTTGCCGCCGATCTTCGGGGCAGAGAGGCCCTTCATGCCCCTTTCCAGCACGAAGCCGCGGATCTCGTTGTTATGGGCTTCGGACTTTGCCCAGACGACGAAGACATCGGCGATCGGGGCGTTGGAGATCCACATCTTGGAGCCGCGCAGGCGATAGCCGCCGTCGATCTTTTCGGCGCGGGTCTTCATGCCGCCGGGGTCGGAGCCGGCATCCGGCTCGGTCAGGCCGAAGCAACCGATCAGTTCGCCCGAGACGAGGCCGGGCAGATACTTCTTTTTCTGCTCGTCGGAGCCATAGGCAAAGATCGGGTAGATGACGAGCGATGACTGGACGCTCATCATCGAGCGATAGCCACTATCGATGCGCTCAATTTCCCGGGCGACGAGGCCGTAGGCGACGTAGGAGGCTGAGGCTGCTCCATATTCTTCCGGCAGCGTGACACCGAGCAGGCCGGCCTGACCCATCAGCCTGAACAGGCCGGTATCGGTCTTCTCTTCCAGATAGGCTTCCTCGACGCGTGGCAGAAGTTCCGCCTTGGCAAAGCTTGCCGCCGCGTCGCGGATCATCCGCTCTTCTTCGGTCAGCTGGTCGTCGATGAGAAAAGGGTCGTTCCAGATAAAGGCCAAGGGATCCTCCAGGGTCGCAGATTGCGGAATTATTGGCATTCGTCAGTCGGATTACGCTGCCGATACGACAGGAGCAAGGCTGGTTTACTCAACCGGCCATGACGGATAGTAATAAGCCATGACAAATCTCTCGCGCAAACTCCTGCCATCGACATCCGCACTTGCAGCCTTCGATTCCGTCGCAAGGCTCGGCAGTTTTTCCTTGGCGGCGGATGAGTTGTCGCTGACGCAAGGGGCGATAAGCCGGCAGGTTTCCGGGCTTGAAGAGCAATTGGGCGTGAGCTTGTTCGATCGTACGAGCCGCGGCGTGGTGTTGACGCCCGCGGGCGTGGATTTTGCCGTGGCGATTGCCGCAGCGCTATCGCAGATCCGTTCGGCTTCGCTGCATGCCATGACCAAACGGCATAGTGACCAGCTGAACCTCGCCATTCTGCCGACCTTCGGCACGCGCTGGCTGATGCCGCGCATTCCCGGCTTCGTCGCCCGACACCCGGAGGTGACGCTCAATTTCGCCACCCGCATCGGCATGTTCGATTTCGACCGCGACGGGATCGACATGGCCATTCACGTGGGGCCGAAAGGGGAGGACGGGCCGGACTGGCCGGGGGCCGAATCCACTTTCCTGATGGAGGAGATGGTGGCGCCGGTCTGCTCGCCGGCTTTTCTGGCTGTCCATCCGGTCGGGCGGCCGGACGATCTTCTCCGGCTGCCGCTTCTGCACATGGCTTCGCGGCCTGGCGCATGGCGGCACTGGTTCGAGAGCCTCGGGGTTGCGGGTCATATCGGCGAGGGCATGCGCTTCGAGCAGTTCGGCAGCGTGACGCAGGCCTGTATCGCCGGTCTCGGGGTCGGGCTGATGCCGCTTTTCCTCATCGATACGGAGCTTGCCGGCGGCCAGCTGGTGGAAGCATCGCCGCATCAGGTGGTCAGCCCGAGTGCCTATTATGCGGTTGCGCCCAAGGGGCGGAGCGGCTTTCCCCCGGCGGTTGCCTTTCGGGCATGGCTTATCGAAGAGGTGGCCCGTTACAACCAGGAAATCGTGGCCTGGTGACCACAGGCGATGCTAATTTTGTCTATATGAAAAGTTGTATTGGGCTCGACATGCAAGCCGGTTTGTGCTTATGATTGATTAAATGATTAGTCAACTATAGCACTTGCGGGTGATCTTGAGGTCATGCTGGCGCTGTAACCCTTAAAAAATGCCTACGGACATTCGAAAACCCCTGCCGGTCTTCGGTTCGTGATGCCTGGAAGCGCTGCAAGACAATGAATGTCCGCCGATCGATGATGATGTCAGTGATCCGTCATGCTCAATTTTACGTATATGGTGCAACTTCAATGAATTCGATGGTTGCATCCATGGGGCTCGCGTAAAATGGGTGTCTGGATCGATACCGACATGGGATTTGACGACCTCGCCGCCATCATGGTTGCGGCGCATGAGGGCATGGCCATAGACGGCATTTCGCTGGTCTTCGGCAATGCGCCTATCGCGCAGGTCCGTCGCAATGCTGCCGGTGCGGCAAGCGCCTTCGTGTGGCCATTTCCGATCCATGCCGGGCGGGCAAAGCCGGTTGTCGGCAAGCTGGAGACGGCTGTCTCCGTGCTGAGCGAAGCGGGTATGCCGACCATCGGTCAGGCACTTCCCGCCGCGCCCGACACATTTGCCGAAGATGGGTTCGAGGCGCTCTGTTCGTGGTTGCAAGGCAGCGATGGTGAACGCCGTATCCTGGCGCTTGGACCGCTGACCAATATTGCCGCCGTGGCGCTGGCACGGCCGGATCTGGCTGCAAAAATCACCGATCTCGTTTGGATGGGCGGCGGGCTGACTGCCGGCAATCATACAGCATCGGCCGAATTCAACGCCTATGCCGACCCTGAAGCTGCGGCGATCGTGCTTTCGCATGGCATTCCGTTGCGGATGGTCGATCTCGATCTCTGCCGCAAGGTTTTATGCACGCCGGAGGATGTCCTGCCGGTGCGAGAAGCGGGTGGGCGCAATGCCGTGCTGCTCGCCGACCTGCTGGCCGGTTTCGTGGCGATTGCCACGCGAAATGGGCGTAAGGCGATGTCGCTCTACGATGCAGTCGCGGCGGTCTGCTTCGTCCGGCCCGACCTCGCGACCTGGCAGGCGGCACGGATCGATATCGAGCTTGCCGGCACCCTGACCCGTGGCCGGACGGTTGTCGAGACGCGTGTTGGGCGAGGCGAATTCAATGCAAGTTTTGCCGCCGATATCGATGCGGACAAAGCCAAGACGATCATCCTCGAGGCCTTGAGGGCGGAGGCAAGCTGGTGAAGCATATTCTCTCAACGGTAGCGGAGTTCACCGAACCCTCCCTGCGTGATCGGGCGGTCACGGCGGCACGAGGAGATGCACCTTTCGACATCCTGATTGCCGGCGGCACGCTGGTCGATGTCGCCACCGGCGAATTGAGGCCGGCCGATATCGGCATTGTCGGACCGCTGATCGCCAGCGTGCACGAGCGCGGCGCGCGTTCGGACGCTGCAGAGGTGATCGATGCCACCGGCACCTTCGTTTCTCCCGGTCTGATCGATACGCATATGCATATCGAAAGCTCGATGGTGACGCCGGCCGCCTATGCGGAAGAGGTCGTTCCACGCGGCGTCACGACGACGGTCTGGGACCCGCATGAATTCGGCAATGTCTGCGGCATAGACGGCGTCTGCTGGTCGGTGGAAGCGGCGCGCGGCCTGCCGCTGAGAGCCGTGATCATGGCGCCGTCCTCGGTGCCGTCGGCGCCCGGCTACGAGGTTTCCGGGGCGGATTTCGATGTCGAGGCGATCGACGAAATGCTGATGTGGCCGAAGATCGCCGGCCTTGCGGAAGTGATGAACATGCGCGGCGTTATCGACCGCGAAGAGCGGATGAGCGCCATCGTACAGACGGCGCTCGAATCCGAAAAGCTGGTCAACGGCCATGCGCGCGGGCTTGCAGGTGGGGATCTCTGCGCCTTCATGGCGGCAGGGATCACGTCGGATCACGAACTCACCTCCGGCGATGACCTGCTGCAGAAGCTGAGGGCCGGGCTGACGATCGAAATGCGCGGCTCGCATGATCACCTCCTGCCGGAATTCGTCGAGGTGCTGAACCGGCTCGGCCGCATGCCGCAGACGGTGACCTTGTGTACCGATGACGTGTTTCCCGATGATCTTGTCCATGGCGGCGGTCTCGATGACGTCGTGCGGCGGCTGGTCGGTTACGGGCTGAAGCCGGAATGGGCGCTGCAGGCGGCGACCATCAACGGGGCTGCAAGGATCGGTCGGGCCGATCTCGGCCTGATCGCTGCCGGCCGGCGTGCCGATATCGTGCTGTTTGCCGATCTTGCCGGGTTCCGCACCAGAGCGGTGGTGGCCAGCGGCCAGATCGTCTCGCGCGATGGCAAAATGGCCATCGATGTCGTGCGGATGGATACCAATCCGCTGCGCGGTACCGTCAAGCTTCAGCCGCTTGGCGAGGAGGATTTCAGGCTCGCTTCGCAGGGCTCCCGGGTGCGGATCGCGACCATCGACCGGCCGCGCTTCACGCGCTGGGGAGAGGCGGACGCGGCTGTCGAGGACGGATACATGGTACCCCCGGAGGGAACGGTGATGATTGCCGTCACCCACCGCCATGGCCGGGCCGACAGCCGCACCCGTCTGGGTTTCCTGACCGGCTGGGGTGAGTGGAAGGGGGCGTTTGCCACCACGCTTGCCCATGACAGCCACAATCTGACGGTTTTCGGTTCGAACCCTGCCGATATGGCTGCAGCCGCCAATGCGGTGATCGCTGCCGGCGGCGGCATGGCGGCGGTCCAGGACGGCAAGGTGACGAGCCTACTGCCGCTGCCACTTGCCGGCCTGGTTTCCGAAGCATCGGCCCGCGAGGTGGCGGAGGGTTTCCGTGCAATGCGGGCGGCGATGGACGATATCGTCGAATGGCAGCCGCCCTATCTGATCTTCAAGGCCTGTTTCGGTGCGACGCTTGCCTGCAATGCCGGCCCGCACCAGACCGACCGGGGCATTGCCGATGTTACATCCGGCACGCTATTGGAAAGCCCGATCATCGAGGTGTTTCAATAGGGATGAAGGCAAATGGATCAGGCGATCGCGCCGCATGAGTTCTGGCAGCGGGTGCATGCGCCCGGAGAGTTCGACGAAGCCGGTCCGTTTTCCAGTCGTTTTCCGGCCCGTCTCGACAATGGCGAAGAGATCGCTCTGCCGATCCGGCCGCTTGCCGATGGGAAGCATGCGTTGGCCTCGCTGATCATCAACCAGGCGAGTTTCGAGGTGCAGGACGCGTTGGCGGCCGATCTCGCGCCGAAGATCGCGGCGTTTCGGCCGGAAGTGATCATCGGCCTGCCGACGCTCGGGCTAACGCTTGCCGCAGCCGTGGCCCGCATGCTCGGATTTCCCCGCTATGTGCCGCTCGGGACCTCGAAGAAATTCTGGTACGAGGATGCGCTTTCGGTGCCGCTTTCGTCGATCACCACGCCTGACCAGCAGAAGCGTCTCTATGTCGACCCCCGCATGCTGCCACTGATTAAGGGCAAGCGGGTGGCGTTGGTCGATGACGTGATTTCCTCCGGCACTTCGATCGTCGCGGGACTGTCGTTGATGACATCGCTCGGCATAGAGCCGGTGGTGATCGGCGCCGCCATGCTGCAATCGGACCGCTGGGAGGCGAAGCTCGGTGGTTTCGGGCCCCAGTGGAAGGGGCGGGTCGTTGCCTGTTTCCGCACGCCGATGCTGACCAAAGCCGGCGAGGGGCTTTGGACGAGCTGAGGCTGCGTTCGATGAAAAGTCCCTCTCTGGCCTGCCGGCCATCTCCCCCACAAGGGGGGAGAGACTTCGCCGCGATCTTCAGCCTCAGTCGAGGTTCGGCGGTTAGGCCAGGTTGAGCCCTCCCTCTTGTGGGGAGGGTTGGGAGGGGTCTTTCTGGCTATAGCAGCCCCAACCTCAACCCACTTCACCCTTGCGCATCCGCGCTGGCTGACTAGGATCGCCGTCACCCACCCTCAGGCAATCATATTTCAGGAAGACTTTGATGGAACTGGTGTTCGACGGCCATAACGACGTTCTGTTGCGGCTCTGGCGGAACATGAAGGCGGGGGCGGATCCCGTCATTGAATTTTCCAAGGGGACACCGGAAGGCCATATCGATGCGCCGCGGGCGCGTGCCGGCGGGCTGGCGGGCGGTCTCTGCGCCATCTACATCCCTTCCGGCGATCTTGTGCTCAGCGATCCCGACGCCAGCGGGCATTACACCACCCCGCTTGCCGCGCCGCTCGACTATGCGCCGTCGCTCGACATCGCGCTGGAAAAGGCCGCGATCGCCGTCAGGCTCGATCGTGCGGGCGCCTGGAAGCTTTGCCGCTCGACTGCGGATATCCGTCAGGCGATTGCAGATAACGTGTTTGCGGCCGTGCTGCATATGGAAGGCTGCGAGGCGATCGATCGCGATCTCGACAATCTCGACGTGTTTCATGCCGCCGGCTTGCGTTCGCTTGGGCCGGTATGGAGCCGCAACAACATTTTCGGCCATGGCGTGCCGTTTGCCTTCCCGATGTCGCCGGATACCGGGCCGGGGCTGACGGCGCTCGGTTTCGAACTGGTGCGCGCCTGCAACCGGCTCGGCATCCTGATCGACCTGTCGCATATCACCGAAAAGGGGTTCTGGGACGTGGCCAGGGTTTCCGACCAGCCGCTGATCGCCAGCCATTCGAATGCCCATGCGCTGACGCCGGTCGCGCGCAATCTCACCGACAAGCAGATGGATGCGGTGAAGGAAAGCGGCGGGCTCGTCGGCCTGAACTATGCCGTGACGATGCTGCGCGATGACGGGCTGGATAAGGCAGCGACGCCGCTTTCCGACATGGTACGGCATGTGGACTACATGGTGAAGCGGATGGGCATCGACCATGTGGGCCTCGGTTCCGACTTCGACGGCTGCACCGTGCCGCTCGAAATCCGCGATGCGTCGGGCAATCAAAATCTGGTTGCAGCGCTAAAATCGGCGGGCTACGCTGACGATGAATTGTCCAAACTCTGCCGTGAGAACTGGTTGAGGGTTCTGGGTAAGGCCTGGCATGAATAATCATCTATAACAGGCATTTAAGTGCCTGAATAAGAGGGGATAAGGGCATGATTCATTCACTTTCGGCTTCCATGCGCGCGCTTTCGGCAGGGGCAGCGCTTTCGCTGCTTCTGGTTGCTGCGCCGCTTGCTCTTCCGACGGCAGCCTTTGCCGCGACGCCAGCCGATACGCTGGTCGAAGGCTTTGCCATCGACGACATTATCTCGGTCGATCCGGGCGAGGCTTTCGAGCTTTCGACCGCGGAAGTGACGGCCAACAGCTACAGCAAGCTCGTCATGCTCGACCCGGCAGATACGTCCAAGGTGATTGGCGATCTCGCCTCCGGCTGGACTATTTCCGATGACGGCATGACCTATACGTTCAAGCTGAAGCCGGACCTCAAGTTCGCCTCCGGCGACCCGCTGACCGCAGACGACGTGGCCTTCACCTTCGAACGCGTCGTCAAAATGGACAAGTCGCCGGCCTTCCTGATCACCCAGTTCGGCATCAATGGCGACAACGTGACGGAAAAGGCCAAGGCGACCGCGCCCGACACGTTCACCTTCACCGTCGACAAGCCCTATGCACCGAGCTTCGTCCTCAACGTGCTGACCGCGACGGTCGCATCCGTGGTCGAGAAGAAGGTGGTGATGCAGCATGCCAAGGCGGTGACGCCTTCGAGCGACTACAAATACGACACCGATTTCGGCAATGAATGGATGAAGACCGGCTATGCCGGTTCCGGCCCCTACAAGATCATGGCATGGCGCGCCAATGAGGCGGTCATCCTGGAGGCCAATCCGAATTATTACGGCGAAAAGCCGAAGCTGAAGCGGGTCATCTATCGCTATATGAAGGAAAGCTCCGGCCAGCGGCTGGCGCTGGAGAACGGCGATATCGACGTTGCCCGCAATCTCGAGCCGGGCGATGTGGATGCCGTGTCGAAGAAGGATGGCCTTTCGGTCACTTCGGCGCCCAAGGGCACGATCTACTATATCAGCCTCAACCAGAAGAACCCCAACCTGGCCAAGCCGGAAGTGGTCGAGGCGTTCAAGTATCTGGTCGACTACGACGCGATCGGCGCCACCCTGATCAAGGGTATCGGCGAGATCCACCAGACCTTCCTGCCGAAGGGCCAGCTCGGTGCGCTGGACGAGAACCCCTACAAGCTCGATGTCGCCAAGGCGAAGGAACTGCTGGCCAAGGCCGGGCTGAAGGACGGCTTCACCGTGACCATGGACGTGCGCAACACGCAGCCGGTGACCGGCATTGCCGAAAACATCCAGCAGACGCTGGCGCAGGCCGGCATCAAGCTGCAGATCCTGCCCGGCGACGGCAAGCAGACGCTGACCAAATACCGCGCCCGCACCCATGACATCTATATCGGCGAATGGGGTTCGGACTATTTCGATCCGCATTCCAATGCCGAGACCTTCACCGTCAACTACGACAATTCGGACGAGGGCAAGAACAAGACGCTCGCCTGGCGTAATGCCTGGGACGTGCCGAAGGACCTGAGCCAGGAGACGCTCGGCGCGCTGGAAGAGAAGGACGCCGACAAGCGTGCGGCCGTCTATCAGGACATCCAGAAGAAGTTCCTCAAGGACAGCCCGTTCGTGATCATCTACCAGAAGACCGAGGTTGCCGGCTATTCGTCGAAGCTGAAGGATTTCAAGCTTGGCCCGAGCTTCGATACGAACTTCGTCTATCCGGTTTCGAAGCAGTAGGCGGGGCTTAGAAGGCTGCTGGCGGTGCCGCATCCGTCCGCCTCCCCGTTGCCGGGCGAGCGACTGCAGAAAGAAAGTCCCCCTCTGGCCTGCCGGCTTACCGGGGTCGAGCCCCCCACAAGGGGGGAGAGGACCCGCGGAAACCGCCAGCCTCACTTTCGTTTTGGTGGGTGCGGCCGGGTTAAGCCCTCCCCCTTGTGGGGAGGGTTGGGAGGGGGCTTCTTCCAGATGCGGTTCGTCCGTCTCGGGCGGAGCGGGGTGCACTTTAACGCCGCAGATCCTTCGCGTGGTTCAAAGGAGAGCTCCTTGACCCTTACCGATACAACGGCAGCGACGCGGCGGAACCGGCGGCGGGCTTCCTCCTTCGGGATGGCGGTGGTCCGTTTCGTGGTCACGGTCGTCACCACCTTTCTCGGCCTTCTGGCCGTCACCTTCTTCATCGGCCGCGTGGTGCCGATCGATCCGGCGCTCGCCATTGTCGGCGACCGGGCGCCGGCGCATGTGGTGGAGCGGGTGCGCGAGGAACTCGGGCTCAACCTGCCGCTCTATCAGCAGTTCTACTATTATGTGAAACATGCGCTAGCGGGCGATTTCGGCACGTCGGTGCTGACCACCAATCCTGTCATGACCGATATTGCGCGGGTGTTTCCGGCGACGATGGAGCTTGCGACCGTCGGCACGATCATCGGGGCGCTGTTCGGCGTGCCGCTCGGGGTCTTGGCGGCGGTCAAGCGCGGTTCGATCGCCGACCAGATCGTCCGGGTGATCGGGTTGATCGGCTATTCGGTGCCGATCTTCTGGCTGGGGTTGCTGGCGCTCGTCCTTTTCTACGCCAAGCTCAACTGGGTCGCCTATCCGGGGCGTATCGATATCGTCTACGAATATACGTTCACGCCGATCACCGGGTTCTACCTGATCGATGCGATCTGGCAGGGGCAGTGGGACGTGCTCTGGGATCTGTTCCGCCACATCATCCTGCCCGGCGCGCTGCTCGGCTATTTCTCGCTCGCCTATATTAGCCGTATGACGCGCTCCTTCATGCTCAACGAGATGAGCCAGGAATATGTGGTGACGGCGCGGGCCAAGGGACTGTCGGAGTCGCGGATCATCTGGTTCCATGCTCTCAGAAACGCCGCCGTGCCGCTGGTGACGGTGATCGCGCTTTCCTATGCCGGGCTGCTCGAAGGCTCGGTGCTGACGGAGACGATCTTCTCCTGGCCGGGGCTCGGGTTTTATATCACCAGTTCGCTGCAGAATGCCGACATGAATGCCGTGCTTGGCGGCACGATCGTCATCGGCGCCGTGTTCATCGCCATCAACATCCTGTCCGATCTTCTCTACCGGACGCTTGATCCGAGGACGAGAAGCCGATGACCATGCCCTCCACGGACCTTGGCACGAACCTGAAACCCTATAGCCGCGAATGGCTGCTCTGCGAACAGCCGACCTCGCGGCATCAGGCGCGGCTCGGCCGGGCCTATGTGATCTGGCGGCGGTTTTCCGCCAACCGGCTGGCGCTGGCGGGGCTCGGCATCATCCTGGCCCTGGTGCTGATCGCGATCTTCGCCGACGTGATTTCTCCGCATGATCCGGTGCAGGGCGACCTGATGAAGGCACGCCTCCTGCCGCCCGGCAGTCCCGGCTATCTGCTCGGCACCGACGATCAGGGGCGCGATATTCTGTCCAGGCTGATCCATGGGTCACGGCTGACGCTCTTCGTCGTCGTGCTGGTGGCGATCATCGCGGCACCGATCGGGCTTATCATCGGCACGGTATCCGGCTATGCCGGCGGATGGGTGGATGCGATCCTGATGCGGATCACCGACATTTTTCTGGCGTTTCCGAAGCTCGTTCTGGCGCTGGCGCTGGTCGCCGCACTTGGGCCGGGCATCGAGAATGCGGTGCTTGCCATCGCGGTCACATCCTGGCCGCCCTATGCGCGTATCGCGCGGGCGGAAACGATGACCTTCCGCAATTCCGAATTCATCTCGGCGGTGAAGCTGATGGGGGCGTCGCCGCTGCGCATCATCCTCAGGCATGTCATGCCGCTCTGCGTCTCGTCGCTGATCGTGCGGGTGACGCTCGACATGGCGGGGATCATCCTGACGGCTGCCGGTCTCGGCTTCCTGGGCTTGGGTGCCCAGCCGCCGCTGCCCGAATGGGGGGCGATGATTGCCTCCGGGCGCCGCTTCATCCTCGACCAGTGGTGGGTGGCGGCCATGCCCGGTGTGGCGATCCTGATCGTCTCGCTTGGCTTCAACCTGCTTGGCGACGGTTTGCGCGATGCGCTGGATCCGAAGGAGAGCGGCCATTGAGTGGTGTTTCCATGAGCGACACGCTTCTGACGGTCGAGGACCTGCGCGTCACCTTTCCGACCCGTACCGGCGAGGTGGAGGCGGTGCGCGGCGTCTCCTTCACGCTGGGGCGGGAGCGGCTCGGTATTGTCGGCGAGAGCGGCTCGGGCAAGTCGCAGACCGGCCGGGCGATCATGGGGCTGACGCCGAAACATGCGAGGATCACGGCGAAGACCCTGAATTTTGCCGGGCGCGATCTCCTGACGATTTCCGACAAGGAGAGGCGGGAGATCCGCGGCAAACGGATCGGCATGGTGTTGCAGGACCCGAAATATTCGCTCAATCCGGTGACGACGATCGGGCGGCAGATCATCGAGACGCTGAGAACCCATGAGAAAGTCTCCGCTGCGGAGGCGAAGGCGCGCACGCTCGCGATGCTGGAGGCAGTGCAGATCCGCGATCCGGAACGGGTGTTTTCGCTCTATCCGCACGAGGTCTCCGGCGGCATGGGCCAGCGCGTGATGATTGCGATGATGCTGATCTGCGGGCCGGAGCTCTTGATCGCCGACGAGCCGACCTCGGCGCTCGACGTGACGGTGCAGCTCGAAGTGCTCGGCATTCTCGACAAACTGGTGGCCGAGCGCGGCATGGGGCTGATCTTCGTGTCGCATGACCTGCGCCTCGTCTCGTCCTTCTGCGACCGGGTTCTGGTCATGTATGCGGGCCGCGTGGTGGAGGAACTGCCATCGGCGGACCTCTCCAAGGCGCAGCACCCCTATACGCAGGGGCTGTTGAACTGCCTGCCGGTGATCGGCTCAGACCGGCATCCGCTACCGGTTCTCGACCGCAAGAAGGAGTGGGCTCTATGACCGCCGTTCTTTCCGTGCGCGATATGGTCGTGACCTTCGATGAATTCACGGCGCTCGACCATGTGTCACTCGATGTCGCATCGGGCGAAAGTTTCGGCATTGTCGGCGAGAGCGGCTCGGGCAAGTCGACCTTGCTGAGGGCGGTGGCGGGACTGAATGCGTTCAGCGCCGGGACGCTTTCGATCAATGGCCAGCCCTATTCGGGACGCGGCCGGTCGAAGGAATTCTATCGCACGGTGCAGATGGTGTTCCAGGATCCCTATGGGTCGCTGCATCCTCGCCAGACGGTGGACCGGCTGCTTCTGGAACCGCTCGCTATCCACGGGTTCGACAATGTCGACCAGCGGATCATGCGGGCGCTGGACGAGGTGGGGCTCGGTTCCGGTTTCCGCTTTCGCTATTCGCACCAGTTGTCCGGCGGCCAGCGGCAGCGCGTGGCGATCGCGCGGGCGCTGATCCTCGAACCGAAGGTGCTTTTGCTCGACGAGCCGACATCGGCGCTCGATGCCTCGATCCAGGCGGAAATTCTCAACCTGCTCGAACAGGCGCGCAAGGATCGCGGCCTGACCTTCGTGATGGTGAGCCACGATCTCGGCGTCATCCACCACATGTGCGAGCGGCTGGTGGTGATGAAATCGGGCAAGGTTGTCGAGACGGTGAAGGCGGCAGCACTCGAGAACCGCGATTTCTCGCAGGATTATACACGGCAGCTGCTCGTCGCCAGCGAAGGTTTTCGCCGGACCTGAACGCGTGCTCTCCAAACCCGGCTTGGGATTGGTCCAAAAGAGCATTGTGTGCAGCTGCGAATTGACTTTAGATCTACGCATCGCGCTTTCCGAAAATCGAATCCGATTGTCGGGCCGATACTGTAGATGCCGACATAACAGGCTGGAGCGCAGCCGCAGAGGGCAGGGGAGAACAATCTATGTCGAGGTCCATATTCCGGGCGGCCGGTGGTCATGGCGTGTTGAGGCGCAGCGTGCTGGGACTGGCGCTTGCCGCCGGCGTGGCATTCGTCGCGCCGCAGGCCTATGCGGCGGCGAAGACATCGGTGACGATCGGCATGGCGATCGAGCCGACCGGTCTCGACCCGACGATTGCCGCTCCCGTCGCGATCGGCCAGGTAACCTGGCAGAACATATTCGAAGGGCTGACGACCGTCGACGAAACGGGAAAGGTGCAGCCGCAGCTGGCCGAAAGCTGGGATATCTCGCCCGACGGCAAGACCTATACGTTCAAGCTGAGGAAGGGCGTGACCTTCCATAACGGCGTGGCCTTCGACAGTGCGGTGGCGAAATTCGCGATCGACAGGGCGCGGGGCGCCGACAGCGTCAATCCGCAGAAGCGCTACTATTCCTCGATCGAAAGCGTCGAGACGCCGGATGCCTCGACACTGGTGTTGAAGCTGAAGCAGCCGACCGGCAGCCTGCTCTACTGGCTCGGCTGGCCGTCGTCCGTCATGGTCGAGCCGAAATCGGCCGACGACAACAAGACGACGCCGATCGGCACCGGTCCGTTCAAGTTCGTCAGCTGGGCCAAGGGCGCCAAGGTGGATCTGGCGAAAAACCCGGATTACTGGAACAAGAGCGCGGACGTGAAGCTCGACAAGGCGGAATTCCGCTTCATCAACGACGCGCAGGCGCAGGCCGCTGCGCTGACGGCCGGCGATGTCGATGCGTTTCCCGAATTCGGTGCGCCGGAACTGGTCGACAGTTTCAAGGGCAGCGACAAGCTTGCGACCGTGATCGGCAATACCGAGCTCAAGGTCGTGGCCGGCATGAACAACAGCCGCAAGCCGTTTTCCGACAAGCGGGTGCGGCAAGCGCTGATGATGGCGGTCGACCGGGCGATGGTGGTCGAAGGTGCATGGTCGGGGCTCGGCACGCCGATCGGCAGCCATTACACGCCGAACGATCCCGGCTACAAGGACCTGACCGGCGTGTTTCCGCATGACGTCGAGAAGGCCAAGGCGCTTCTTGGCGAAGCGGGCTATCCGAACGGCTTCTCCTTCACCATCAAGGCGCCGCAGATGGCCTATGCGCAACGGACATCGCAGATCCTGCAGGCGATGTTTGCCGAGATCGGCGTGACGATGAATATCGAGACGACCGAGTTTCCGGCCAAATGGGTGTCGGACGTGTTCAAGGGCGGCAATTACGACATGACCATCGTTGCCCATGCGGAAGCGATGGACATCGATATCTATGCCCGCGATCCCTATTACTTCAATTACAAGAACCCGGCTTTCAACGAGGTGATGGCCAAGGTCGAGGCGAGCAGCGACCCGGCCGAACAGGCGAAGCTCTATGGCGAGGCGCAGACGATTCTTGCCAATGACGTGCCGGCGCTCTTCCTGTTCGTCATGCCGAAGCTCGGCATCTGGGACAAGAAGCTCAAGGGCCTGTGGGAAAACGAGCCGATCCCGTCCAACGTGCTGACCAAGGTGCATTGGGAAGAGTGAGGGCGTGACCCGCGGTTATTTTTCATCTGTGTGCATTCCGAGGTCCTGTTTTTCAAAGGATCTCACTGCAGTCATGTGGAGAAAGTCCCCCTCTGGCCTGCCGGCCATCTCCCCCACAAGGGGGGAGAAGATCTGCGGCACCCACCTGCCTCAATCGGGCCTCGGCGGTCAGGCTGGGTTAAGCCCTCCCCCTTGTGGGGAGGGTTGGGAGGGGTCTTTCTTGATGCGTCATTCGGCTAGCCCGCATGAGGAATGCGCTGGAGCCCGCGTCCCATGATCTCCATCCTCTCTCGCCGTATCGCAAGCCTCATCGTCACGCTCATCGTTGTGTCTTTGTTGATCTTCGTGGTGATGGATCTTCTGCCCGGTGATCCGGCGGCGGTGATGCTGGGCACTTCGGCGACGCCGGAGACGCTTGCGGCACTGAGGAGCCAGATGGGGCTCGACCAGCCGCTGGCTTTTCGTTACCTCGCCTGGCTGTTCGGCGTGCTGCACGGCGATCTCGGGCAATCCTATACCTATGGCGTGCCGGTGGCCGGGCTGATCGGCGAGCGGCTTTCCGTGACGCTGCCATTGGCGCTGATGGCGGTGGTGCTGTCGATCGTCATTGCCGTGCCGCTCGGTGTTGCGGCCGCCAGGCGGCATAATGGCATTGTCGACTTTGTTGCCGGGCTATTTTCCTACCTGTCGATCGCGGTGCCCGCTTTCTGGGTGGGCCTGCTGCTGATCATCGGCTTTTCAACCAAGCTTGGCCTCATGCCGGCGGGTGGCTTTCCTGGCTGGGATGCAGGGCTCTGGGCAGGGTTCAAGGCGCTGATCATGCCGGCCGTGGCGCTGGCGCTGTCGCAGGCAGGCGTGCTGACACGGGTGGCGCGCACCTCGGTGCTGGAGGTGATGAGCGAGGATTTCGTCCGTACCGCGCGGGCCAAGGGCTTAAGCGACCGGGCGGCGATCTGGGGCCATGCGCTGCCGAATGCGCTCATTCCGGTCGTCACCATGATCGGATTGCAATTCACCTTTCTCATCGCCGGCGCGGTGCTGGTGGAAAATGTGTTCAACCTGCCCGGCCTCGGACGGCTTGCCTATCAGGCGCTGTCGCAGCGTGATGTCGTCGTCATGCAGGACGTGGTGCTGTTCTTCTCGGCCATGGTGATCATCATGAACTTCCTCGTCGATCTTGCCTATCTGGCGATCGATCCGCGGCTGAGGGCGGCAGGATGAAGTCAGCCTTGCGCCGACCGGTCTTCGTCATCGGGGTTGTCATCACGCTCGCTCTCATTGCATTGGCGCTGCTGTCGCTGATCTGGACACCAGCGGCGCCGTCGAAGATCAACATCCTGCAGCGGCTGAAGCCACCGTTCGGTCCGGGCGGGTTTCTCGGTACCGACCAGTTCGGCCGCGACCTTGCCTCGATGCTGATGGTGGGGGCGTGGAATTCGCTTTCCACCTCGTTCATGGCGGTGGCGATCGGGGCTACGGTCGGTTCGGCTGTCGGCGTCATCGTGGCGATGCGGCGGGGTTTTCTGGAACTCGTCGTGATGCGCTTCTGCGACATCATCTTTGCCGTGCCGCCGATCTTGTCGGCTATGATGCTCGGCGCTTTCATCGGTTCGGGGCGGTTTACCGCCGTCATCGCGATTGCGGTGTTCATGGTGCCGGTGTTTGCGCGGCTGACGCTTGCCGCCGCCAAGCAGATATGGGCGCGCGACTATGTCACGGCGGCGATCGGCATCGGCCGTTCGCGGGCAAGGATCACGCTCGTGCATGTCCTGCCGAATATCGCCAACCAGATCATCGTGCAGGTGACGATCCAGCTCGGGCTGGCTATCCTCACCGAAGCCGGCCTTTCCTTTCTCGGGCTCGGCATGCCGCCGCCGGCGCCGACCTGGGGGCGGATGCTGGCCGACAGCCAGACGTTTTTCGGCCAGGCACCGTGGCTTGCCATACTGCCGGGGCTGGCGATTGCGCTGGCGGTGCTCGGCCTCAACATGCTGGGCGACGGGTTGCGCGACCTTCTCGACCCGCGTTCGAGATCAGACTGAGCCATTCTCGGTTTTTACCGTGCAGGATTGGAACAATCTCGGGTCTTTGCCGTTGACAGACCGCAGCCATTGGCATGCAGGTTTTGTCTTGACGCTACGGACGGGTAGGGGAGTTATTCATTGAACGACGTCGCAGAAAAGCCCAGGGCTACGAGAGCCCGGAAAAAGCCGGTTTCGCAGGCTTCGGCATCCGCCACGACGACTTCGTCCAAGGCCGCGCCGAAACGTTCCTCTACGGATGGGACCAAGGTAAGCGCGCGCAAGACCAAAGCATCGCCCGCAGTCAAATCGACCATGATCAAACAGGAGAACGTCATGCCTGCATCGACTTCCACGACGACCGAATTTCCGCGCAGCGCATCGGCTGCCTCGACCAAGGATATCGAGCTCCAGCTCGAACAGCTGCGTGAGGATATCGCATCTCTTGCCAAGACCGTTGCCGCAGTCGGCAATGAAAAGGCATCCGAAGTGAAGGGCAAGGCCAAGCGCGCCGCCGCCGAAGCGACCGATGCATCCTACCAGATTGCCGAGGCCGCCAAGAACCAGGCGATCAGCCTGGAGCAGGATCTGGAACGCCAGATCCGGGCGAACCCGATCCAGTCCGTGGCGATCGCTGCCGGTCTTGGATTCGTTCTCGCGCTCCTGACGCGTCGCTGATCATCGATGCTGACAACATTGGGGCCGCTGCTCGCATCCTTCATCGCGACGGATGTGGCAGCGCTGAAAAGCAAAATCAAACGGAACGCGATCCTTTACGGGATCGCGGCCGCGTTTTTGTGGACCGCCTATGGATTGCTGGTCGCTGCACTTGCCATCTATCTGGGTGAGCGCTGGGGCCTGCCGGTTGCGATGCTGGTGATTGCCGGCGGGATGATCGTCATGGCACTCGTCATCATCGCCATTGTGATGATCCTCAATGCCGTGGAGGAGCGGCGCAGGAAGCGTGAGGCGGCGATCAACGGCCAGAAGGCGCTGGCCGCCACGGCCGCACTTTCCGCCTTGCCATTGCTGATGAAATCCAAGCCGCTGATGCTGCTCGCCGCAGCCGGCGGGCTCGGCTTCCTGATGATGCAGGGCGGCAAGGGACCGCGACAGGGACCGCCACCGGCAGAGTGATTTCCGCAGCAGTTTTGAAGGGTGAAAGCCGCTCGGGGTCCGGGCGGCTTTTTTGCGTGTGCGGGTCGCGCACAGAGACTGGGAAGCGAGCGCATATATCAAGGAAAACCCCTCCCAACCCTCCCCACAAGGGGGAGGGCTTAACCCGGCCGAACCGCCCGTCATTCATTTGAGGCGGAGTGAGTGCCACAGTTCTTCTCCCCCTTGTGGGGGAGATGCCCGGCAGGCCAGAAGGGGGTGTCTCGGCAAGTACCTGCTTGTCACAAGGCTCGTAGAAGGTGCGAGCAGGCGGATGAGGGGCCTTCTTGATGAGGCATTCTAGAATTCAAACGGAAAGGCCGCCCGGAGGCGGCCTTTCTTGTAGAGCTAATCTGGATAACTCAACTGCCGAAGGCTCTCGCGGTGATGGCGGCATCGCCGGCATCGGGGCCGTAGTCGCTTTCGCCGGAAACGCCGAGCAGTTCCTGCAGGCGGGTACGGGCGCGCGAGACGCGGCTCTTGATCGTGCCGACGGCGCAGCCGCAGATCTCGGCGGCTTCCTCATAGGCAAAACCGGCAGCGCCGACGAGGACGATCGCCTCGCGCTGGTCTTCCGGCAGCTTGTCGAGCGCCTCGCGGAAATCCTGCAGGTCGAGGCGGCCATATTGTTCCGGGTGAACGGAAAAGCGCTCGGAGAACAGGCCGTCGCTATCCTGTACTTCACGGCCGCGCTTGCGCATCTGGCTGTAGAATTCGTTGCGCAGGATGGTGAAGAGCCAGGCACGCATATTGGTTCCGGCGGTAAAGCTCTTCTGGTTGGCCCAGGCCTTCATGATCGTATCCTGCACCAGATCGTCCGCCTTGTCGTGGCGGCCGGTGAGCGATACGGCGAAGGCGCGCAGGTTCGGCAGCGACGCGAGCAGGTCGCGCTTGAAGATGCGGTCGTCCGTGTCTGCCTTGGGGGGCTCGGCCTGGCTGCTCATTTTGCATCCACCGCCTTGGTCCGCGCCTTCTGGGCGTTTTCGGCCTCTTCCAGCCGTTCGAGCAGATCGAGGAAGCGGTCGGGAATGCCTTCTTCCTGAACCGCGTCATAGAATTCCTTCAGCTTCCGCGAGATGGAAGCGTTCGGCGCCATGGAGCCAGGTTTTTGTTGCTGAAGTGTCGTCATATCCTGCTTTTTTCTGGTCTCGTCACTCATCACGCGGGCGCCTGCTTACGAATTGTCGGTTGGAAAATGCATGAGATTAAAAAAAGTTCCGTCTTGCGGAACTTATTTTGCTCACCCACGTTAATCCAGCGTCAATGCCCAGTCGGGCCCAGGGGAGAATTTGTATGTCACTCACCACGCGCGTTGCGTCACACCTTCCGTACCTGCGCCGGTATGCCCGTGCGGTCACCGGATCGCAGACGTCAGGAGACGCTTATGTGGCGGCCGTTCTCGAAGCGCTGATTGCCGATGTTTCCATCTTTCCGGAAAGCTCGAAGGATCGCGTTTCGCTGTATAAACTCTTTGTCGCAATTTTTGGTTCCACCGCGATCGAGATCCGTCCGATCGAATCTCCTTTCGCATGGGAGCAGCGCGCGTCGGCCAATCTGTCGTCCATTCCATCGCAGGCGCGGCATGCGTTCCTGCTGATCTCGGTCGAAGGCTTTACCCCCGAGGAAGCCGCCGAAGTGCTGGATGTCAGCGTCGCGGACGTGAACAAGCTGCTCGACGAAGCATCGCGCGAAATTTCGCGGCAGGTCGCCACCGAGATCATGATCATCGAGGATGAGCCGCTGATCGCGCTCGATATCGAGCAGATGGTGCAGGACCTCGGGCATCGGGTCACCGGCATCGCCCGCACCCACAAGGAAGCGATCTCGCTGTTCCAGTCTTCGCATCCGAAAATGGTGCTGGCGGATATTCAGCTTGCCGATGGAAGCTCGGGCATCGATGCCGTCAACGAGATCCTGAAGAGCTCCAGCGTGCCGGTGATCTTCATCACCGCCTTCCCCGAGCGGCTTTTGACCGGCGAACGTCCCGAGCCGGCGTTCTTGGTGACCAAGCCGTTCAATCCGGATATGGTCAAGGCGCTGATTAGCCAGGCGCTGTTCTTCAACGAGGCGGTGAAGGCTGCCGCGTGAGCGGTTCGGCCCTCACCTTGATGCGGCGGGAACAATGTTCCACACACAAGGTTGTGGCATGTCGGTTGATGCGGCATGTCACCCCTTGTCTTTATCGTCTTGAGCCTATCCTTAAAGGTGGTCTGACACAGCGGGTTTCGGCATTCACTTGCCGCAGCCGGGGCGTCCCAAGCAAGAGCTTGCGGCCGTCTCCATCACGCCGCGTATTTCGGATCCGCCCGGTTGCGATGCAGCCGGGTGATCCCACAAGAGCAACATGTGCATCCGGCGTCGCCATCGGGGCGTCTTGCGGTGCATCTCTCATCCTCGGATGAGCCGGTAGATGGAGTGGTCACATTGGCGCGTCCGCTGACATGGCAGCAAGCTGGTCAGAGTGATGACAGGCTGCGGGAGTTTTTCATGCCCGCGCTCATCGACCTCGGCGCCAGCATCATCATCCAGAACGAAAAGCTCGATTATCTGTATTTTGCCAACCTGCCGGACGTCTGGTCGGTGGAACAGGCCATCGATCCGACGGACGAGAGGCTGTTCGGCGAAGAGGTGGCCGGCAAGCTTCTGGCGCTGAAACAAGGTATCCGCGAGAGCGGCAAGAAGGGCCATGTCGAAGTGACAGTCGGCTCCGACCAGATCTTCGAGTTTCGCGTCCAGGCGGTGGAGTTCCAGTCGGGCGGCGTGCATCTCGTCACGACAATCATAGACCGGTCGGAGGAGCGGCATCGCGAGCGGCTGCTGCGCGCGCTTTTAAGAGAAGTCAGCCATCGTTCGAAGAACCTGCTCGCCGTCATCCAGAGTATCGCGCTGCAGACGGCGCGTTATTCCGGCTCGCTCGATCTCTTCCTGCACAAGTTCCGGGGCAGGCTTTATTCGCTGTCGCAATCCCAGGACCTGATCACCGATTCCAGCTGGCGCGGCGCCTATTTCAACGACCTGGTGCAGCAGCAAACGGAAAAATACCTCCCCGACAACCGGCATCTGGTCAAGGTTTCGGGTGACAATGTGCTGCTGACGCCGAATGCTTCGCTGCATCTCGGCCTTGCCCTGCATGAACTGATCGTCAATGCGGTCAGCCACGGCTCGCTCTTGCGCGGCGCCCGGCCGGTCGAGATCGTCTGTACGCGGCTGCATGCCGACGGGCATGACTATCTGGAGATGAGCTGGGACGAGCGGCTGGTCGGAACCGCGAAGACCGAGGCGGCGGAAGAGGGGCTTAAGGCCCATTTCGGCAGTACGGTGCTGGAACGCGTCGTGCCTGCCTCGGTCAACGGCAAGGCTCAATATACGATTTCCAATGAGGGGATCAGCTATCACCTGCGGTTCCCGCTCGAGGCCGGCGGCGAATAGCTTTTCGCCCGCCTTGCGGCCGGCCTGACTGCTATTTCCAGAGCGCCCGCATTTTCCATAGCCATAAAACAGATCCGGCTCGGTTCCTGCTGGAACCGAGCCGGCTCGTCTCTTCGAGGGGGATTGAAGAGTTGTTCGAAGGCTTTTGTAGGGCGGGGGACGGGGGGGCGCCTTCGAACACTGTGATAACGAGCGGTCCGGAAGAAGGTTCCATCGTTTTATCGAAAAAAGTTTTGAGGCGGATTTTCCGAGTCTGGACATGTAAACGGCGGCTTTCGCCGCCGTTTTCTCGATGATCGTTCGCTGCGGCTCACCGTTTGACGGCGCGCGGGTCGAGCGCATCGCGAATGGCGTCGCCTATATAGTTGACGCTGAGGACGGTGAGCGAGATAGCGAGCCCCGGCCACAGCACGCGCGAGGGCGTCAATTGCAGGAAGTTGGCGCCGTCGAACAGCAGGCGTCCCCAGGTCGGGAAGTCGGAGGGGAAGCCGAGGCCGAGGAAGGAGAGCGAGGATTCCGTGATGATCGCCGAGGCGATGCCGAGCGTTGCCGAGACCATGATCGAGGACAGCACGTTGGGCAGGATATGCCTCAGCACGATGCGGTATTCCCGCATGCCGCTCGATTTGGCCGCCAGCACGAATTCCTGGCTCTTGACCGCCAGCACGTCGCCGCGAACGATGCGGGCCGTATGCATCCAGCTGGTGATGCCGATGACGACGACGATCAGGATGAAGATGCCGGTTTCCGGTCCGAAGGCCGCCCGCAGCGTATCCCGAAACAGAAGCAGGATGACGAGCAGCAGCGGCAGCAGCGGCAGCGCCAGGAACAGGTCGGTGATGCGCATCAGCGGGCCGTCGAGCCTGCGGAAATAGCCCGACAGGACACCGACCAGCGTGCCGAGGAAGAGCGCCAGCAGCATGGCGGTGATGCCGACGGCCAGCGAGATGCGGCCGCCGGCCAGAACCTGTGCCAGCATGTCCTTGCCGAGATTGTCGGTGCCGAACGGGTGGGCCAGCGACGGCCACTGGTTCTTGTCCTTGATGTTGATGGCATTGGGCGCCACCCGGTGGATATAGGGGCCGACATAGACGGACAGGACGATGAAGACGAAGACGACGAGGCCGGCGACGCCGCCCTTGTGGGCGCGGAACTGGCGCCAGACGTCGCTGAAGGCCGATCGCGTCGGGGTGGACGCGACAGCAGGTGCCGAGGTTGCGGTCGCATCAGTCATAACGGATCCTCGGGTCAAGAATGCCGTAGAGTACGTCGGCGATCAGGTTGAAGAGAACGATCAGCACCGCGAAGATGAAGGTGAGCGTTTGCACCAGCGGGATGTCGGCGCCCTGTACGGCGGTGATCAGCAATTGGCCAAGGCCGTTCACGCGGAAGATCTGTTCGGTGATGATGGCGCCGGAAAAGATCGTCGGCACGCCGAGCGCGATGACGGTGACGACCGGGATCAGGCTGTTGCGCAGCACGTGGACGAGCAGCACGGCCTTTTCCTTGACGCCCTTGGCGCGGGCGGTGCGAACATAGTCCTGGTGCAGGTTGTCGAGCATCGAGGCGCGCACGAAGCGGGCGATTTGCGATGCGTTATAGAGCGACAGGACCGCAACCGGAAGCACCATCTGTCTTATCTGTTCGACGAAGGTGGTGAAGTTCGTCACCTTGAGATTGGTGTCGTAAACCGATGGGAACCATTGCAGATAGGAGGAGAAGATGACGACCAGCAGCACGCCGGTGAAGAAGGTCGGAACCGAATAGCCGACCATCGAGACGAAGGTGCCGACCTGATCGAAGATCGAATATTGCTTGTAGGCCGAGATGACGCCGATCGGGATGGCGATGAGGACGCCAAAAACATAGGAGAGGCCGACGACCCAGAGCGTCTGCGGCAGGCGCTGGACGATGAGATCGACGACCGGGCTGCGGGTGGCCCAGGACAGTACACGCAGCCGCTCGCCGTCACCGAATTTCCAACCGGTCAGGCTTTCCAGGATGTTGAGCGGCTCGTTGATGAAGAACTGGTGCAGCCAGGCCAGATAGCGGAAGAAGAAGGGTTGATCGAGGCCGAGCGAGGCGCGGATCTGTTCCCTCACTTCGGGGGGAATGGTCAGCGGCAGTTCGCCGGTCGGGTCGTTCGGCGCGAGATCGAGAAGGGCAAAGATCACGAAACTGATAATGAGCAGCGTCGGAATTGCGAAGAACAATCGTCGCAGCGTGTATGTGAACATATGGGACTTTCTCCGGACTGCGTCTGCCCGATTGCCCTGGACCTTGACCGCCTCAAGAGGATGGCTTCGACCGGACGGCGACGCAGGATGCATAATTGCCAATGAGCCAGCCCCGCCCGGACAGCGGGGCCGATCATGTCAGGATCGCAGGCAGGTGTCGGGCCACAGGTTCCTGTGGCCCGACGGCCGGATCACTTCTGGCGATACCAGTCGGCGACGTTCCAGAGCTGGCTGTCCCAGGAGTTCATCTTGACGCCCTGGAGCGAGACGGCGAAAGCAGACAGGTCGCCGCGGTGGACGAGCGCGATATGGGCGCCGTCTTCGGTCAGCATGTCGTTCAGCTGCTTGGCAATCTCTGCGCGCTTGCCCGGCTCGGCGGTCTTGGAGAGGGTGCCGACGAGCTTGTCATATGCCGGGTTGCAGTAACGCGGAATGTTCTGGCCCTGCCAGCCGTTGGACGGGCCGGGCATCTGGTCGCACAGCCATTCGGCCAGGTATTTCTCCGGGTCGGTACCGTCGAAGTTGTTGGTGTACATTTCGACGTCGGCATAGAACTTCTGGAACGTGTCCGGGCTTGCCGGATCGCCCCCGAAGAAGACCGAGGCGGATGCGTTGCGCAGTTCGGCGCCGACGCCGATCTCGGCCCACATGGCCTTCACCAGTTCCTGGGTTGCCTGACGCACCGAGTTGGTCGAGGTGGAATAGAGGAAGGAGAGCTTGACGCCATCCTTGGCGCGGATGCCATCCGGCCCCATCTTCCAGCCGGCATCGTCGAGCAGCTTGTTGGCGCCGGCGATGTCCTGCTTCAGGCACCAGCTGTCGTTCTTGTGGGACGCGACGGCTTCAGGGGCGGGAACGATGTCGCAGGTCGGCTTGCCGGCTGCACCGTAGCCTGCCTCGACGATGACGTCGCGGTCGATAGCGAGCGACAGGGCGCGGCGAACTGCCGGATCCTTGAGGGCCGGGTGAGGGCCTGCTGCCGTGGTGGAGCGCTTGTCGCCGAGAGCCGGATCCGGGTTGGTCCAGTTCAAGTTGATACGCTCGACATTGGTGCCGAAGGAGGATTCGAGCCTGCCCTTGCCGGCCTTCATCATGGTGGCGAGCACTTCCGGCTCGACCATGGTGTTCCAGGCGTAATCGTATTCGCCGGTTTCGAGAACGGCGCGGGCGGCAGAGGCTGCGTCACCGCCGCCCTTCAGGGTGGCCGAGGCGAAGGCCGGCTTGTTCGGATCGCGATAGTTCGGGTTGGCCTTGAAGGTGATCACGTCGTTCGGCTTGAAGTCTGCGACGACGAAGGGACCGGTACCGATCGGGCCGAAATTGGCCGCGGTGCAGCCGGGAGCCTTGGCGCCGACGCAATCCTTGAACTGCTTGGCCTGGATGATCGGCGACTGGGCGCCGACGAAAGCGGAGTAAGGATAGGGCTTCGGTTCAGAGAAGGTGATCTTGACCGTATGCGGGTCAATGGCCTCGACATTCTTGACGCCTTCATACTGGGCCTTCTGGGCGCAGCCGCCGTCAGGCGCCGTGCAGTATTTCCAGGTGAAGATGACGTCGTCGGCAGTGAAGGGAGAGCCGTCCGACCACTTGACGTCGGGCTTCAGTTTCCAGGTAAGGCTGAGCAGGTCCTTGGACAGTCCGCCATTTGCCAGCGTGGGAATTTCGCTCGCGAGGAAGGGCACCAATTCGCCCTTTTCGTCGGTACGAGCCAGCGGCTCGATGACCATGGAGGAAGCGAATACTTCCTTCGTGCCGCCGGACAGGAACGGGTTCATGGTGGATACCGCCTGCCAAAACAGGATCTTCAGGTCTCCGTCCGTGCCGCGCGCCGCGTGCGCCGTTGCGCCCGAAAGCGCCAGCGCAGTGGCCGCTCCGGCCAACAGAAGTTTCAGTTTATGCATGCTGACTTTCCCCTTCGTGGTTCTCTTGACGAGTTTTGTGATTGGTTGCGGGTCTCTGCCGGGCGGTCTCCCGGAGCCTTGCGGTTTTCCGCTTGATGAGGCTCCTCCGCCGGGCATAATTTAGCGGCCCGTGATCAATAGTTCAGTCGCTCTAAGACACGTCCATCCCTTCACGTCAGGCGTGTATGACCAAATTTTGAGCCATCTAAGCATAGGCCTATTTTTCGTTCAAGAGCCAAAATTGAAGCTTGCAAAAGGCCGCATAAGCGTCGCAATATCCCTTCTACCAGAGTGGGAAGTTGTTAAAAATCAAAGAGGTGCCGTAATGCCCGTGATCAACCGAGTAGCTGAGATGCAGGATCAGGTCGCCGAGTGGCGTCGCCACCTGCACCAGAATCCGGAACTCGATTACGACCTTCCACAGACGTCGCAGTTCGTGGCCGACAAGCTCAAATCCTTCGGTTGCGATGTGGTCGAGACGGGTATCGGCAAAACCGGTGTGGTGGCGATCATCAAGGGTCGTCACGGCGATGGTCCGGTGATCGGTTTTCGCGCCGACATGGATGCGCTGCCGATCTTCGAAACCTCCGGCAAGCCCTGGGCGTCCAAGACGCCCGGCAAGGCGCATTCCTGCGGTCATGACGGGCATACGTCCATGCTGCTTGGCGCGGCGCAATATCTGGCCGAGACGCGCAACTTCAAGGGGTCGGTGGCGCTGATCTTCCAGCCGGCGGAAGAAGGCGGTGCAGGTGCGCTCGCGATGATCAATGATGGCTTCATGGACAAGTTCGACATCCGGCAGGTCTATGGCATGCACAATGAGCCGCATTTGCCGGTCGGCAATTTCGCCATCTGCAAAGGTGGCATCATGGCGGCGGCCGATGTGTTCGAGATCACCATCAACGGGCGCGGCAGCCATGCCGCCGAGCCGCATAACGCGATCGATCCGGTGCTGACCGCGTCCCATATCGTGATTGCATTGCAGTCGATCGTCTCGCGCGAGACCAACCCGCTGAAATCGCTGGTGGTGACGGTGGCGTCCGTTCATGGGGGTGATGCCAACAATGTCATCCCCGACAGCGTCAAACTGGTCGGGACGGTGCGCACGCTCCTGCCGGAAACCCGCGATTTTGCCGAGAAGCGGCTGACGGCTGTGGCGCAGGCGACCGCACTTGTCCATGGTGCCACGGCCGATGTCGTCTATCGCCGGGGTTATCCGGTAACGATGAACCATGCGGCGGAAACCGAGTTCGCTGTCGAGGTCGCCAGCAAGGTGGTCGGACCCAAGGCAGTCGAAGGCGACACTGCGCCGCATATGGGGGCCGAAGACTTTTCCTACATGCTGGAAAAGCGGCCGGGTGCCTTCATTTTCATCGGCAACGGCGACACCGCCAACCTGCATAACGCAGCCTATGATTTCAATGACGAAGCTATTCCCTTTGGCATAAGCTACTGGGTAACGCTTGCCGAAACCGCGCTTGCGGCCTGATCCACCCATATCCGATCCAGAGAACCAGGGAGAGGCCGATGCTGCTTTCCGGAAATGCAATGGAAGAGGGTGGCGGCTCGGTCCCGCCCGTTCTCTCGGTGAAGAACCTGTCGACGTCCTTCCGGGTCGGGGACGAGTGGAAGACGGTGGTGCGCAACATCTCCTTCGATGTGGCACCGCGCGAGACGGTGGCGATCGTCGGCGAATCGGGTTCGGGCAAATCCGTCACCTCGCTGTCGATCATGCGACTTCTGCCGAAGAAGACCAGCCGGCTCGAAGGCCAGGTCTTCCTGCAGGGCAAGGAGCTTGTCTCTCTCCCGGAAGAGCAGATGCGTCGGGTGCGTGGCAACGACATCTCGATGATCTTCCAGGAGCCGATGACCTCGCTCAATCCGATCTTTCCGATCGGGAAGCAGATTTCCGAGGCGCTGACCGTCCACAAGGACATTTCCAAGGCGGAGGCCAAGGCAGAGGTCATACGGCTTCTCGAAAAGGTACGCATCCCGAACGCCAAGGGCCGGTTCGACGAATATCCGCACCAGTTTTCCGGCGGCATGCGACAGCGCGTGATGATTGCCATGGCGCTCGCCTCGCGCCCGAAGCTTCTGATCGCCGACGAGCCGACCACGGCGCTCGACGTGACGATCCAGGGACAGATCCTCGACCTGATCAAGCAATTGCAGGAAGAGGAGGGCATGTCCGTCCTGTTCATCACCCATGACATGGGCGTGGTGGCGGAAGTCGCGGACCGGACGATCGTGATGTTCCGCGGCGACCAGGTCGAGGCGGGTGCGACCGACGACATCTTCCATCGCGGCAAGCATCCCTATACGCGGGCGCTTCTGTCGGCCGTGCCGCGGCTCGGGTCGATGGGCGATCGCAAGCTGCCGCTGCGTTTCCCGGTCATCGACATCAAGACCGGCGAGCAGCAGCCGCTCGTCGACGTGACGGATACGGTGGCAAAACAGAAGACGCCGATCCTCGACGTCAAGGACCTGACGACGCGCTTCGATATCCATTCCGGTCTGTTCGGTCGCAAGAGCGGAGCCGTGCATGCGGTGGAGAAGGTGTCCTTCACGCTGCATGAAGGCGAAACGCTGTCGCTTGTCGGCGAATCGGGCTGCGGCAAGTCGACGACCGGACGTTCCGTCACGCGGCTGATCACGCCCACTAGCGGCAATGTGGTGCTCGACGGTTACGAGGTGATGAAGCTCGACCAGTCGTCGCTGCGGCGCATGCGCCGGTCGATCCAGATGATTTTCCAGGATCCGTTCGCTTCGCTCAATCCGCGCATGAGCATCGGCTCGGCGGTGATGGAGCCGTTTATCGAGCATGGGCTCGGCACGAAGGCCCAGGCGCGCGACAAGGCGGCGGCGTTTCTTGAAAAGGTCGGCCTTTCCGCCGATATGATGAAGCGCTTTCCGCACGAATTTTCCGGCGGCCAGCGGCAACGTATCGCGATTGCCAGGGCGCTGATGCTCGATCCGAAGGTGATTGTCGCCGACGAGGCCGTTTCGGCGCTCGACGTATCGATCAAGGCGCAGGTCTGCAATCTTCTGCTCGACCTGCAGCAGAGCCTGAAGCTCGCCTATCTGTTCATTTCGCATGACATGGCGGTGGTGGAACGTGTCAGCCACCGGGTGGCGGTCATGTATCTCGGGGAGATCGTCGAGATCGGGCCACGGGCGGCGGTGTTCGAAAACCCGCAGCATCCCTATACGAAAAAGCTGATGGCGGCGGTGCCGGTACCGGATCCGTCGCGCCGGTCGATCAAGCGCAACATGTCGACCGACGAGATCAAGAGCCCGGTCCGCGCCGTCGATTACGTGCCGCCGGTGCGTGAATATCGCGAGGTTTCCTCCGGACATATCGTGCAGGTGGGGTAAGCGCTTCTGCCTTATGTCATCTGGCGATAGCGCTATGCGCCGCGATCAGCCCTGCCGTCTTCAGGAGAGCGGGGCGGGCTCGCTTGCGGTGGCGACGTGCTTGCGCGACAGGCCGTAATGGCGCTCGAGCATTTCCCAGGTCTCGTCCATTGCATAGGTCGCGGAGATGACCGGCAGGCCGATATGGCCGAAAAAGATCGACAGCTGCTTTTCCGCCTGATGGGTGGGGATGCCGGCAATCTGCTGGCTGTAGATGACCGAGACAAGGCCGGTGCGGTCTGCACCGCTGCGGCAATGAATGAGGATCGGCTTTGGCGCATCCCTGAGGATTGCCACCAGTTCATCCGCCTGGGCTGCGGTCAACTGTCTCGAAGCCAGCATGGCGAAATCGATATGCTTGATGCCGAGCTTGCCGGCTGCCGCCACCTCATCGTCATACCAGCGCGAATCCTCAGCTTCGCCGCGCAGGTTGACGATGGTGCGGATGCCGTATTGCCTGGCATATTCGGCGATCTGCTGCGGGCTCGGCTGGGCGGAGCGATAGAGCTCTCCGGCGATGACGGTGTGGAAATTGCCGGACAGTTGCAGGTAGCCGAGATAGCCGCCAAGTCCGAGTGTTGCGATGCCGAATGCAGCGGCTCCGCGAAGGAGCCATTTCTTCATGCCGGTATATGCCATCTTGCCGTTTCACCTTGTTGGACAAGGCAGGTTTCCCTGCCGCTTGTCACGAGGCATCGGCTTTTAAACTGACATCCACCTGAACGGCCGAGGTGGTGGCATCAACACAGTGGCTGGCCGATATCGGCCATCGCGTTCACGGCGAGCGGAACTCGACGCCTATGGCATTCATGCGGCGCCAGCGGATATCGCATTCGAAACGGCGGCCGTCCGAGAGTTCGAGCGTGAAGCTTTCGGGGATGACAAGGGCATTTTCGACCTTGATCATCGCGCCGCCTTCGGACAATTCCTTGACGATGCCATCGAAGGCCGAGTTGTGATCATTGAATAAGATCTTGGCGCCGAGGAAGGCTTTCGATCGCGGAAATCTGCGCTGCTGCTGCAATTTATTGGACTCAATTGAAACCTGTCAAATCGGAGAGAGTCTAACGTTTTTGGCAGCGGAGAGGAAATCCCGCAAACGAGCCTGTCACTTTTCGGGTTGGCGGAGGGGGTTCTCGCCGCTCAGTCGCCGGTTTCCCAACCGAGCATGGCGCGCTTGCGGGTAAGGCCCCAGTGGTAACCGGTCAGTGCACCGTTTCTGGCGACCGCCCGGTGGCAGGGAACGACGAAGGAGATCGGGTTGGCACCGACGGCTGCTCCGACCGCGCGATTTGCGGTCGGCTGGCCGATGTCGTTTGCGACGTCCGAATAGGTGACGGCCTTGCCATAGGGGATCTTCAACAGGCTCTGCCAGACCCGGACCTGGAAATCGGTGCCGATCAGCACGACGCGCAGCGGCCGGTCGCAGAGCCATTTCGAGCGATCGAAGACGCGGGCGACATAGGGTTCGGTCGCAGCCCTGTCCTCGACGTAGGTGGCGTTCGGCCAGCGGCGGGTCATGTCGTCGAGCGCTTCCTGTTCGCCACCCTGATCGGCAAAGGCGAGGCCGGACAGGCCGCGGTCGGTCGCCATGACGAGGGCGATACCGAAGGGGGAGGGATGAAAACCGTAGCGGATCGTCAGGCCGCCGCCCTTCGCCTTCCACTCGCCGGGCGACATGGCTTCGTGGGTGACGAAGAGATCGTGCAGACGTCCGGGACCCGAGAGGCCAACCTCATAGGAGGTCTCCAGCAGCGGCAGGCCCTCCTGGCCGAGCAGACGCTTGGCATGGTCTATCGTGACCGCCTGCAGGAAGGCTTTGGGGGAAAGTCCCGCCCAGCGGGTGAAAAGCTTCTGCAGCTGCGTCGGCGACTGGCCGATTTCGGCGGCAATCGTGTCGAGAGAGGGCTGGTCGCGGTAATCGAGCGTGATCATCTCGATCACCTTGCGCACGGTCTCGTAATCGGACCCTTCGGGGGTAACGTCGACTGCGGGCGTGGCAAACTGAGCGATGGCGTCCATTGGGGTTCTCCTTTCGCTCATATCTGGCCTTTTCATGCTGCCGATGCCACCCGTTTCTTGCTTGACCCGCGACAGGATCACAGCCGTCGCGTGACGCTTGAAAGCGCGTTGCGGAATGCCCTGGCAAAACTCTCGCGATCATCGGAGTTGAGGAAGGAGCCGATATCGGTGCGGCGGCCCTGGCCCGTCACATGCATGGCGGTGATGCCGAATTCCGCGTGCCGGTCGACGCTGAAGCGTGCCCAGAAGGGGTTGAAGCGGTATTCGATCATCCGGCCGCGGGCCGAGAACTTGCGGATCGAGACATTGCTGCGCGACACGGTGACTTCCTCGCGCTGACGGCTGGAGCGATAGCTGAGTTTCAGCGCGATATAGAGGCCGAGGAAATCGAGCCCGAAGAACAGGCCGATCGGCCATGCGCCGGTTGCAGCGAAGAATATGCCGTAGAAGGCGCAGACCACGCCGGCAAGCGCCAGCACGAGCTTGAAGCCGGTCTTTCCGAGTGACCGGTAGGGGGTGAGTTCGGCGGCAAAGACAGGGGCGTCTTGCGGCATCTGCGCGTTGCTTTCCGTCATGGAGCGTGACTATACAATCTGATGGCCATTCCCAAACTCAAATCCAGCGCTTCCGTCACGAAAAAGTCAACGCGCATCGCGGCGAAGACGGCGGCAAAACCCGCCGCTGCCCGCAGGACGAAGCGCTACAAGCCCGCTTATTCCCATGAGGAAATGGTGGAGATCTTTCGCCGCTTCTCGATCCAGCGACCGGAGCCGAAGGGCGAGCTTGAGCATGTGAACCCGTTCACGCTGGTCGTGGCGGTGGCGCTGTCGGCGCAGGCGACCGATGCGGGGGTCAACAAGGCGACGCGGGCGCTGTTTAAAATCGCCGACACGCCGGAAAAGATGCTGGCGCTCGGCGAAGAGGGTGTGATTGCCCATATCAAGACGATCGGGCTTTACCGCAACAAGGCGAAGAATGTCATCGCGCTCTGTCGCATGCTGATCGACGAGTTCGGATCCGAAGTGCCGAAGACGCGCGAGGAGCTGACGCGCCTGCCGGGCGTGGGGCGCAAGACTGCCAATGTGGTGATGTCGATGGCTTTCGGCATTCCCACTCTTGCTGTCGACACGCATGTCTTCCGCATCGGCAACCGCTGCCTGATGGCGCCGGGCAAGACGCCGGACGAGGTGGAAGAACAGTTCCTCAGGGTAATCCCGGAACAGTATCTCTTCCACGCGCATCACTGGCTGATTCTGCATGGGCGCTATACCTGCAAGGCGCGCAAGCCGGAATGCGAGCATTGCGTCATCGCCGATCTCTGTTGCTCGCCGGAAAAGACATTCGACATCCCGGCGCCGCTGGTCGAATTGCCGCCTCAGGTGATCGGGGGCGCCGAAGGATAAGCCTGAAAGTTAGGATCGCGTTTCGACACCGCCTTGTGCAGATGCACCATCAGGCCGGCTGCAAACAGCGGCGTCAGGAGATTGACGATCGGGATCGCCAGGAAACAGGCGATGACGAGGCCGGCGATGAAGACGGTGGAGGAATATTTCGAGCGCAGCGAGCGTGCCTCTTCCGGCGAGCGGAAGCGCATGGCAGCGAATTCGAAGAATTCCCGTCCGAGCAGGTAGCCGTTGACGAGGAAGAACGCGACGAGGTTGACGCCGGGGATCAGGAGCAGGATCAGCGCGATGATGTTGCCGACGATGACGACGCCCAGAAACTTGATCGAGCCGATCATCGCCTTGCCGAGCGGCAATTCGTGTCCCGGCGGATCGGCGGGATAATCACGGGTCTCGACCACTTTTGCGACATCATCGAGAAAGAGGCCGGCAATCAGCGCGGTGATCGGGGCGATCAATAATGCGAGACCAAGGGCCAGGCCGATACTCGCCGCAACTGCGCCGATCAGTGTCAGCCATCCGGTCCATTCCGGCATGGCGGGGAAGAAATCGGCAAACCAGGGCCAGATGTAGAAGGCAAAGGTTTCGCGGAGAGCCACCCACAGGCCGACAAGGATCAACAGCGTCAGCCCCAGCGTCTTCCAGAAGGCCGAGCGCGTTTCGGGAGCGAGGAGGTTGACGAGGGCAAGGCGGGTGGCATCAAGGATCATTGAGTTTCGGCCCCTGGGGTCTACGGCGGATTGCCGGGCCAATGTAGGGTCGCAGTCAGATCCGTACAAGCGATCGGGTTGCCAGCCGGCTTGCGGTGTGGGCCTGCGGCGTTTGCTCGACGGGCATTGAAAAGCCTGAAAGC
The DNA here is from genome assembly GCF_003597675.1 of Neorhizobium sp. NCHU2750. Lineage (NCBI taxonomy): Bacteria > Pseudomonadati > Pseudomonadota > Alphaproteobacteria > Hyphomicrobiales > Rhizobiaceae > Neorhizobium > Neorhizobium sp. NCHU2750. The sequence goes on along the minus strand of NZ_CP030827.1, from coordinate 3,051,398 downwards.
CCCGATATGTCTGGAGTGCGCGAACCGACAGGCCGGCGCAGCTTTAGGCATTCTTTACTCCTATTGATTTCAAGGCATGGCGGGGCTCCCGCACTACGCAGCATGGGACGAAAATCATTGCATATTCTGGGATGGATCGTCGCCATTGCGGCGATGGCGATCGGGGCGACCGTGATCGTGCTTCTGGTGCGGACCGCCACCTATGTGGACCCCTATCACCTGAGGGTGGCGGAGGCCGGCTATGTGCACAAGGAGGCGGAGGTCAACGGCGTCAAGCTGAGCTATGCGGAAGGACCGGACAATGGGCCGCCGCTGGTGCTGCTGCATGCGCAGTTCCTCGACTGGTTCAGCTACAGCCGCGTGCTGCCGCAACTCGCCAAGTCGTTTCATGTCTTCGATGTGGATTATCCCGGCCACGGCACGACGAAGACGCCGCCCGACTATCCGATGACGGCAGACCGGATCGGCGCCGACCTTGGCGATTTCATCGAGCAGGAGATCGGCGAGCCGGTATTCATTTCCGGCAATTCCTCGGGCGGGCTGCTTGCGACCTGGCTCGCAGCCAACCGGCCGGCGCTGATCAAGGCTGCGGTGCTGGAAGACCCGCCGCTGTTTTCCTCGGAATATCCGCGCATCAAGCAGACGATCGCCTATCGCGCCTTTGCGACCAGCTATAAGGCGGCACAGGAGAAAGCGCCCGATTTCCTGATCTACTGGATCCATGGCAACGCGACATTCTTTCGCAACAATGTCGGGCCGGGCACGCCTTTCCTGCTCGAACAGGCAATCAGGCTCTTCCGGCAATTCAATGCCGGCAAACCGGCGGAAATCGGGCTTTTGCCCAACAATACGGTGCGCATGCTGCTGCGCGGGCTCGACCAGTATGATCCCCGCTTCGGCGCGGCGTTTTACGATGGCAGCTGGAACCAGGGTTTCGACCATGCGCAGGCGCTGGCGAAGATCACCTGTCCCGTTCTGCTGCTGCATGCCAATTATACCGTACTTCCCGACGGTACGTTGAACGGGGCGATGAGCGACGAGGATGCCGTGCATGCGATGTCGCTTCTGAACAACGGTACATTCGAGAAGATCGATGCCAGCCATGTGATCAATCTCGACAAGCCGGAAGCGTTTACCGCAAGCCTCGAAAAGTTCCTGCTCAAGAAGTAGGAGAGCTACGCGATCTACAGGGTAAATTGGCGGGCCGCCCTGCCATCCAGCGCATCCCTGGGGAAATTTGCGGCCAGGTGGTCGATGAACTTTCTCACCGCCGGCGGCAGGCCGCGGCGGGTGGTGAAGACGAGATGGACGATGCCGGCCACGCCGCGCCAGGCGGGCAGGACGCGGACCAGCGTTCCGTCCTCCAGCGCTTGCCGGCAGGTGTGATCTGGCAGAAGCGCCACGCCGAGCCCTGCGGTGACGGCAGCCCGCACGGCGGAAAAATCGGCGCAGCCCATGCGCGGCGTGTGGCGGACCACATGCCTGCCGCCATCATCGGTTTCCAGATGCCATTCCACCTCGCTGGTATCGTCGCTGGTCGAGAGCGTCGGCACGGTGGCGAGCTGTTCGATATCGGCAATGCGGCTGGCGAGCTGCGGGCTCGCGACAAGGATGCGGATCGAGCGGCCGAGTGAGCGCATGGTGAGCGAGGCGTCGCTGTCAATTGCGGTGCGCACGCGAAGGGCGATGTCGATGCGTTCTTCGATCAGGTCGACCGGCCGGTCGAGCGCCAGAAGCTGTAATTGCACCTTCGGGTGGCGGTCGAGGAAGCTGTTGACGAGATCGGAGATCGGCTCGACCAGCCCGGTCGGGCAGCTGAAGCGCACCAGTCCTTCCGGCTCCGATTTCGCTTCGGCGACAACAATCTCCGCCTGCTCGGCCTCGGCCAGCATCGCCCGGCAGCGCTGGTAAAAGACCTTGCCGACATCGGTCACCCGGAAGCGGCGGCTCGATCGTTCGATCAGCCGGACGCCTAGGCGGGCCTCCAGTCCCGCCACCCGCCGGCTGAGCTTTGATTTCGGCTCGTGCAGGGCGCGACCCGCGGCGGCAAAGCCCCCATGCGCCACCACTTCGGCAAAATAGACAAGGTCGTTGAGGTCAAGCCGCATCATCGTTCTCCATATGGAACGCTGAGTGTCAATATTGCCGACTTTTGTTTCGATCGTTCCAGATGCATTTCTTATCCAGCGGAAAACGAACCGCAAGATCAAAGGAGAAAGACAATGACCAAGAAATTCGAAAACAAGGTCGTCATCGTGACCGGCGGCACCAGCGGCATCGGTCTTGCCACCGCCAAGGCCTTCGTCGCCGAAGGCGCATCGGTGTTCATCACCGGCCGCCGCCAGGAGGCGCTGGACGCCGCGGTGAAGTCGATAGGCGGCCGTGTGACCGGCGTGCAGGGCGACATGGGCAAGCTTGCCGATATCGATCGCCTCTATGATGCTGTGCAGCAGAAGCACGGCCATATCGACGTCGTCTTCGCCAATGCCGGCGGTGGCGAGTTTGCACCGCTCGGTGCGATCAGCGAGACGCATTACCAGTCGACCTTCGACAGCAATGTGAAGGGCGTGCTGTTTACCGTGCAGAAGGCGCTGCCGCTGATGCGGGACGGTGGCTCGATCGTCCTGACCTCGTCAACCACCAGCATTTCCGGTACGCCGGCCTTCAGCGTCTATTCCGCCACCAAGGCCGCGATCCGCAGCTTTGCCCGCAACTGGATCCTCGATCTCAAGGATCGTCATATCCGCGTCAATGCCGTAAGCCCCGGCGTAACGGAAACTGCAGGTGTCAATGAACTCTTCGGCGGAGGCGCACAGGCTGAAAGCACCAAAGAGTATCTGGCAACGCTCATCCCTGCTGGTCGGATAGGTCAGCCGGAAGAGATCGCCAAGGCGGTACTATTCCTCGCCTCCGACGATGCAAGCTTCGTCAATGGTGTCGAACTCTTCGTCGATGGCGGGCAGATGCAGATCTGACGGCGTAGTTGCGATCCGTCCGAGCTCGAAAATCGAGTTTCAGCCGCGCGCTCCGGGGAGCGCGTGGTTCTCACAAGGAGACTGGTGGTGACGTACGATATCAAGACATTGCTGACACGCAATCTGCAGGACATTTTCGGCGAAGGCGACGACGAGAAGCGCCGGCTCGCCGCGGCGGAGATTTTCGCGCCGGATGCGGCGTTCCACGAACCGCATGGGGTCTATCGCGGGACCGAGGAAATCGCGCGGATTGCCGGTGTCATCCGTGCCACCCATCCCGATTACCGCTATACGCATATTCGCGAACCCGAAGTCCTCGGGGAAGAAGCAGGGCGCGTGCAGTGGGTTTCGGGCCGACCGGGCGAGCCGCCGGCCTATGCAGGGACCGACTTCATCATTGCCCGCGACGGGCGGATTACCGACCTCTATCTGTTCTTCGATCCCTTGCCGGGCGAGGCCGATCTTTCGCAGGACAAGTCTGCGGTGAAAGACTGAGAGAACGCTCGCCGCAGCCTCGGCTTCAGGCGATGGCCTTCAATTCCTCGCGGTGCCGGATCATCGTCAGGAAGCGGCGGTAATCGCGGTCATAGGCGGCCTTGCGGGCGGGGTCGGGCAGGCGTTCCCGGTCGTCTGCCTGCATCGCGTCGGCGGCGGCAAACAGCGAGGAATGCAGGCCGCCGGCCACTGCGGCCGTCATGGCAGTTCCAAGCAGGACGGCATCGCTGGTCTGCGGCACGACGATGCGGCAGCCGGTGACATCCGCATAGAGTTCGATCAGCAGCGGGTTGTTCACGTGGCCGCCGGTGACATGCAGGGTCTCGAAGCGGTAGCCGAAGCCGGCCATGGCATCGAGAATGTGGCGGATGCCGAGCGCGATCGCCACGCAGCTTCGCCAATAGAGCCGGCAAAGCCCGTCGAACGAGGTGTCGAGCGTGATGCCGCTGATCACGCCCCGCGCATGGGGATCGGCAAGCGGCGAGCGGTTGCCATGGAAATCCGGCACGATATGCAGGTTCGGGGCGACATCGCCCTCGAGCCGCATCTGGCCGATCCGATCGATGATCCGTCCATGCAGGTCGGCGGTCGGCTCGCCACCGGCGGCATGCATGGTGACGATATAGTCGAGAAGCGCTCCCGCCGCCGACTGACCGCCTTCGACCAGCCAGTGTTTTGGCAGCACGGCTTCGTAGTAGGGGCCCCAGAGGCTGCGGCCGGGCTTGGGGTCGCCGGAAAAGGCGACGATGCAGCTCGATGTGCCGCCGATCAAAGCGACGCTGGTTTCAAGCTTGCCGTTGCTGGCAGCACCGGCGAGAGCGCCGAAAGCACCGGCATAGGCATCGATCAGGCCGGGCGCGACATCGACATCGGTATCGAGGCCGAGATCGGCGGCCGCGTGCTTCGAGAGCTTGCCGAGGCTGGAGCCGACGGCGGCGGTGCCTTCCGGCAGGCCTGCCTTCTCGCGGAGGTCGGAGAGGCCGGCGAGCTTGAGATAATCATTCTTCCAGCCGGGTGTCTCGTGGGCCAGATAGTTCCACTTGGCGGTGACGGTGCAGCGGGAACGCTCGGCAGAGCCGGTTGCCTTCCAGGTGAGGAAATCGGCGAGATCGAGGATGAAGCCGGATTTTGCCCAGCTTTCGGGACGGTTCTGCTTCAGCCATTTCAGCTTCGGCATCTCCATTTCGGGAGACAGCGAGCCGCCGGAGAAATCCAGCACATGATGGCCGGAGGCTGAAAGCTTTTCAGCCTCGCCGATCGCACGATGGTCATGCCAGACGATCGTATCCTGATCCGGCGCGCCGGTGGTGGAGACGGACAGCGGTTTACCATCGCGGTCGCGCATGACGAGCGAGCAGGTGGCGTCGAAGCCGATCGAGGCGACGCTCTCCGCTGCGATGCCAGCTTCGCCCATGGCTGCCTTCACCGCATGGCAGGTGGCGGCCCAGATGTCTTCGGAAGAGTGTTCGGCGTGGCTTTCCTTCGGCCGGAACATCCTGATCGGGTGCTTGGCCTTGGCGAGCATGCGGCCGCTGCTGTCGAAAACGCCGGCGCGCGCGCTGGTCGTGCCGATATCGACCGCAACGAGATGGTGACGCATCCGGATCTGTTTCCTGTCCCTGTACCGCCCGCGGCGAACACTTCCTCAAAGGCAGTCAGACTGCCCGCTGGGAAGACGCTCGTCCGCGATCCTCCATATGGTTTTCTACAAGGTGGAGCAAATCCGGCATGGCGTCAAACGTGAGATCGGGAGAAAGTGCCTCAATCCGTTCACGATATCCGGCAACCGAAGCGTGTGATCCTCCGGTGAAGGCAAAGACGGTCATGCCCGCCCGCTGGGCCGCTTCGATGCCGGCAGGGCTATCCTCGATGACGATGCAATTTTCGGGTGCAATGCCCATTTCATCGGCGGCATGGAGGAAAAGGTCCGGAGCCGGCTTGCCGTTTTTGACCATCGAGGCGCTGAAGATGTGGGGTTCAAGCCTGTCGATCAGGCCTGTCAGGGTCAGCGACAGGCGGATACGTTCGGGTTGGCTCGAGGAGGCAACGCAGCGCGGAAGGCCAAGCTGCGCCAGGCCATCAAGCGTTTCCGCCATGCCGGCAATCGGCTTGAGATCGGTCCTGAACAGATCGTAGAGATCGAGCCGGAGCGTTTCGAGGAATTCGGGGCCGGTGTGAAAACCGTAATCCTCGTCCATCACCTGCCGCATGGTGGCAAGGCTGCGGCCGAGGAAGCGCTGATAGGCTTCCTCCTCGGCCATGTCGATGCCATGGCGGTTCAATGCCCGGACAAGCACGCGCACCGAAAGCGGCTCGCTGTCGACGAGCACGCCGTCGCAGTCGAAGATCACCAAAGGGCGTGGTTGCAGCTCGGCATTATCCGCCATAGGGTCTGCCACGGTTCACCTCATTCCTGGACGAGCTTGTCGTCGAGATAGAGCTGCAGGGTCTTTGCCGTGCCCTCGGACCACAGCGTCTTGAGGGCGTGGGCGAAGCGCTTGCGGAACAGTTCGTTCTTCGAGACCTCGCCGAAGATCTCGTCGAAGACGAGGAAGGCATCCGGATCGTCCTTGGCCTTCAAGGCTGCGGCCTGCAGCTTTTCGGCACTCGCATCGTTAAAGACGATCTTGCGGCCACTGTCCGACGTGCCGGCGAAGTAGCGGCACCAGAGTGCCGAGACCAGCGACAGGCCGACGATGTCCAACCCTTGTGCAAGGCGATCGCGGGTCGATGGCAGGATGAATTTCGGCTGGCGGTTGGAGCCGTCCTGCGCCAGGCGCGGAATGGTGTCGCCGATCTTCGGATTGAGGAAGCGACGCTCGATCAGGTCGAAATACTCATCGAGATTGGTATCCGGGACCGGCGGGACGATCGGGATGATCTCTTCCTTCTCGAGCTTGGCGAGGAAGGCGCGGATGAGCGGGTGTTCCATCGATTCGTGGACAAAGTGGATGTCGAGCAACTCGCCCGGATAGGCGATCGTCGCATGGCCGCCGTTGAGGATGCGGATCTTCATCAGTTCATAGGGAGCGACATCGGGCACGAACTGGACGCCGACCTCTTCCAGCGCCGGGCGACCGGCGGGGAACTTGTCCTCCATGACCCACTGCTTGAACTCTTCGCAGAAGACCGGCCAGTTGTCGTCGATGTTGAAGTCGTTTTTGAGGATATCGATTTCGCGGGCGCCGGTTGCCGGCGTGATGCGGTCGACCATCGAGTTCGGGAAAGAGACATTGTCGTGGATCCAGCCGGCGAAAGCAGGATCGGACATCTTGGCAAGCCCGATGACGGTGTTCTCGGTGACGTGGCCGTTCCCCGGAATGTTGTCGCAGGACATGATGGTGAAGGGCTGGATACCGCGTTCGCGACGCAGCTTCAGGCCGGCCAGGATGAGACCGAAGACGGTCTTCGGGGCGGCCGGGTTCTTGCCGTCCTCGACCATGGCCGGATGGGCCGGGTTGAAGTGGCCGGCGGCGTCGATGAAGTAGCCGCCTTCGGTGATCGTCATCGAAACGATGCGGATTGCCGGATCGGCGAGCTTCTCGATCAGGGCATCCTTCTGGTCCGGCGCGATGATGTCGATCATCGGCGCGGTAACGCGAGCGCCGGTCTTGTTGTTGTCCTGCTCGACAACGGTGGTCAGGAAATCCTGCGCCTTCAGCTTGTCGCGCATGGCGGCATCGGAGGGCAGTACGCCAGCGCCGATCAGCGCCCAGTCATGGCCCTTGCCGGTGTTGAACAGGTCGTCGAGATAGACGGCCTGATGGGCGCGGTGAAAGTTGCCGACGCCGAAATGGATGATGCCCGGCGAAAGCGTCTTCGGGTCGTAGTTGGGCACACCAGCGGTCGCAGCGGCATCCTCGAGGCTTGCCAACGAAAGCTTCACAGTCATTTTCTCATACTCCGGTTGGCCTGTCTTTCAGGCCGGTAGGATCAATCAGGCCTTGAGTGCCAGGCCCTTGTCGTCGAAACGGTGCAGTTTGGTTTCATCCGGCGTCAGGTAGACAGTGTCGCCGTGGCGAGCGCCGAATTCGCCGCTGGCGCGGGCGGTCATCTGGCCGATGCCCTCGACATCGAGATGCAGGAAGGTGTCGGCGCCGAGATGTTCGGCCACGGTGACGATGCCCTTCCAGGTGCCGCTCTCCTTCGACAGCGTCAGATGTTCCGGGCGGATGCCGGCGGTGACGGCACCCTTGGCCTTCGCATAGTCGCCGGTGATGAAGTTCATCCGCGGCGAGCCGATGAAGCCCGCCACGAACAGGTTGCGCGGCGTCAGATAGAGTTCCATCGGGGAACCGACCTGTTCGATGTTGCCGCGGTTCAGAACGACGATCTTGTCGGCCATGGTCATGGCCTCGATCTGGTCGTGGGTGACGTAGATCATCGTCGTCTTCAGTTGGTTGTGGAGATCGCTGATTTCGAGACGCATCGTGCCGCGCAGGGCGGCGTCGAGGTTCGACAGCGGTTCGTCGAAGAGGAAGGCGGACGGTTCACGGACGATGGCGCGGCCGATCGCGACACGCTGGCGCTGGCCGCCGGAGAGCTGCGAGGGGCGGCGTTCGAGATAGTCGGTGAGGTTGAGGACGCGGGCGGCATCCTCGACCTTCTTGTCGATCTTCGCCTGTTCCATCTTCGCCATCTTGAGCGGGAAGGCGATGTTCTTGCGGACGCTCATATGCGGGTAAAGCGCATAGGACTGGAAGACCATGGCGAGGCCGCGCTGAGCGGGTGCCGCCTCCGTCACGTCCTTGCCGTCGATGGTGATCGAACCGCCGGTGACATCCTCCAATCCCGCGATCAGGCGCAGGAGCGTGGACTTGCCGCTGCCCGAGGGGCCGACGAAGACGACGAATTCGCCATCCTTGATTTCCAGATCGACGGAAGGAATGACCTTGGCTTCGCCGAAATGCTTCTGGACCTGTTTGAGAGTAATGCTGCCCATGATCGGAATTCCTTACTTAACCGCGCCAAACGTGAGGCCGCGAACGAGTTGCTTCTGGCTGAACCAGCCGAGGATGAGGATGGGGGCGATCGCCATGGTCGAGGCCGCCGAGAGCTTCGCCCAGAACAACCCTTGAGGGCTCGAGAAGGAAGCGATGAAGGCCGTCAGCGGCGCCGCATTGGTGGTCGTCAGCTGAATGGTCCAGAAGGCTTCGTTCCAGGCGAGGATGATGTTCAAGAGCAGGGTCGAGGCAATGCCCGGCACCGCCATCGGCGTCAGGACATAGACGATTTCCTTCCACAGCGAGGCGCCGTCCATGCGGGCCGCTTCCAGGATCTCGCCCGGAATTTCGCGGAAGTAGGTGTAGAGCATCCAGACCACGATCGGCATGTTGATCAGCGTCAGCATGACGGTGAGGCCGATGCGGCTATCGAGCAGCTGGAGGTCGCGGAAGATGATGAAGATCGGCAGCAGAACCGCGACCGAGGGCATCATCTTGGTCGACAGCATCCACATCAGGATGTCTTTCGTCCGCTTGGTCGGCGCAAAGGCCATGGCCCAGGCGGCGGGGATGGCGATGATCAGTGCCAGCACGGTCGAGCCGAGCGAGAGGATGACCGAGTTCATGAACGGCTTGAAGTAATTGCTCTGCGTCTGGACAGTGATGTAATTCTCGAACGTGCCGGACGGGATGAGCGAGAAGCCGGAAATGGCTTCCTGCTCGGTCTTCAGGCTGGTGATGATCGCGTAGAGGATCGGGAAGAAGATAAGCAGCGCCACGACCCAGGCGGCGATGCTCCAGCCGATCCTTGCTCCGGTTGTTACTTTGCGAGCCATGATCGTCTCTCCTACTTGTCCAGGTTCTTGCCGACGGCGCGCATCAGGAAGAAGGCGACGATATTGGCGAGAACGACTGCGATGATACCGCCTGCCGCACCGCCGCCGACGTCGTAGCCGAGACGTGCCGTGCGGTAGATCAGGAAGGTCAGGTTGGTCGAGGCGTAGCCGGGACCGCCATTGGTGGTGACGAGGATTTCCGCATAGATGCCGAGCAGGAAGATCGTCTGGATGAGGATGACGACGGTGACGGCGCGGGACAGATGCGGGATCGTCAGGTAGATGAAGCGGTTGAAGAAGTTGGCGCCGTCCATCTCGGCGGCTTCCCGCTGCTCGCTGTCGAGCGATTGAAGCGCGGTGAGCAGGATCAGGGTGGCGAAGGGCAGCCACTGCCAGGCGACGATGATTATGACCGAGAAGAGCGGAAATTGCGCGAACCAGTCGATCGGCTGGAAGCCGAAGAACTTGGCGATATCGGCAAACACGCCGTAGCCCGGATGCATGATCATGTTCTTCCAGATCAGTGCTGCGACCGGCGGCATGACGAAGAAGGGCGAGATCACCAGAATGCGCACGATGCCCTGGCCGAAGATCGGCTGGTCGATCAGGAGCGCGATCGCGGTGCCGCCGATGACGGTGATGGCGAGAACACCGACAACCAGAACCAGGGTGTTCCAGATCGACTGGAAGAAGGCCGGGTCGGTGTAGAAATACTGGTAATTGAAGAAGCCGGCGAACGACACATTCATCGGCGTCAAGAGGTTGTAGTTCTGGAACGAGTAGTACAGCGTCATTGCGAGCGGTACGGCCATCCAGATCAAGAGAACGACGACGGACGGCGCCATCATGAGGCGTGCCAACGTCCTGGTGTTTTGCGTTGCCATGTTTGAAAACCCTCCCCGGAGCATTTCGCTCTCATTTCCGCGCTTGATTTCCTGCTGGCTCGATTTCCTGCTGGAATGCCGGCGCGGGAACATGATCTTGTTTTTATAGGGTCGCTGATCGAGACGGCGAGATGCGCTGGCGCATCCGGTCTTGCGGGTATCGCCTATCGGTTCCCTTGTTCCCCCTTGGGGATGGGCTGCCCGGCCTGGTGCCGGACAGCCCTGTTCTTGGGAGGAAACCCTTACTTGATGTAGCCGGCGCGGGTCATGTCGCGGGTTGCCGTTGCCTGGGCGGCGGCAAGCGCGTCGTCGACCGTGGACTGGCCGGCGATGACAGCCGAGAAGAGCTGACCGACCGTGGTGCCGAGAGCCTGGAATTCAGGGATCGCGACGAACTGGCCACCCGTGTAAGGCACCGGCTTGACGGTCGGCTTGGTGATGTCGGCAGCGTCCATGGCAGCCAGCGTCGGGGCTGCGAAGGCGGCAGCCTTCTGGTAGTCGGCGTTCTTGTAGAGCGAGGTGCGCGTGCCCGGAGGAACGTTTGCCCAGCCTTCCTTGGAGGCGACGAGAGCGGTGTATTCCTTGCTCGTTGCCCAGGAGATGAACTTCTCGGCAGCTTCAGCCTTCTTCGAAGAGGCCGGAACGGCAAGGTTCCACGACCACAGCCAGTTGCCGTGGTTGTTGACGCCTTCCTTGGACGGGAAGATAGCGTAACCGACCTTGTCGGCAACCTTCGAGTCCTTCGGGTTCGAGACGAAGGAAGCCGCGACGGTGGCGTCGATCCACATGCCGCACTTGCCCTGCTGGAACAGCGTCAGGTTTTCGTTGAAGCCGTTGGAGGAGGCACCGGCCGGGCCGGCATCCTTCATCAGGTCGGCGTAGAACTTGAGAGAGGCCTTCCATTCCGGCTGATCGAACTGCGGCTTCCACTTTTCGTCGAACCAGCGGCCGCCGAAGGAGTTGGTGAGCGCCGAGATGAACGCCATGTTCTCGCCCCAGCCGGCCTTGCCGCGAAGGCAGATGCCGGAGACGTCGTTGGCGCGGTCGGTGATCTTGCGGGCTGCATCGCCGATGAATTCCCAGGTCGGGCTGTCCGGCATTTTCAGGCCGGCTTTGTCGAACAGGTCCTTGCGGTACATGATCATGGCGGATTCGCCGTAGAACGGAGCCGCATAGAGCTTGCCGTCGACCGACAGGCCGCCGCGGATCGCCGGCAGGAGGTCGTTCATGTCGTATTTGTCGCCGAGGCCGTCGAGCGGCAGGAGCCACTTCTGCTTGGCCCAGATCGGAACTTCGTAGTTGCCGATGGTGACGATGTCGTACTGGCCGCCGTTTGCGGCGATATCGGTGGTGACGCGCTCGCGCAGAACGTTTTCTTCGAGCGTGACCCAGTTCACCTGGATATCCGGATTGGCCTTGGTGAATTCGGAGGTCAGGCCCTGCATGCGCACCATGTCGCCGTTGTTGACGGTGGCGATGGTCAGGGTTTCAGCCGATGCGGTGGTGGCAATAAAGGCCACGGCCGAGCATGCGCCCAGCAAAAAGGTCTTCAATGTCATATCTTCCTCCCGAGAAGATGTTTGCGAGCATTCGCTTTGCTCGTGGGCAATTACTTACTGAGGAATGACAGAAGTCAACACGGATTCGTCGCTGCACTGCGATTAAAACGTTTTAAATTATTGATTTTTAATCGATAAATTTTTGCTCACAGGGAGAGCAGCTGCTCAGCTACGGCCTCGTCGGTGATGATTCCATTGATCAATCCACCTTTGAGGGCTGCAGCCATGGCGGGAATCTTGCGCTTGCCCTTTGCAATGCCGATCACCGCGCTGGTCTGTCTCGACGGGATCGGCACGCTTGCAACGCGGTCATTGACGGCATTGTCGAGAAGCTTTCCCTGGCGATCATAGACCCAGCCGCAGATCTCGCCGGCTGCACCGCTGTCGACGAGGCGAAGCATCTCGTCGCGCGCCAGAAAGCCGTCGACGCAGAGGGGGCCATCGACCCCGAGTTCGCCAATGCCGACGAAGGTGGCTGCTGCCTGCGCACCGAGCGCCAGAGTGGAGCGGACAAGGACCTGATCGTGCAATGTCTCGCGCTCTTCGGCAGAGGAACACAGAACCGGAAGCGGCATGGGGAAATGGCGCGCCTTGATGGCATCGGCCATGGAGAAGATGACGTTGTAGAAGGCGGCGGAGCCGTCCGGCCCGATATTGCCGGTGAGCGAGACGATGCGGTGCTGCGGGCATTCCATCGGCGGCAGCTGGTCGACGGCGGCCTTGAGCGTCCTGCCGGTGCCGACGGCGAGCACGATCGGATCCGGCCGCTTCAGCCAGCGTTCGATCTCGGCTGCCGCAGCCTCGGCGATGCCGACCGTCGAGGAGGACCCGGATGGATCGCTCGGCACGACTTCGGCCTGGCGCAGGGCGTATTTGTGGCGTAGCCGTTCGGCGAGCTCCAGGCAGGCGGCGATCGGGTGATCAAGGCGCACCTTGATCAGTCGTTCGGCGACGGCGAGCGACACGAGGCGCTGCGCCGACTGGCGGGAAATACCCATGGCCGCGGCGATTTCATCCTGCGTCCGGCCGGCGACATAGTAAAGCCATCCGGCTCTTGCCGCATCGTCCAGCCGTCCCTGGTTGTCAGACCGTTTTGCCATGTCAGAAATCTCCTCCGACGATTTGCTGCCATGTTTCCCGAGTGTCTGTCAAACGGTTGGCAGGGACGTTTCTGCGTCACGTGCACGGCTCCCCCGCCATGCGCCGTTACGGGATGGATCAGGTGGAGGCGCCGGCGGCTGCCGTTTCGGCATGCTGAGTCTCGGCGGCAAGCCGCAACAGTTCGCGAGCTGCCGTCTCGTCGGTGATCAGCGTGTTGCAGCCGATGCGCCTTATGGTGGCGCGGATGGCCACTGCACGATGGGAACCGCCCGACGACAAAACGATATGTTTGGCGTTTTTCAGCGTGTCGAGATCTATCGACATCACCCGGTCATTGAGGGCGTGATCGACCGAACGGCCTTCTTCATCGAGGAAATTGAACATCGTGTCGCAGACGCAGCCGGCGGCAATCAGCCGGTCGAGTTCCTTCTTCGAGATGAAGCCTTCCGACAGCGATGTCGAATGTGGGCCGATATCGCCGCAGCTGACGACGGCAAGATCTAGGTTCTCGGCAAGGTTGTATATTGTGTCGAGGCCGCATTTGTCGATCAGCGCCCGCTTGGTCGCAACGGTATCGACGAGGAGGGGGGCGAGGAACATGAAGCACTCGGCGCCGAGCTGGCCGGCAAAGCGCCAGGTGAAATCGATCGGATTGGTCTGATGGACGGCGACGATGCCGCCGAGCAGCGACACGACCTTGACGTTGTCGCGGCGGGCGGGGCGGAAGCTTGCCAGCGACGCGGTCATGGTGCGGCCCCAGCCGACGCCGATGGTCATGTCGTTCTCGATCACGTCGGAGAGAAACTGGCCGAGCGCCAGGCCGACCGCGTCAGCCAGCGCCTCGGCGCTGGTATCGCGCGGGGCGGGGACGACGACGGCCTCGTCGAGGCCGTAGGCCTTTTCCAGCTGGATGGCGAGTTCGACACAGCTGTCGATGCCTTCCGAGATCCAGATCTGCACTTCCGACCGCTTCACCGCTTCATCCAGCATGCGGATGACGGTGGAGCGGCTGATACCCAGACGCTCGGCAACATCTTTCTGGGTCAGGCCCTGATTGTAATAGAGCCAGGCAGCGCGCAGCCTTTGCGAGGTCGCTTCGGAATAGGTCGTATGGGTCTCGCGTTTCAATCTGGCCAAGGTCGCCCTATCCTCCCAAAACGGCGAGAGGTGCGATCCTCGCGCGTCGCGTCATGATATCGCCTTCAATGATACATATGTCAATTGAGAAGGACAAATGTCTTGACTTCTTTACCGTCTGGGGATGTTATCTAATTAACATGCCAGAGGAGCAAAATCAGCGCTGAGGCGTTGATGATCGATTAGCGAGGACAAATCGTATGACATCGAAACTAGAGCAACTTCGTTCCATGACAACCGTCGTCGCCGATACCGGCGACATCGAGGCCGTTGCCCGCCTGAAGCCGGTGGATTGCACGACCAACCCGTCGATCGTGCTGAAGGCAATCGGCTCCGCGGCCTTCGCCGACAAGTTCAAGGAAGCCGTCGCCTGGGGCCGCAAGCAGGGCGGCAACGATGACGCGATCGCAGCCGCAGTTGCGGACCGTCTGGCGATCGACGTGGGATCGGCCCTGGCTGGTCTCGTGCCCGGCCGTGTATCGACCGAAGTCGATGCCGACCTTTCCTTCGATACGGAAGCCTCGATCAAGAAGGCGCATGACATTATCGCTGCCTACAAGGCGCGCGGCATCGAGCGCGACCGCATCCTGATCAAGCTCGCCTCCACCTGGGAAGGCATCAAGGCTGCGGAAGTGCTGCAGGGCGAGGGCATCGACTGCAACCTTACCTTGCTGTTCAGCCACGCCCAGGCAATCGCCTGCGCCGACGCCAAGGCTTTCCTGATCTCGCCCTTCGTTGGTCGTATTCTCGACTGGTACAAGAAGTCGACCGGCCAGGAATATACGGCCGAGACAGATCCGGGCGTCGTTTCGGTCCGCTCGATCTACAATTACTACAAGGCGAACGGCATCAAGACGATCGTCATGGGTGCCTCGTTCCGCAATATCGGCGAGATCGAAGCGCTGGCGGGTTGCGACCGCCTGACGATCGCGCCGAACCTGCTCGACGAGCTGGACAAGGCCGAAGGCACGCTGGAGCGCAAGCTTTCGCCTGAAAAGTTCGAAGCGGCTGCGCCGATCAAGATGGATGAGAAGACCTTCCGCTGGATGCTGAACGAAGACCAGATGGGCACCGAAAAGCTTTCGGACGGTATTCGTCTGTTCGCCAAGGACCTCGGCACGCTGCGCCAGATGGTCAAGAAGGAACTGACGCTCGCTGCCGCTTAAGGCGACCGAGCATAGAGCGTAAAACCCGGCCGTATCCTCGGCCGGGCTTTTTTATGCGTGTCTTGCCCTTAAAGCATCGCCGCGCAGACATGTTTTGAAACGAAACTGAAATCGGCAAGACAAGAACGCCGTCTATCTTCAATTCTACGATAAAGAATCGGAGATGAAGACAATGGAGCTTCTCAGTGCCTCTGCCGGCCTTTTCAGCGCAGCAGCAATGATCGTGCTGCTCGCGATCATCGTGGTGTTCTATATCCGTCTGACGGTGGAAGCGCTCAGAACTGCCGAGGAAGAGCCCTTCGAGTCAGCGCATGCGCAATTCAATCGGACCGACGCGAGCCGCCGGCCCGGTCCAGGGGCGATCAGGCGGGCTGTGCGACCCTTGCCGTATCGCCCGGCTTCCTCAGCAGCATAACGCCGACGGCCGCCAGCAGACACATGACACCGGCAATCTGCAGGGCAGGCATGTAGGTGTCGAAGTCGCTGCGGATATAGCCGGCGCCGAAGGCTGCCGTCGCTGCACCCAGCTGATGCCCGGTAAAGACCCAGCCGAAGACCAGGCCCGCCTTTTCGCGGCCGAATTTCTCGGCAGCCAGCTTGACCGTCGGAGGCACGGTGGCAATCCAGTCCAGACCGTAGAAGACGGCGAAGGCCGACAGCTCGTAGAACGAGAAGCCGGAGAAGGACAGGTAGACCAGCGACAGGCCGCGCAGGCCGTAATACCAGAAAAGCAGGACGCGATTGTCGTAGCGGTCGGAGAGCCAGCCGGAGGCAACGGTGCCGAAGAAGTCGAATATGCCAAGGACGGCGAGCGTGCCGGCGGCGCTGACCGGTGTCATGCCGAAATCGCCGCAGATCGAAATCCAGTGCGTCTGGATGAGGCCGTTGGTCGAGAGGCCGCAGACGAAGAAGGAGCCGAACAGGATCCAGAACGTCGGGCTGAGCGAGACGGATTTCAGCGTGACGAGCGGAGAGACGAGCGTGGTGAGGAGCTTGTGGTCCTGCTTCGGCGGCTTGACGATGCCGGTTTCGCCATAGGCGGGCAGGCCGAGATCGGCGGGATGGTCGCGCATCAGGAGAAGCACCAGAAGCATGGCGGCGGTGATCGCCGCTGCCGTCAGGACCAGGGCGACGCGCCAGCCATAGGCCTCGCTCAATGCTGCCAGAAGCGGCAGGAAGAGCAACTGGCCGGTCGCGTTGCTGGCGCTCAGCATGCCGACGACGAGGCCGCGGCGCTTGGAAAACCAGCGGGATGCGACGGTTGCGCCAAGCACCATGGCGGTCATGCCGGTGCCGACGCCGATGACGATGCCCCAGAGCGCCACAAGCTGCCAGACCTCGGTCATCGCCATCGAGACGACGATGCCGAAGAGGATGAGGCCAAGCGCGGTCGCAACCACCTGGCGGATGCCGAAATGGTTCATGAAGGCGGCAGCAAACGGGCCGAGCAGGCCGAAGAGAACCAGCCGGACAGCCATGGCGAAGGAGATATCGGCGACGTCCCAGCCGAATTCGTCATGCAGCGGCTGGATCATCACGCCGGCGGAGCCCATGGCGGCGGCAGTGGCCAGCATGGTGAGGAAGGTGGTGGCGGCGACGACCCATCCGTAATGAAGCTGTCTCTTCGCCATCCATCCGGCAATGCCTGTCGATATCATCCGTGTCTTCCTTCGATTGCCGCGGGGCATGCGGCTTGTTTGGGGTATCTACCCGCATTTGCGCGTGGATACCGGCATTGCGTTTCAAAATCTAAAGGGCTGCGAGCAGCTCCTGCAATTGTTCGGCCTTTTCCGGGCCAAGCCGGGCGTCGATTTCGTCCTGGACGCCGTCCCAGAGCGGCGCGCCTCTTTCCAGAACCTCGCGGCCCTTTTCGGCAATAGTCAGGACCGCCTCGCGGTGGTCCTCGCCATGGCCGATGGCGATCAGTTCCAGCCGCTCCAGCACCTTGGCGTTGCGGCCCACGGTCGAGCGGTCCAGCTCGACCCTGTGGGCGAGGTCGGTCAGCGACACCGGCTCCATGCGGCGGATATTCCGCAGCAGGCTGAACTGGCCGATATTGACGCCAAGCGGCGCCAGGGCCTCGTCATAATAGGATGAGACCTTGCGGGTTGCCTGGCGCAACAGGGTGCAGTGACACGTATCGTTTGACATTTGTAGCGGGTATATACCCGGACCTTGTTGTGCGCAAGTGGGTATATACCCGCAATGAGCTTCAATCGGGGGGAAGATGGGGCGTGGCGATCTGGTACGGGGGCTGAATACAGTCGTCTCCGGGCCACTCATCTGCAGATTTGTGAAACGGGTAACCATGTTCCATTTCGGAGCAGTGGCTTGATGAAGTCGCTTAAAGTTTCTTCAATCAGATTGCCTGAATATGCCTTCATTATTCCATGACTTGTATTGTGTGACTGGAGTTTGAGCATGCCGGGTATCGGCCAATGAAAATCCGGCTGTCGAAGAAACTCATCTTTGTGCTTGGTGGCGCATTGGTGCTTTGCGGCGCGAGCGGCTCGGCGGCGGTGTTGATCGGCACCGACAAGATCCTCGGCCCGTCCTACAAGGACATCAACGGACTTTCCTGCACTACGCTTCAGACCTACAAGATGAGGCGCGGGCAGAGCGTGTGGGTGCGCCGCTACGTGACCAGCGACCAGTCCGGTGACGGGGTGGAGCGCGTCAAGACGGCGCTGCGTGTCGCTCGTGCAGTTCAGGAACGCGAAAAGGCCGGCCTTGTGCAGGTGGCGATGATCGATGCCAGCGGACCGAAGGACACGGCGGATATGCGGGGCAGAGCGATTGCTGCCCAGGTCGTCTATATTCCCGACCCCAGCAAGGTGGCATCGGGAGCCCCGGATGCCAGTTACTCCGCCTATTACATGGATGGAAAACCCAGTTCTACCGGCGAATTCTACGGCATGCGCGTTGATCTTCCGCTGGAAGACATCCAGCATATGGAAGCGAGCCTGACCGACAAGACCGACTGTGTCGACCCGACCGCGGCCGCACCGGCTGCGGGCGGCGAACACGGTGCTGCCGCCGCGGCTGAAGGTCACGGAGGCAAGAAGAAGAGCCCGACCCACGGAATGGCGCCTGCCGACGCCGAAAAGTCTTCGGGTCACGAGCAGCAATCCGAGACGGAAGGCGCCAAGGCGGAAGAGGCCGAAGGCAAGGGCGAAGAGGTTGCGGCCAAGGAGAGCGGCGGCTTCATGTCGTCGATCACCGGCATGGTGTTCGGTTCGAAGGAAAAGCCCGCGGCAGGCCATGACGAGCAGGTTCCGGCCGAGAATGCCGGGGCCGCGAAGCCTGCCGGCGAAGCCGCGACCGGTCACGAGGCCGCCAGTGCTGCTGCGACAGAAGACCATGGCGCACAGCCCTACAAGGCCGCCGATGCCGCAAAGCCTGCCGAAGAGAAGAGCTTTTTCGATCAGGCCAAGAGCATGATCTTCGGCGACAAGGCCGAAACCCCGCCCGCGCCGGCTGAGACGCAAGCCAATGCCGATAGTGGCCATGAGGCAAAGCAGGCGGCGTCTCCGGCGCCCGAACCCGCCCGCGAACCGAAAACCACGGCCGAGGGTGGCAAGGGCTGGTCGAAATCCGATGCGGCAGACGAAATCCATGCCGGCGGACCGTCCGCCGGGCGGGATGCACAGAAGGCTCCAGATAATGCGCCGGCCGCGGCCCAACCGCAGGCTCAGGGCGGCGGTGCCAGTGCGGCCGATGCAGCCGGTGCCGAATGGCTGGCGAAGTTCCGGGCACAGCAGAGTGCTCCAGCTGCGGATGCAGGCAAGCCGACGCATTGACGGGCTTCTGCCGGTAGACAAAGAACCGAAAAAGGCGGCCAGTGGCCGCCTTTTTCATCTGCATCTTTGGGAGAGAATGCTCCTCAGTCCGCCTTGTTGCGGCGGGCCGGGAAAAGGATGACGTCGCGGATCGACGGGGCGTTGGTCAGGAGCATGATCAGGCGGTCGACGCCGATGCCGAGGCCGCCAGCCGGGGGCATGCCCTGGTCGATCGCATCGAGGAATTCGTCGTCGAGTTGCTTGTCCTTCTCGCCGCGGGCATGCGCCTGTTCGAGCTGTTCGACCATGCGCTTGCGCTGCTCTTCCGGGTCGTTCAGTTCAGAGAACGCGTTGCCGACTTCCCAGGCGTTGCAATAGGTCTCGAAGCGTTCGACGAGGCGCGGTTCGCCCGGCACTTCCTTGGCGAAGGGCGAGATGTCCTTGGGGAAATGGGTGACGTGGCTTGGCTGGATCAGCGTGCCCTCGACCTTTTCCTCGAAGATGAAGGCGAGGCATTCGCCCCAGGTCCAATCCTTCTCGACCTCGAAACCGGCTGCCTTGGCGGCGGCGCGGGCTTCCTCATCCGTCTTGATCGCGAGGAAGTCGATGCCGGTCACTTCCTTGACGGCGTCGGGCATCGGCACGCGCTTGAACGGGCCCCTGAAGGAGATCTGCTTGTCACCGAATGTGACGTCCGACGAACCGTGGATGGAGACGGCGAGGCCCTCGAACAGACGCTCGACCAAGGACATGATGTCCTCGTAGTCGGCATAGGCCCAGTAGCATTCCATCATGGTGAATTCGGGATTGTGCCTTGTGGAGACGCCTTCGTTGCGGAAGTTGCGGTTGATCTCGAACACCTTGTCGGACAGGCCCGATACCAGCGTGCGCTTCAAAAACAGTTCCGGCGCGATGCGCAGGTACATGTCCATCTTCAGCGTGTTGTGGAAGGTCTTGAACGGATCGGCGGTGGCGCCGCCATAGACCGTCTGCAGCATCGGGGTCTCGACTTCGAGAAAGCCTTCGCCTTCCATGAAGCGGCGAATGCCGGAAATGATCTTCGAGCGCTGCTGGAAGCGCAGCTTCGATTCTTCGTTGGTCATGATGTCGAGATGGCGCTTGCGGTAGCGGATTTCGATGTCGGAGACGCCATGCCACTTTTCGGGCATCGGCAGCAGCGTCTTCGTCAGCATGATGATCTCTTTGGCGTTGATCGACAGTTCGCCACGCTTGGTGCGGCGCACGGTGCCGGTGACGCCGATAATGTCGCCGAGGTCGATCAGCGCCAGCATGTTGCGGGCTTCTTCCGGGGTGACATCCTTGTGGGAGAAGATCTGGATCTTGCCCGATGCATCATGGATGTCCATGAACATGCCGGAATTGCGCGAGGAATAGACGCGGCCGGCAACGGTGACCGTGTCCTCGGTTTCCGTGTCCGGCTCCAGGCCTTCGTATTTCTCGGCCAGTTCCGCATTGGTCATCGTGCGGTGGAAATGCGCCGGATAGACGTCGCCGATGGTCTCGCGCAGCTTCGCAAGCTTCTGGCGGCGCACTTCGGTGACGTCGGAGGAAAGGGCGGTTTCGGTCTTGTTGTCGGTCATCGTGTTCGCCTTTTTCGGCTCGTTGTTCTGTTGTGCCGTCGCGGCTGGCTCGGCGTAAATCTCCCCCTTGTCGGCAGGAGTATCTCATAGAGAAGAAAGACCCCTCCCCACCCTCCCCACAAGGGGGAGGGCTTAACCCAGCCGATCCGCCGAAGCCCAATTAAGGCAGGGGATTGCGGCACGTTTTCTCCCCCTTGTGGGGGAGATGGCCGGCAGGCCAGAGGGGGACTTGCTTCACATGCGATAACCCTGCCTCCTACGGCGAGGGCGCGTCGCGAATTTCTTACTTCCCGTCGCCCACCATCGAAGCGACGACCGTGGCGGCGATCTTCAGGCGCTGGCGCACGACCGAGCGGCCGAGGATGGCCATACTGTCGAACAGCGGCAGCGAGCGGGACGAGCCGGACATGGCGATGAAGAGCGGCGGGGTGACGACGCGGAGCTTCTTCTCCAGCTTGTCGGCCACGGCGCGCAGCTCCGCATCGATCGCCTCGACGTTCCACTCGATCATCTTTTCGATGTCGGCCTGGACCGTGTTGATGATTTCCAGCGTCTCGGCCGGCGAAGTCTTCAGGCCCGCGAAGGATGCGGGTGTCAGGCCGACATCGGCGGCGAGCAGGAAGCCTGCAAGGTTCGGCAGGTCGCCAAGCTTGGAGACGCGGCTCTGGGAATGCAGGAGGCCCTGCTTCAGGCGATCGTTTTCCATCGCCCATTCGAGCGTGCGGGCAATGAATTCCTCGGGCGTCAGCTTTTCGCGCAGCCAGCGACCGTTCAGCCATTCGAGCTTCTGCAGGTCGAAGATGGCGCCGGCCTTGGAGAGCGCGTCCGGCTCGAACTTTGCCGTCAGCTCTTCCATGGTCAGCAGCTCTTCGCCTTCGGCGATCTGGACGAAGAACAGGCCGAGGAAGTTCATCAGCGCTTCCGGCAGGTAGCCCAGCGCCGAGTAATAGGAGATGGAGGTCGGGTTCTTGCGCTTCGACAGTTTGGACTTGTCGGCATTGCGCATCAGCGACAGGTGCATCCAGACCGGAGCTTCCCAGCCGAAATAACGGTAAAGCAGGATGTGCTTCGGCACCGATGCCAGCCATTCCTCGCCGCGGGCAACATGGGTGATCTTCATCAGATGGTCATCGATGACGTTTGCCATGTGATAGGTCGGCATGCCGTCGCCCTTGATGAGGACCTGCATGTCGACACTGTCCCACGGGATCGACACGTCGCCATAGACGCCGTCGGTGAAATCGCAGGAGCCTTCGGTCGGGATCTTCATGCGGACAACTGAGCTTTCGCCGGCCGCCATCTTGGAGGTGACTTCTTCCGCCGTCAGATGCAGGCACAGACCGTCATATTTCGGCGGCTTGCCGGCGGCGCGCTGGCCTTCGCGCATCTGTTCCAGGCGCTCCGGCGTGCAGAAGCAGCGGAAGGCATGGCCCTTGTCGAGCAGGTCCTGCGCATAGGGCTGATACATGTCCTTGCGCTCGGACTGGCGGTAGGGGCCGTAGGGACCGCCGACATCCGGGCCTTCCGACCATTTCAGGCCCGTCCACTTCAGCGCATCCAGAACCCGCTCTTCGAATTCGAGCGTCGAGCGGGTGGCATCGGTATCCTCGATGCGCAGGATGAACTCGCCGCCGTTCTTCTTGGCGAAGAGATAGTTGAAAAGGGCGATATAGGCGGTGCCGACATGCGGCTCGCCAGTGGGCGAGGGGGCGATGCGGACGCGAGGAGTCGGGTTGATCATGGTGCTGCTCTAATTCGAGGCGCAATCATATGCGCCAAGCCTGTTCCGGGAATAGGGATTGGCGCAGGCTTAGGCCATATTCAGGCGGAAGCGTCAAGGTTTTTGGGTGGGTAGCATCCGTCCATGCCAGAATGAAGACCCCTCCCCACCCTCCCCACAAGGGGGAGGGCTTAACCCGGTCGCACCACCTGCCGTCCAACAAGGCAGACGGTTGCGGCTTGCCTTCTCCCCCTTGTGGGGGCTCGAAGGGCGGGGCGAGACACACGGCTCGCCCCTGGCAAGCCGGCAGGCCAGAGGGGGACTTGCTGCTACCTGACCGGCCAGATCCATAGGAGCGCCGGGATGCTGACGACGATGATGATGATCGAAAGCGGCAGGCCGAGGCGAGGATAGTCGGAGAACTTGTAGCCGCCCGGCCCGAAGACCAGCGTGTTGCACTGGTGGCCGACGGGGGTGAGGAAATCCGAGCCGGCGCCGATCGCCACCGCCATCAGGAAGGCTTCCGGCCTGAAGCCGAGATTGCCGGCAAAGCTCGCCGCGATCGGCCCCATGACCAACACGGTCGCGGCATTGTTGAGGAAGGGCGTCACCGCCATGGCGGTGATCAGGATCATGCCGAGTGCGCCCCAGGCGGGCAGGTTTGCCGCCACGTCTCCGAGCCACGCGGCGATGAGGTCGCTGCCGCCGGTGGTTCGCAGGCTGTCGGAAACGGGAATGAGGGCGGCGAGCATGATGAGGATGGGGCCGTCGACCGACTTGTAGATATCGGCGAGCGGAATGCAACGGAAGACGACCATGCCAAGCGCCGCAGCGAAAAAGGCGACCGGAACGGGGACGAGGCCGACGGCCGTCGTTGCCATGGCAAGCGCCAGAATGATCAGCGGAATGAAGGCGCGGCGGCGGGTGCCGAGCAGCACCTCGCGCTGGGCAAGCGGCAGGAGGGCGAAATCCTGCATGATGGTTGGCAGTCTCTTGCGCGAGCCCTGCAACACGATCACGTCGCCGGCCATCAGTCTCAGATCGGCCAGACGATCCTTCAGCCGTTCTCCGTGGCGGCTGATGGCGAGAAGATTGACGCCGCGGGTGTAGGAGAGCGCGAGGTCCTTCGCCGAAAGGCCTTTCAGCGAGGATTCCTGGCTGATGATCGCTTCGATCGAGATGATGTCGCCCTTGGCCTGGTCGCCTGTCAGCGGCTTGCCGGAAAGCTGCAGCTTGGCTGCCGAAACAATGCGGTCAAGCGCCTTGGAGGGGCCTTCGAGAAGCACGACGTCGTTTTCGTGCAGCACGAGGTCTGGGAAGGGCGCCATGCGGGAGGGGCCGCGCAGGACGGCATTGGCGATGACTTCGCCATCGCCGAGTTTCAGCAATTCGCCGAGCGGCTTTTCGACCGTCGTCGACTGGGCGGTCACCATCACTTCGGACGTGTAGTTGCTGATCTCTACGGCTTCCTCCAGCGAGTGGTTTTCCTTGGTGCGGCTTGGCACCAGCCAATGGAAGAACAGCAGGAAGGTAATGCCGACCACGCAAAGGATCGCCCCCATCGGGGTGAAGTCGAACATGGTGAAGGACTGGCCGGTCAGTTCGTGGCGTATGCGCGAAACGACGATGTTCGGCGAGGTGCCGATCTGGGTCATCAGGCCGCCGAGCAATGCCGAGAACGCCATCGGCATCAGATATTTCGATGGCGAGGCGCCGGATTTCTTGGAGAACTGGAAGGCGACCGGCATCATGATCGCCAATGCGCCGATATTCTTGATGAAGGCCGAGAGGACCGCGACGACGATCATCAAGAGCGCCAGCTGGGTATGCAGCGTATTGAGGTTGGGGAAGAATTTCTTGATCGCCGTATCGACGATACCGGAGCGCGCCACGCCAGCCGAAACCACCAGCGCCGAGCCAACGATGATGACAATGTCGTCGGAAAAGCCTGAAAAGGCCTTGTCGGTCGGGACGACGCCGAGTGCAACCGACAGGATCAGCGCACAGCAGGCGACGACGTCATAGCGGAACCGGTCCCAGATGAAGACGGCCATCATCAGTGCGATGACGGAGAAGGCGAGGATCTGCTGGGTTGTCATGCGGCTCCGGAGAAATGCGATCGGTGGGGTATTCGCGTCGGGCAATAATGCCCCAGTGGCTGGATCGTTTCAAATGACGATGCTGCAAATTCCGGCTTTGGACGATTCAACTGTGAAAAGCCACCGGGAACCAGGATTTTACCCGCTTCAAGTTAAAGTTGATTGTGTTGATCATGAAATGCGCTTAGGCCGCGTTGCTGATATTGCTCGATGAAAGGAATGCCGATGAAGCCGCTCGTCTTTTCCGCTCTCGCTCTGCTGCTTGGAGCCAACGCCGCCCTGGCCGCCGATTATCCGGTGACTGTCACCGACGTTGTCGGCCGCAGCGTGACGATCGAGAAGAAGCCCGAGCGCATCATCCTGCAGGATGGGCGCGATATGCTGACCATGGCATTGCTCGACCGTGACAATCCCTACAAGCGGGTGGTCGGCTGGAGTTCCAATTTCGTCAAGTCCGATCCCGGCACCGCCAAGCTGATGGACAAGGCCTTCGGCAAGGCGCCGCCGGTGATGACGCTTTCGGAGGACGGCGAGGTCGATCTTGAATCCATCATTGCCGCCAAGCCGGATCTCGTCGTGGTGCAGGAGCGGGCCGAGAAGACCTTTCAGGCAAGTGGCACCGAGGACAAGCTCAAGGCGCTCGGCATCCCGGTCGTCTATCTCGACCTGATGGAAAAGCCGGTCGAGGATGCGACGAAGAGCGTTGAAGTTCTCGGCAAGGCAATCGGGCGGGAGAAAGAGGCTAGCGACTATGTCTCCTTCTACAAGCAACATCTCGACCACCTGAATGAGGTGATCGCCAAACAGGAAACGCATCCGAACGTCTTCGTCGAGGCCAAGGCCGGCAACAAGGGCGACGGCTGCTGCTTCACCCATGGAGATACCGGCTTCGGCAAGCTGGTGGCAGCGCTGAAGGGCAACAATATCGGCACGAAGCTCTTGCCCGGCCAGACCGGTACGATCTCGCTCGAAACGCTGCTCGGCGCCAACCCGCCGGATGTCTATATCATGACCGGCTCGCAATGGACCAACCCGGAAAATTCGGCCGCGCCGTTCGGCTACAATGTCACGCCCCAACAGGTTTCGGCATCGCTCGGCAAGCTGGAGGAACGCGATGGATTTGCGGCGCTCAAAGCCGTGCAGGATGGCCGCGTCTACGGGCTCTATCACCAGTTCTACAATCATCCCTATAACATCGTGGGGCTGGAATACATGGCGACTTTCCTGTATCCGGACGCCTTCAAGGGCCTCGACCCCGCCGCCACCTATGCGACGCTGATCAAGACCTTCACCAAAATCCCCGATGCGCCGGTGGTGCTGGGCGCCAGCGCACCCGTGACCCAGTAGCATCGGATCGCCGGAGAGCGTCGTGAGTGTATCGGAGCAACGTTCGGCCGTGATCTTGCCGGATGTGGAAACTGCCTATCACGGCAAGATCCGCCTGAAGGTCGTGATGTTGATCGTACTTGCCGCGGTGCTTTGTATCGCGTCGGTGATCGATATCTGCCTGGGATCGGCCAATCTGGCGCCGAGCGATGTGCTTGCGGCGATCTTCCAGCCGGAAAGCGTCAGCCGCGCGACGAAGGCGATCGTCGTCGATGTGCGGCTGCCATACTCGCTGATGGCGCTGTTCGTCGGTGCGTCACTGTCGCTTGCCGGTGCGGAGATGCAGACCATTCTCGACAATCCGCTGGCAAGCCCGTTCACGCTCGGCGTGTCTTCCGCCGCCTCGTTCGGAGCGGCGCTTGCGATCGTGCTGCAGCTCGGCGTTCCGGGCCTGCCCGCCGAATGGTTCATTCCGGCCAATGCCTTCGTCTTCGCCTTCGGGTCGGTGCTGCTGTTGCAGGCGCTGTCAGGGTTGCGCGGGGCAGGGGTCGAGACACTGGTGCTTTTCGGCATCGCGCTGGTGTTCATCTTCAACGCACTCGTTGCCATCATGCAGTTCATCGCTTCGGCCGAAGCATTGCAGCAGCTCGTCTTCTGGAGCATGGGCAGCCTCACCCGCTCGACCTGGATGAAGCTCGAGATCATGGCGATCATCATGATCTGCGTCGTGCCGTTTTCGATGGCGGCCTGCTGGAAGCTGACGGCGCTGAGGCTCGGCGAAGACCGGGCGCGCTCCTTCGGCATCGATGTGACGCGGCTGCGCTTCTTCTCGCTGCTCAGGGTGAGCATTCTCGCCGCGACCTCCGTGTCTTTCGTGGGGACCATCGGGTTCATCGGTCTGGTCGGCCCGCATATCGCGCGGCTTCTGGTCGGCGAGGATCATCGCTTCTTCCTGCCGGCCAGCATGCTGTGCGGCGCGCTGGTGATGGCGCTGGCATCCGCGGCCAGCAAGGTCATCGTGCCGGGCGTGCTGATGCCGGTCGGCATCGTCACCTCGCTGATCGGCGTGCCCTTCTTCCTGGCGCTGATCTTTTCGAAAGCGGGGAAAGCTTGATGCTGTCGGTCGAAAAGCTTTCTGCCGGCTATGGCAAGAAACCGGTGCTGACGGATATCGATATCGGCGATATGCCAGCTGGAACGATCACGGCCTTTCTCGGCCAAAACGGCGCCGGCAAATCGACCCTCTTGCGTTCGCTTGCTGGCCTGCATCGGGCGGGTGGCACACTTCATCTCGATGGCGTCGATATCACCCGTCATTCGCCGGCGCAGCGGGCGCGGGCGATCACCTATATGCCACAATCGCTGCCGCAGCGGGTGGCACTGACCGTGCTGGAGGCGACGATCGGTGCATTGCGCGCCTCGTCTCGCGATCCCGATGCGGTGAAGCGTTCGCTTGCCGTGCTGGAACGGCTCGGCATCAGCAATCTCGCCATGGCGCAGCTCGATTCGCTTTCGGGCGGTCAGAGGCAATTGGCGAGCCTTGCCCAGGCGCTGGTGCGCAAGCCGCGGGTGCTGCTCCTCGACGAGCCGACCTCGGCGCTCGACGTCGCCCACCAGATCCGCGTGATGCGCACGATCAAGGAAATCACCACCGAGCAGGACATCATCGCCATTGCGGTGCTGCACGATCTCGGGCTTGCCTGCCGCTGGTGCGACCGGCTGGTGCTGCTTTCGGGTGGGCGTGTCGTCTCGGATGGCAAGCCGGAAACCGCATTGACGCCGGCCGTGCTCAACCAGGTCTACGGAGTCACAGGCCGGATCGAGCGTTGTTCGCGCGGCTATATCCAGGTGTTGATCGACGAGGTCGCCTGACCGGGGTGATTGCTCTGGACAAGCGGTCGGACGCGGATAAGGTGACGCGCCCGGTATAGCGGGCTCATGCTTCAGGAGATTTCCATGACCGACTTCATGACTGTTCCCGTCACGCTGGCCGACGGGCGCCAGACCTCGCTGTCCGAATACAAGGGCAAGGTGATCATGGTGGTCAACGTCGCTTCCAAATGCGGCCTGACCAAGCAGTATGAAGGGCTGGAAAAGCTCTATGAGGACAAGGGCGAGCGCGGTTTCGTCATCGCTGCCTTCCCGGCCAACAACTTCAAGGGCCAGGAGCCCGGAACGGATGCCGAGATCGTCGAATTCTGCCAGTCGACCTATGACGTGAAGTTTCCGATCTTCTCCAAGATCTCGGTCAAGGGCGAGGACAAGCATCCGCTCTACAAGGCGCTGACCGGCTCCGGTGTCGCCACGACCGGCGATGGCCCGATGAAGGAGCGCCTGAAAGGCTTTGGCATCG
The DNA here is from genome assembly GCF_003597675.1 of Neorhizobium sp. NCHU2750. Lineage (NCBI taxonomy): Bacteria > Pseudomonadati > Pseudomonadota > Alphaproteobacteria > Hyphomicrobiales > Rhizobiaceae > Neorhizobium > Neorhizobium sp. NCHU2750. Next base: position 3,023,424 of record NZ_CP030827.1, on the reverse strand, counting down.
AGGTCGCCGACGACGGCGAGATCGTCTGGAACTTCGAGAAGTTCCTGATCGGCCGCGACGGCAAGCTGGTCGAGCGTTTCGCCCCGGACGTGACCGCCGAAGACAGCCGTGTCGTAGAGGCGGTGGACCGGGAACTGGCGAAGAGCTGAGTAAAAAAAAGGGCGCCGTTAGGCGCCCTTTCTTGGTCAATGCAGGGTCTTGCCGCCGTCCTTTTTTCTCTTGCGGGCGTTGCGCGCCACCATGTTGAGGATCTCGACCAGGGCGGAGAAGGCCATCGCCGCGTAGATATAGCCCTTCGGTACGTGGACGCCGAAACCTTCGGCGATCAGGGTCGCGCCGATCATCAGCAGGAAGCCGAGCGCCAGCATGACGATGGTCGGGTTGCGCTCGATGAAATTGGCGAGCGGCGTCGCAGCCAGCAGCATGACGGTGACGGCGGCCACGACGGCGACGATCATGATCGGCAGATGCGGTGTCATGCCGACGGCGGTGATGATGCTGTCGATCGAGAAGACAAGATCGAGTACGAGGATCTGGCCGATCGCCGAGGCAAAGCTCATCTTCACCACCTGGGTGCCGGCACCGACCATGTCTTCCTTGTGGTCGTCGGGATCGACATTGTGATGAATTTCCTTGGTTGCCTTGTAGAGAAGGAAAAGACCACCGGCGATGAGGATAAGGTCCTTCCACGAGAAGGGGTGACCAAAGGCCTCGAAGAGCGGATTGGTGAGCTGGACGATCCAGGCGATCGTGCCGAGCAGGCCGAGGCGCATGATGAGCGCGAGGCCGATACCGATCTTGCGCGCCCTTTCACGATGTTCGGGCGGCAGCTTGTTGGTCAGGATGGAGATGAAGATCAGGTTGTCGATGCCGAGAACGACTTCCATGACTACAAGCGTAACGAGCGCCACCCAGGCCGTCGGGTCTGCTAAGAGCGCTGCAATGTCCATCCATGTCTCCTGTTTTCAATCAATGGGCGCAAATTCCTGCCGCATTTGGGAATTTCGGCCGATAAAACAAGAGCAGGTTGACGCGGGCGCCCTACAATTCGTGAATATCAAACGGCTTTGGCGATCAAGGATCTGTTATGAGGGCCGTAGGCTGCCATGAAAACCCGAATGGCGCCGCGGATCACTCGGTCGATCTCCTCACGGGACGGCGCATTCTGCATGGTGCCGAACAGGCGGTACTTGAAAAAGCTGCCGCTGGCCAAATCGAGATACTGTCCGGAGGCGAGATCAAGGTCGTCGATGTCGAGTGTTCCTGCCGCGACACCACGCTCCAGATAATCATGCAGGACCGTGCGCAGGTTCTGGGGGCCGCGGAAGAAGCGTGAACAGAGGGCCGGCATACGTTCGCGCACGCCAAGGACGGTGCGCATGGCCGTCATCACGTTTTCATCGGTCAGGTGTTCGAGGAAGGTCACGCCGAACTGGTAGAGGCCGGTCTCGATATCCTCGTTATTGGCAAGGACCATGCGCAGCGAACTGAGGAAAGCCTCGCGCTCGGCTTCCACCATGGCAACGAAGAGATCTTCCTTGTCTGTGAAATAGACGTAGATGGTTCCCTTGGAGACGCCGGCTTCCCGGGTGATGTCATTCATGCTGGCGGCATCGAACCCCAACCGCATGAACACACGCTTGGCGCCCTCGAGAATCTGCTCTCGCTTCGCCGGGTCTTCGCCGGCTGCGAAGCGGCCATGCGTTCGCTGACCTTCGTGAGGAGCATCCTCAGCCAAGACCTTCTTTAACCCTTTCGACGTCATTTTCTCCGTTTCCAACTTTTTTCGAACCGCTCGGTTCGATCTACTCTTGATATGTGGCAAAGAAGGCTTTATGTCAACGGTCCGAACTGATCGGTTCGATTGGTTTACGTTTCCTTAGAACGATGGTATCCCTATGACGGCCTCCAAGAATGCCGGCGCTCTGCGCACAGTGACCAATGACGACGCGAACGCGAGCGAAGCTACCGTTCAGGAGCAGGCTGCACCGGTGACCGCCGAGGCCAGCCCCGCTGCGCCCGCGCAGGCTCAGCAGGCACCGGCTCCCGTTGCCGCCGCACCGAAGAAGAAGCGCGGCGTGGTGTTGCCGATCGTGGTTCTGGCACTGCTCGCCGGGGGCGCGTGGTATGGTTACGACTGGTGGACGACCGGCCGCTTCATGGTGTCCACCGACGACGCCTATATCGAGGGCGATATCGCCACGATCACGCCGAAGCTCACCGCCTTCGTCTCGAAGGTCAGTGTCGTCGCCAACCAGCAGGTCAAGGCCGGCGATGTGCTCGTCACGCTCGACAATGGCGACTATCAGAACGCCCTGGATCAGGCTGCCGCGGCAGTGGAGACCGAGAAGCTGACGCTCAGCCGGATCGATGCTCAGGTTGAGGGGGCGCAGGCAAGCCTCGCCCAGTCGCAGGCTTCGCAGGTGGCGCTTCAGGCCGCCGTTCGCGGCGCCGAGATCACCCAGAAGCGTCAGGCGGAACTCGCCGCCAAGTCCGTCGGCACGGCTGCCGATCTCGACAGCGCCAATGTCGCGCTCGATCAGGCCAAGGCCAATCTCGTCGGCGGTCAGGCCGCCATCAAGTCGGCCGAAGCGAATGTCACCATTCTCCAGGCGGAGAAGAAGGAAGCCGAAGGCCAGGTGCGCACGCTGGAACTGCAGCGTGACAAGGCTGCCCGCGACCTGTCGTTCACGGTGCTGAAGGCTCCCTATGACGGCGTTGTCGGCAATCGCTCGGTACAGGAAGGCGATCTCGTTTCGCCTGGCCAGAAGCTGATGGCGCTTGTGCCGACCCGCCAGCTCTATATCGACGCCAACTTCAAGGAAACCCAGATCCAGCATCTGGAGCCGGGCTCCAAGGTCAAGGTCTATGTCGACGCCTATAGCGACGATCCCATCATCGGCACGGTTGAATCGCTTGCTCCGGCATCGGGCGCCGTCTTCTCGCTGCTGCCGCCGGAAAATGCCACGGGCAACTTCACCAAGATCATCCAGCGCGTGCCGGTGCGTATCGCCCTGCCGCAGGATGCGCTCGACACCGGTCGTCTTCGTGCCGGTCTGAGTGTGGTCGTCGATGTCGATACCCGTACGGCACCGGGCAAGTAATAGCGGCCGCGGAGCCGGCTTTTCGTCACAATAGCCCGAATGTCGGGTGGAGGTGGTCCCATGGCTGGGAGCGCAGGTAACACCGCTGGGACCGCCACAGGATCGATCCCGGCAGCTCCTCCCAAGGCGGAAGAGCATATGCCGGTCGGCCGGCTCATCGCATTTTTCGCGATGGTACTCGGCATGTTCATGTCGATCCTCGACATCCAGATCGTGTCGGCATCGCTGTCGGAAATCCAGGCGGGCCTTTCGGCCGGCTCGGACGAAATCGGCTGGGTGCAGACATCCTATCTGATCGCCGAAGTGATCATGATCCCGCTGTCAGGCACTCTGGCGCGGATCGTCTCGACCCGGTATCTGTTCGCCTTCTCGGCGGCCGGCTTCACTGCGGCGAGCGCGCTTGCGGCGACGGCGTCGAATATCGACCAGATGATCGTCTATCGCGCGATCCAGGGCTTTATCGGCGGCGGCATGATCCCGTCGGTCTTCGCGGCTGCCTTTACCATCTTCCCGCCATCCAAGCGGTCGATCGTCTCGCCGATCATCGGCCTGATCGCGACGCTGGCGCCGACCATCGGCCCGACGGTCGGTGGCTATCTGTCCAATGCGTTTTCCTGGCACTGGCTGTTTCTCGTCAACATCATTCCCGGCATCATCGTCTCGATCGTCACCTGGAACTTCATCGATTTCGACAAGCCCGAATGGGGGTTGATCAAGAAATTCGACTGGTGGGGCCTGGCGTCCATGGCGGTGTTCCTCGGTGCGCTGGAATACGTGCTGGAAGAGGGAAATACCAACGACTGGTTCAACGATAACTTCATCGTGGCCGGGGCGATTGCGTCGGCTGTCGGTGCCGTCATCTTCTTCTACCGGGCGTTCACCATCGAGTTTCCGGTGGTGGACCTGACGGCTTTCGCCAACCGCAATTTCGCCTTCGGTTCGGTGTTCTCGTTTGCCATGGGGATCGGCCTTTACGGACTGACCTACCTTTATCCGGTCTATCTGAGTGAGATCCGCGGTTACGACAGTCTGATGATCGGCGAGACGATGTTCGTCTCGGGTCTGGCGATGTTCTTCACCGCGCCGATTGCCGGTCGGTTGTCGACACTGATGGATCTCAGGCTGATGATGATCATCGGCTTCGTCAGCTTCGCCTCCGGCACCTATATCATGACCGGCATCACGGACGACTGGGACTTTTACGAGCTGTTCCTGCCTCAGGTGCTGCGCGGTTTCGGCATGATGCTCTGCATGGTGCCGATCAACAATATCGCGCTCGGCACGATGCCGCCGGCCCGCATGCGCGGGGCATCCGGCCTTTTCAACCTGACCCGAAACCTCGGCGGCGCCGTCGGGCTCGCGATCATCAGCACGCTTCTGTCCAACCGCCAGGACGTCCATTACGAGCGCATGCGCGAACATCTGGACTGGGGCAATTCGACCGCTGTCGACCAGTTGAGCAGCATGGCGTCCAACCTCGAAGCTCATGGCCTCGAGGGGACGACCGGCGCCATCAAGCAGATGGTCAACATGGTCACCCAGCAGGCCGTGGTGATGTCGTTCAGCGACGTCTTCCTGTTGCTGACCATTTTGTTCGGCTGCCTGGTGTTCGGGGTGGCAATGATCGAGAAACCGTCGCCGCAGGTGACCGGGCGCAGCGGAGGTGGCGGCGGCCATTGATCGCCGGCGTCATTGAAGGAACCATCGCCGAAAAGGGTCATCGCCTGTGCGCGGTGGCCCTTTTCCACATTCGAACGATGCTGCCCGGAATTTCTGATTTACGTACCTCATGATGTGGGCTAGGACGTCATGGGGAGGAACGCATGAAGCCCACGGTCCATGATATCGCGCGCAGCGCAGGCGTCAGCCTTGCGACCGTCGATCGCGTTCTCAACGGGCGGCCGGGCGTGCGGCATGTCACGCGCGAGCGGGTGGAGCAGGCGATATCGAGCCTCGGCTATGTGCGGGACGTGGCGGCTGCAAACCTTGCCAAGGGGCGCACCTATTCCTTCGCCTTCGTACTGCCGAGCAACGACAATTCCTTCATGATCAGCCTGCATGACGAGGTCGGCCAGGCGATTTCGCGCTCCGGCCCGGAACGCACGCGAATCCGCATCGTCGATGTGCCGCCCTTCGATGCGCGGGCGCTGGCCCTGGCGCTCAATCAGCTGGCTGCCGACATGCCGGATGGCATTGCCTTCGTTGCCGTCGAGGGCGAGGAGGTGCATGCGGCCGTGGCGCGGCTGAAGGAGGCCGGGATTGCGGTCGTCACTTTGGTCTCGGATCTTCCCGGATCGGCCCGCGATCATTTTGCCGGGATAGACAACAATGCTGCCGGCCGGACGGCCGCCAACCTACTCGGACGCTTCCTCGGCGGGCGCGACGGCACGATCGCGGTCGTTGCCGGTTCCATGCTGGTGCGTGACCATCGCGAGCGGCTGGAAGGGTTTTCCGCCGTGATGAGCAAGGATTTTCCGCGTTTCGGTGTTCTCCCGGTGATGGAGGCACGCGACGACCCGGCGTTGGCCGCCGAACTTCTGGCGGCGCTGCTTGCCAGCCGCTCGGACATCATTGGCCTTTACAGTCTGGGTGCCGGCAATCGCGGCATCGTGCACGCACTGGCTGAAATGGCTGCGGACGCCCGTCCGATGGTCGTTGCGCATGAACTCAACAGGACAACGACATCAGCGCTTGCCAACGGCCTCATCGATGCCGTTCTCAACCAGGATGCCGGCCACGAGGTGCGCAGCGCCATCCGGGTGCTGAAGGGCAAGGTGGAGGGGCTGCCGGTGATCGCCGCGCAGGAGCGCATCCGTATCGACATATTCCTGAAGGACAACATGCCCTGAGGGCTTTGCCCCATGCTGAATGTCCCGACACACCAACCGGCCGCATAAAGACGGCGTGATCTAGGAGAAGGCAACATGTATCTCGGTCTCGATCTCGGCACTTCCGGCGTCAAGGCGATGCTGATCGACGGTGATCAGGCGATCATCGGTTCCGCCAGCGGAGCGCTCGACGTGTCGCGTCCGCATTCGGGCTGGTCGGAACAGGACCCGGCGCATTGGATCCGCGCTTGCGAAGAGGCGATCGCGGGGCTGAAGGCGGCGCATCCGGCGGAACTCTCGGCGGTCAAGGGTATCGGCCTGTCCGGTCAGATGCATGGTGCGACGCTGCTCGATGCCGATGACAAGGTGTTGCGCCCCTGCATCCTGTGGAACGATACGCGTTCCTTCCATGAGGCCGCGGCACTCGACGCCGATCCACGGTTCCGCAAGATCACCGGCAATATCGTCTTTCCGGGCTTTACCGCGCCGAAACTTGCCTGGGTGAAGAAGAACGAACCGGAGATCTTTGCCAAGGTTGCCAAGGTTCTCCTGCCGAAGGACTATCTCAGGCTCTGGTTGACCGGAGAGCATATTTCGGAAATGTCGGATTCGGCCGGGACCTCGTGGTTCGATACCGGTGCGCGCGCATGGTCGGCAGAGCTTCTCGCCGCGACCGATCTTTCCGAAGAGCAGATGCCGTCACTGGTCGAGGGCACGGACGAGGCCGGCAGGCTGCGCGGTGAACTGGCGGCCAAATGGGGTATTTCCGGGGATGTCGTTGTCGCCGGTGGGGCGGGGGATAATGCAGCTTCCGCCTGCGGCATGGGCACGGTCAAGGAAGGCCAGGCCTTCGTGTCGCTCGGCACGTCCGGCGTGCTGTTTGCCGCCAACGGTTCCTATCTGCCGAAGCCGGAAAGCGCCGTGCATGCCTTCTGCCACGCGCTGCCGAACACATGGCACCAGATGGGCGTCATCCTGTCTGCGGCGGATGCGATCAACTGGCATGCAAAGGTTATGGGCAAGCCTGCCGCAGAACTGTCCGGCGAACTTGGCGAGACACTGAAGGCACCGACAGGCGTCACCTTCCTTCCCTATCTCTCCGGCGAACGTACGCCGCATAACGATGCCGTCATCCGCGGCGCATTCATCGGGCTGGAGCATGAATCGAGCCGCGTGGTGCTGACCCAGGCGGTGCTTGAGGGCGTGACCTTCGCGATCAGGGATTCGTTCGAGGCACTGAAATCCGCCGGCACGTCGATCGGCCGCGTGACGGCGATCGGCGGCGGTTCGCGTTCGCGTTACTGGCTGTCTTCGATCGCGACGGCGCTTGGCGTGCCGGTCGATATTCCGGCGGATGGCGATTTCGGGGCGGCCTTCGGTGCCGCCCGTCTCGGCCTGATCGCGGCAACGGGTGCCGATCCGGTTTCCGTCTGCTCGGCGCCGAAGACAGAAAAGACCATCGATCCGGTGACCGGCCTGACGGAAGCCTATGAGGTGGCCTATCGTCGTTACCGCGCTGCCTATCCCGCAATCCGCTCCATCGCGGGCTGATGCCTTGAGGGGGGGGGAGAATGTGCCCCTCCTGAACCGCTGGTCCGACTGTCGTGACGATCAACCATGCGACAGCGGATCGCGGCAATTTTTCCACTTGATATGAGGTACGTACCTCATATTTGATCCATTGACCAAAACGAATGTTTCCACGGAGGAGATGAAGATGAGCACTGGCTTTTTCGGCGATATTTCCAAGATCAAATACGAGGGGCCGGACAGCACCAATCCGCTGGCCTACCGGTTCTACAACCCGGATGAGATCGTTGCGGGCAAAAGGATGGAAGACCATCTGCGGTTTGCCATCGCCTATTGGCATTCCTTCGCCTGGGAGGGCAGCGATCCCTTCGGCGGCCGCACCTTCGACCGGCCCTGGTATGACGGCGAGATGGACAAGGCCAAGCTGAAGGCGGATGTCGCCTTCGAGATGTTCTCGCTGCTCGGCGCGCCGTTCTACTGCTTCCACGATGCCGACGTGCGCCCGGAAGGCAAGACATTTGCGGAGAGCACGAAGAACCTCGAAGAGATCGTCGACTATTTTGCCAAGAAGCAGGAAGAGACGGGCGTCAAGCTGCTCTGGGGCACGGCGAACCTGTTTTCCAACCGCCGCTTCATGTCGGGAGCCTCGACCAATCCGGATCCGGACGTGTTTGCCTATTCGGCAGCGACGATCAAGACCTGCATGGATGCCACGATGAAGCTCGGCGGCGACAATTACGTGCTGTGGGGCGGCCGCGAGGGCTATGAGACGCTGCTCAATACCGATCTTTCGCGCGAATTCGAGCAGATGGCACGGATGCTGCATCTCGTCGTCGAATACAAGTACAAGATCGGCTTCAAGGGCACGATCCTGGTCGAGCCGAAGCCGCAGGAGCCGACCAAGCACCAGTATGATTACGACGTCGCAACCGTCTATGGCTTCCTGAAAAAGTATGGCCTTGAAAACGAGGTGAAGATGAATATCGAGCAGGGCCATGCGATCCTTGCCGGCCACACGTTCGAGCATGAACTGGCACTGGCCAATGCGCATGGCATTTTCGGCTCGATCGACATGAACCGCAACGACTACCAGTCGGGCTGGGATACGGACCAGTTCCCCAACAACGTGCCGGAAATGGCGCTGGCCTATTACCAGGTCCTGCTGGCCGGCGGGTTCAAGACCGGCGGCACCAATTTCGACAGCAAGCTGCGCCGTCAGTCGATCGATCCGGCCGACCTTCTGATCGGTCATATCGGCGGCATGGATTGCTGCGCCCGTGGCCTCAAGGCTGCGGCGAAGATGGTGGAAGACGGCGCGCTGTCCAAGCCGCTCGCCGACCGTTACGCCAAGTGGGACAGCCCGGAGGCGCAGAAGATGCTGCGCGGCGAGCTGAAGCTCGAGGAGATCGCTGCCAAGGTGGAGCGGGAGAACATCAATCCCGAGCCGAAATCCGGTCGCCAGGAATATCTGGAAAACGTCGTCAACCGGTATGTATGATTGACGATGGAACCGTCCCGGGGGAACCACACCCCGGGACGGTTTTAATTTGCCCTCATTCTCGCAACAGGCACGGGAATGAGCGAGAGGCCAAAGGCCTTTTTACGCGGCCTTGCTGCCTGCGATGCCATCCAGTTCGGCCAGCGCATCGGCGGGCAGTTTCAGTTCGCCGGCCGCCAGGTTTTCCTTGAGGTGCGTCACGGAAGACGTGCCGGGGATGAGCAGGATGTTCGGCGAACGCTGCAGGAGCCAGGCAAGCGCCACCTGCATCGGCGTGGCGTCGAGGCGGGCTGCGACATCCGAAAGTGCGGAGGACTGCAGCGGCGAGAAACCGCCGAGCGGGAAGAAGGGCACGTATGCGGTGCCTTCCTTTGCCAGTTGGTCGATGAAGGCGTCATCGCCGCGATGGGCAAGATTGTACTGGTTCTGGACGCAGACGATCTCGGTGATCTTGCGGGCCTCGGCAATCTGGGTCGGCGTGACGTTGGAGAGGCCGATATGGCGGATGAGGCCCTGGCGCTGAAGGTCGGCCAGTACCGTCACCTGTTCCTCGATCGGTCCTTCCGCCGGCCCATGGACATCCAGCATCGAGCGGAAGTTGACGATATCGATGACGTCGAGGCCGAGATTGCGCAGGTTGTCGTGGACGGCCGCGGTCAGTTCCTCCTTCGACATGGCCGGGATCCATTCTGCATTCGGGCCGCGCTTTGCCGAGACCTTGGTGACGATGGTGAGATCGCCCGGATAGGGATGCAGTGCCTCGCGGATGATCTCGTTGGTCACGTGCGGGCCGTAGAAATCGCTGGTGTCGATATGGTCGACGCCGGCTTCGATGGCGGCACGCAGGACGGCGACGGCGGCAGCGCGATCCTTCGGCGGGCCGAAGACGCCCGGGCCAGCAAGCTGCATGGCGCCGTAGCCGATGCGCTTCACGGTATGGCTGCCCATCTTGAACGTGCCGGATTTGTTGAGGTCGATTTTGCTGGTGTCGGACATGAGGATACTCCCTTTCATGGTCGCCAGTTTTTCTGATCAATTCCGGAATGGAAAATAGCGGGCGGCCGTTACCTTTATAAGTCCATACAATCCGGATAGTCTGTACGCTGAAACGGACAATCGACGGAGTTCTTCGTGGCAGTGGAAATCAGCGACCTTCAGGCTTTCCTCACCGTAGCGCGAGCCGGCGGCTTTCGCGAGGGGGCGCGGGTCAGCGGCGGCAGTGCATCGGGTCTCAGCGACGCGGTGCGGCGGCTGGAAACGCAGCTGGGGGTCAGGCTCCTCAACCGCACGACCCGCAGCGTGGCGGCGACGGAGGCCGGGCAGGGGCTTATCGACCGGCTGGCACCGGCACTGGCCGAGATGGAGGCGGCGCTCGATGTGGTCAACGGGTTTCGCGAGCGGCCGGCGGGTGTGCTGAAGCTCAACGTGCCGGTTAGTGCCGCGCGGCTGGTGCTGCCATCGATCGTGCCGGGATTTCTCGCCGCCTATCCGGAGATCCGGCTGGAACTGATGATCGAGGACAGTTTCGTCGACATGATCGCCGCGGGCTGCGATGCCGGCATCCGCTATGACGAGCGGCTGGCGCAGGACATGATCGCGGTACCGATCGGGCCGCGTACCCAGCGCTTTGCAGCCGTCGCCTCCAAGGATTATCTCGACCGGCGTGGCCGGCCAGAGCATCCGCGTGACCTGATGCAGCATACCTGCGTTCGTAACCGGTTTGCCAGTGGTGCGATGCCGGACTGGGAGTTCGAACGGGGAGGCGAGACCATTCTGATCGATCCGCCGACGGCGCTCGTCGTGCAGACCGGTGGCGGTGTCGACATCATGGTCGATTGTGCGATTGCCGGCAGCGGTATCGCCTTCCTGTTCGAGGACTGGCTGCGCCCCTATCTCGACAGCGGTGCGCTGGAACCGGTGCTTGAAGACTGGTGGCCGGAATTTTCGGGACCTTATCTTTACTACCCAGGACGGCGGCTGGTGCCGGCGCCGCTCAGGGCCTTCATCGATTTCATCAAAGCGGCATAAAGCCGGTTTTGCCGAACAGGGTTTTTCGGATAGCATTGCGTCTCAACCCGGAGATCGCCATGTCCGTGCGTCCGCCGCAATCCTTCTGTCAAGCCCGCATGCCGGAGAATGGCTTCAACATTCTCGAATACGAGCTTGCCGCCGAACGCGCCGCCGCACTCGGGCGGCATGGCAAGAAGCTCGAGGCGTCGCTGGCAAGACTTCGCCAATGGGATGAGGATCCGCAAAAGACGGATGAGGCCGGCCGGCTGGATCTCGTTTTCGACGCGGCGGATGCGGTCTGGTCGCTGTTCATCCAGCGGGAACTGGTCGGATTGCGGGACAATCGCGATCTGGTGCGGCGCTACGAAATCCCCCGGGATGTGATGGCCAAGGTCGGCATCGTGCGCAGGCGGTGAGCGAGCCGGGGTCAATGACGCAAGTTTGAGCTGTGAAGCTGCTTTACGTACCTCAGAAACTCCGATAGCCTGAATTTCAGGAGGAGTTCATGCACCACATCGCTTGCGAGGAGGCAGGCGTTGGGGGCGTGTCGCGTGGCGACTGCTTTACGACGCTGTTTGGCATCAGAGGCGCTTCATGACCGAGGCGTCCACCCCGTCGGCCGTGCCTCTCATCGATGCGCGCGGCCTTTCCAAGACATTCGGCATCGTCGAGGTGCTGAAGGATATCAGCCTGACCGTGAGGGCGGGCGAGGTCCATGCGATCATCGGCGAGAATGGTGCCGGCAAGTCGACGCTGATGAAGATCCTGGCCGGCAACCACCAGCCGACCCGCGGCGAGATGGTGATGGACGGCAGGTCGGTGAGCTTTGCCGGGCCGGTGGATGCGGAGAACCACGGCATCGTTCTCGTGCATCAGGAGATCTTGCTGGCACCCGACCTGACGGTGGCGCAGAACATCTATCTCGGCCGCGAACTCGGCAAAGGCATGGTGGTCGACGACCGGGCGATGCGGGAGGGCGCCAGGCAGGCGATCGCCGATCTCGGCGGCAATATCGATCCCGATACGATCGTCTCGAAGCTTTCCATTGCCCAACGCCAGCTGGTGCAGATCGCCCGCGTGCTGCTGGTGCCGCATCGCATCGTCATCTTCGACGAGCCGACGGCATCGCTGACGCCGCACGAGACGGATGCGCTTCTGAAGGTCATCAGAGATATCAGGGCGAAGGGTGTCGGCGTTCTCTATATCTCCCACCGCCTTCCGGAAGTGAAGGAGATTGCCGACCGCGTCACCGTCCTGCGCGATGGGCGGCTGGTCGCCTCGCATGACGCATCGGCGCTGCAGCCAGCGGACATGGCGCGGCTGATGGTGGGCCGCGATGTGGCAAAGCTCTATCCCGACCGGCAGGCGGCCGAGGCCCGGCAGCCGGTGCTTGAGGTTCAGGCATTCGATGTGCCGGGCCATGCGCGCGACGCGGCTTTCATCTTGCGAAAGGGCGAGATCCTCGGGTTTGCCGGACTGATTGGTGCCGGGCGGTCCGAGCTGATGGAGGGACTGGTCGGCCTCAGGCCGGGCAAGGGAAGGGTGATGCTCAACGGACATCCGGTGGCCTTTACCGACGTGCATTCCAGCCTCAAGGCCGGCGTCGCCTATCTGCCGGAGGATCGCAAGGGCAAGGGGTTGCTGCTGACCAAGGATCTTCGCGTCAACCTGACGCTTGCCTCGCTCGGCAGGTTTGTCCGGGGACTGCAGATCGATCGCAGGCGCGAGGGCGAGGCGCTCGACAGGGCGATCCGCGATTTCGATATCCGCACCGGTACCAAGAACATTCTGGCCGGCCAGCTTTCCGGCGGCAACCAGCAGAAGCTGCTTCTGGCCAAGATGATGATGCTCGACCCGCAGGTCGTGATCATCGACGAGCCGACGCGCGGCATCGATATCGGCAACAAGGAGCAGATCTACAAATTCATCGCGGCGCTTGCCGAAGAGGGACGGTCGATCATCGTCGTGTCGTCGGAAATGCCGGAGCTGATCGGTATCTGCGACCGCATCCTGGTGATGCGCGCCGGCCGGATCGTCGGCGAGGTTCAGGGAGAGACCATGACGGAAAACGAGATCGTGCAGCTTGCGACAGGGGTGAATGCGGGTCGTGGGGCCGGGGAGGCGGCATGAGACGAGATATGAAAAAAGTCCCCCTCTGGCCTGCCGGCCATCTCCCCCACAAGGGGGGAGAAAACTTGCAGCGACCTTCCACCTCAATGAAGCGACGGCAGTGTGGCCGGGTTAAGCCCTCCCCCTTGTGGGGAGGGTTGGGAGGGGACTTTCTTCCAAATGCAATTCCGGTGCTTTTGAGGGCGGCGGCATGAGCGCCCTCACCACCGACACGGCCAAGACGCCGAAGACCTCTCGCGACTGGGACATGGCGGCGGTGGCGCCTTTCGTGGCGCTGGCGCTGCTTCTGGTGCTCGGCTATTTCGCCAATCCGAGCTTTGTGTCGATCGCCAATCTTACCAATGTCATCACCCGCAGCGCCTTCATCGCCATCATCGCGCTCGGGGCGACCTATGTGATCTCGGCGGGCGGGCTCGATCTTTCCGTCGGGTCGATGGTGGCTTTCGTTGCCAGCCTGATGATCCTGTTCATGAATTCCGGCGCGATTGCCGATCCGATGCTGATGCTCGTCGCGGCGATGGCTCTGGCGCTGGTGTTGGGGGCGGCCTGCGGGCTTGCCAACGGGCTGATCACCACGGTCGGCAAGATCGAGCCGTTCATCGCCACATTGGGCACGATGGGCATCTATCGCGGGCTGACCACCTGGCTTAGCCAAGGCGGTGCGATCACCGTCAGGGACCGCAATATCCAGCAGCTTTACCGGCCGGTCTATTTCGGCGACCTGTTCGGCGTGCCGATCCCGGTCGTGATCATCTTCGTCACCGCGGCAATCGCCGCCTTCGTGCTTTATCGCACACGCTATGGCCGGCATGTGATCGCGGTCGGCTCCAACGAGGAAGTGGCACGCTATTCCGGCATCTCGGTCAACCGGGTGCGCACCATTGCCTATGTGATCCAGGGGCTCTGCGTCGCGGTTGCGGTGCTGCTCTATGTGCCGCGTCTCGGCTCGACCACGGCGACGACCGGCATTCTGTGGGAGCTGCAGGCGATCACCTCGGTCGTGGTCGGCGGCACGCTGTTGCGCGGCGGGGTGGGGCGCATCTGGGGCACTGTCTGCGGCGCCTTCATTCTCGAAATCGTCGGCAACATCATGCTGCTTTCGAATTTCGTCAGCGAATATCTGATCGGCGCGATCCAGGGCGCGATCATCATCATCGCCATGCTGGTGCAGAGGTCGCTGATGCGCAAGTGAGGCGGAAAGGTTTGGCCGGGCATTCGGGGCGGTCCGGCTTTGGGAGGAGATGACCCCGCAACGAAATGGGAGAGAGAACATGCGCAAGAGATTATGGGCCTATGTCGCCGCGGCGCTGACGGCGTTTGCCGCGGCCGTGCCGGTGACGACATTCGCGCAGGATGCCAAGAAGGTGACGATTGGGGTATCCATTCCGGCCGCCGACCACGGCTGGACGGCGGGCGTCGTCTATCATGCCGAACGCGTCGCCAAACTTTTGATGGCCGAGCACAAGGGGCTCAACGTCATCGTCAAGACGTCCGCCGATCCGGCAAGCCAGGCGAATGCGGTGCAGGATCTGGCGGTGCAGGGGATCGATGCACTGGTCATCCTGCCGACCGATCCGGACCAGCTGACATCCGCCATCCAGCAGGTGAAGGACGACGGTAAGTTCGTGGCGCTGGTCGACCGCGCGCCTTCGGTCAACGACAATACGATCCGCGATCTTTACGTGGCCGGCAACAATCCGGCGCTCGGCGAGGTGGCGGGCAAATATATCGCCAAGACGACGCCGGATGCGCAGGTGGTGATCATCCGCGGTATGCCGATCCCGATCGACCAGCAGCGGCAGGACGGGTTCGACAAGGGCATTGCCGGTTCCAAGGTGAAGGTGCTGGATCGTCAGTACGGCAACTGGAACCGCGACGATGCCTTTCGCGTGATGCAGGACTATCTGACCAAATATCCGAAGATCGACGTGGTCTGGTGCCAGGATGACGACATGGCGGTCGGCGTGCTGGAAGCGATCGAACAGGCCAAGCGCTCGGACATCAAATATGTCGTGGCCGGCGCAGGCTCCAAGGACATGATCAAGAAAGTGATGGACGGCGACAAGATGATGCCGGTCGACGTGCTTTATCCGCCGGCCATGGTGGCGACCGCCATGCAGCTGACGGCTGCAGCACTCTACGATCATGTTCCTGTCAGCGGCGACTATATTCTCGACGCGACGCTGGTGACGAAGGACAACGCCAAGAACTTCTACTTCCCGGATTCACCGTTCTGATCGATGCCATTGACGGGCGCGCCGGTTGTCTGCCTGCGCGCCCGTCCCATGTTCTGATGAGTTGAGTGGAGGATTTTTCATGAAGACGATCAAGGGGCCTGGCATTTTTCTCGGGCAGTTTGCGGGCGACGCGGCACCTTTCAACAGCTGGGACGGCATTACCAAATGGGCGGCGGACAAGAGCTATGTCGGCGTGCAGGTGCCGACCTGGGCCGGCCAGCTGATCGACCTGAAGAAGGCCGCCTCATCCAAGGATTATTGCGACGAGCTTGCGGGTGTGGCCCGTAGCAATGGCGTCGAGATCACCGAGCTTTCCACCCATTTGCAGGGGCAGCTCGTCGCCGTGCATCCGGCCTATGACGAACTGTTCGACGGCTTTGCGGCACCCGAGGTGCGCGGCAACCCGAAGGCGCGGCAGGAATGGGCGGTGGAACAGGTGAAGATGGCGATCACCGCCTCGAAACATCTCGGCATCAAGGCGCATGCGACCTTTTCCGGCGCGCTGGTCTGGCCGTTCCTTTACCCGTTCCCGCAGCGGCCTGCCGGCCTGGTCGAAACCGCCTTCGACGAACTGGCGCGGCGCTGGGCGCCGATCCTCGATCATGCGGATGAAAACGATGTCGATCTTTGCTACGAGATCCATCCGAGCGAAGACCTGCATGACGGGGTGACCTTCGAGATGTTTCTGGAGCGGGTGAAGAACCACCCCCGCGCCAACATGCTCTACGACCCGTCGCATTACGTGCTGCAATGCCTCGACTATCTCGACAATATCGACATCTACAAGGACCGCATCAAGATGTTCCACGTCAAGGATGCGGAGTTCAATCCGACCGGGCGGCAGGGTGTCTATGGCGGCTATCAGAGCTGGGTCAACCGGGCGGGGCGTTTCCGCTCACCGGGCGACGGTCAGGTGGATTTCGGCGCGATCTTCTCCAAGATGGCGGCCAATGATTTCGACGGCTGGGCCGTGGTCGAGTGGGAATGCGCGCTGAAACACCCGGAGGACGGGGCACGCGAAGGAGCGGAATTCGTCAAGGCGCATATCATCCGGGTGACCGAGCATGCTTTCGATGACTTTGCCGCGGGCGGTACCGACGAGGCGGCGAACCGTCGGCTGCTGGGGCTGTGATTAAGACCCCTCCCAACCATCCGGGGCGAGCCACGTGTCTCGCCCGTCCTTAGGACCCCCACAAGGGGGAGGGCTTAACCTGGCCGGACAGTTGTGCCCCGATTGAGGCAGGCGCTTGCCACACGTCTTCTCCCCCCTTGTGGGGCAGATGGCCGGCAGGCCAGAGAGGGGCTTTTTGGCTCCGCTGATATTTCAAGGAGATCATCATGACAATCGAAGGCAAACAGGAAGAGGCTCGTGCGCCGCGTATTCGGCTCGGCATGGTGGGCGGTGGTGCCGGCGCTTTTATCGGGGCGGTGCATCGCATGGCGGCGCGGCTGGACGACCAGTTCGAGCTGGTGGCGGGCGCTCTGTCGTCGACGCCGGAAAAGGCGATCGCCTCGGGTCGTGAACTGGGGCTCGATGCCTCGCGCACCTACGGGTCCTACAAGGAGATGGCGATCCGCGAGGCGCGGCTGAAGGACGGGATCGAGGCGGTATCGATCGTCACGCCCAACCACGTGCATTTCGAGGCGGCGCGGGAGTTCCTGAAGCGCGGCATTCATGTCATCTGCGACAAGCCGCTCACCTCCAATCTTGCCGATGCGAAGAAGCTGAAGAAGCTTGCGGATGAAAGCGATGCGCTGTTCATCCTGACGCATAACTATACCGGCTACCCGATGGTGCGGCAGGCACGCGAGATGATCGCCAATGGCGATCTCGGCACGATCCGGGTCGTACAGGTGGAATATGCGCAGGACTGGCTGACGGAGGCGGCGGAGCAGACCGGGGCCAAGCAGGCTGTGTGGCGCACCGATCCGGCGCAATCGGGTGCCGGCGGTTCCACCGGCGATATCGGCACGCATGCCTATAATCTTGCATCCTTCGTCACCGGCCTGACGCTGACGAGCCTTGCGGCGGATCTCGACAGTTTCGTCCCCGGCCGACGGCTGGACGACAATGCCCATGTGATGCTGCGGTTCGAAGGGGGCGCGAAGGGCATGCTCTGGTGCAGCCAGGTGGCGCCGGGCAACGAGAACGGCTTGAGGCTGCGCGTCTATGGCGACAAGGGCGGGCTCGAATGGGGGCAGGAGAACCCGAACTATCTGTGGTTCACGCCATTCGGCGAACAGAAGCGGCTGATCACCCGCAATGGTGCCGGTTCGGGGAACGCGGCGTCGCGTGTCTCGCGCATTCCGTCGGGGCATCCCGAAGGTTATCTCGAAGCGTTTGCGACCATCTATACGGAGGCTGCGCGTGCCATCCATGCCCGCAAGAGAGGTGTGGCGGTCGACAGGGCAGTGATCTATCCGACCGTCGACGACGGGGTGAAAGGGGTTGCCTTCGTCGAGGCCTGCGTCGCGTCCTCGAAGAGGAACGGTGCCTGGGTGAAGCTTTGAGGTTCTACCCGAAGCTCAGTTCAGCATCGAACTCAGTCTCAGTACCAGCTTGCGGTCGAAAAGGTTCGGCCGGTCGTACATCCATGTGAGGGCGTCGGAGGCCGACCATGCGCCCTTGTAGGAGCGGACGCTGGTCAGCGCATCGAAGACGTCGCAGACGGTGCAGATGCGCACGGCGATACCGATCTGCTCGTCCTTCAGGCCGAGCGGATAGCCGCTGCCGTCGAGTGCCTCATGATGCAGACGGCAGACATCGAGGATGAGATCGGAAACGCCGCCCAGCTTCTTCATGTGGCGGTAGCCGATTTCCGGATGGCTGCGCATCATCCGCATCTCGGCGGCATTGAGCTTGCCCGGCTTGTTGAGGATCGCGTTCGGGATCAGAAGCTTGCCGAGATCGTGCAGGATGCCGGCGCGGCCGATTTCGTCGATGAGGTCGTCATCGAGTTCGAGCCTGGCCGCCATTTCGGTCATCAGGCCGGCGACCGAGATCGAATGCATGTAGCTCGCCTTGTCCTTGGCCTTGAGGCGCGTCACCTGGACGAAGAGATCCGGGGCCGCCTCGACGGCCTGGCGTGCGCTTGCGGCGGCGTCGGCGATCTGCGACATGTCGAGCCTGCCGGCGGCCGCCTCCGACATGCCCCGATGCATGGACAGCACGGCATCGGACAGCGCGCCCTTGATCTCCAGCATCTGAGGGTCGGCCGGATTGGCTTGCCGATGGTATTGGGGTGGCGCCTGCTTCAGCAGGGCAAGGACGTCGATCTGGCTCTTTTTCTGGCTGACCAGAATGTCGACCGCGGAGGACATGCGGATCGCGTTCAGATCTTCCTGGGTTTCGACCATGAACCGCCGTCGCGCAAACTCATGGCTCGGGCACTCGACGGCCTCTATATACAAGCCCTTTCGGACTAGATTTTTTGGTAAGCGAAGTATCACGCCACGCAAGTCCTCGAACAGTGTCGATATTGGGCGTCAAAGAGTATGAATAAATCCCCTAGATGGGGGATGTGTCTGCTTTATTTTTCACTGACTGATTGAGAATCAGCGGCCCGCAGAGTTTTTGCGACATGTAATCGGCAATTTATACAGTCGCTGGTCGGTGTTTTTCGAGGTTGAAATCTCTGGCTGTGCATCCGGCAGATATGGGCGCTGCCAACCGGCATTCAGATAGGCGTGTTGCTACTCCGCCGCCATTGGCGACGGCGGAGTAGCCTTGCTGTCAGTGCGCCTCGGCGCGAACGGCCTTCACGTCTGCTGCCGACACGGCCGGAGCCTTATTGTGCCAGCCATCACGTAGGAAGGTTGCGAGGGCTGCGACTTCCTCGTCGGAAAGCCGGTTGGCATAACCCTGCATGCGAAGCTTCATCGGCCGGTCAGCCGTCGAAGGCAGTTCGGCACCATGCAGGATGACGCTGATCAGGCCCTTCGGCGACTTGGCATCGACGAGCGAGTTGCCGTCGAGTGCCGGGAAGGTCGCGCCCGCACCCTTGCCATTGACGATGTGGCAGGCGGCGCAGTTGTCGAGGTAGAGACGGGGGCCGAGCGGCATGTCCGGCTTGGCATCCGAAAGCAGGGTTTCGGTCGGGGTGACCTCGACCTTTTCGGCAACCGGTGCCGCACCCTTGCCGGCGCCGATCTTGCGCAGGTAGGTGGCGATGGCGATCGCGTCGTCATGCGTCAGGTATTGCAGCGAGTCGCGGACGGCGAGCGCCATTTCGCCCGTGGCGGTCGAATGGGCGTTGCGGGCGGTCAGCAGGTATGCGGCAACCTCGTCGGTCGTCCACTTCTGGGGGCCGCTTTCGGGACCACGCAGATCGGGGGCGGTGAAGCCATCGATATCACCACCGGAGAGGAAGGCGGCATCCTTTTCGCTCGAGCCGGACGACATCATCATCAGGTTGCGCGGGCTGTGGCAGGCGGCACAGTGACCTGCACCCTCGACCAGATAGGCACCGCGATTGAATATCGCGTCCTCGCTCGCCTCCGGCTTGAAGCCGGCATCGCCGAGAGCGAGCCAGTTCCAGGCGCGCAGGCCGAAACGCAGGTTGAACGGGAAGGCAAGTTTGGTTTCCGGCACGGTGTTGGAGACCGGCTGGACCTCCTTCATGAAGTAGTCGTAGAGAGCCACGACGTCTTCTTCGGAGAGCTTGCGATAGCTGTCGTAGGGCATGGCCGGATAGAGGTGATGGCCCTGCTTGTCGACGCCGTCATAAAGCGCCGCGCGGAAATCATCGAGCGTCCAGTTGCCGATGCCGCTTTCTTTGTCCGGGGTGATGTTGGTCGTGTAGATCACGCCCATCGGGCTGTTGATGGCACGGCCGCCGGCAAAGGGCTTGCCACCCTCTGCAGTGTGACAGGCCATGCAGTCGGATGCCCGCATGACATATTCGCCGGCGCCCTTCGGCGGCTGGTAGTCAGCCGCGAGCTTGGTGACGGGAGCGGTGCGCTGGACCGGAACGAAGATGAAGGCAAGGAGAGCCACGACGCCGAGGACGACGAGCGTGCCGATGATACGGAAAAAGGTTTTCATCGTCTGTCTCCTCACACCAGCGGACGCGGATTGGGCAGGTAATCCTTGCGGATGTGGTGGGCCGCCCAGTAGGCGAGCGCACCGACCATGCCGGTCGGGTTGTACTGCGTGTTCTGCGGGAAGGTGTTGGCACCCATGACGAAGACGTTATGGGCATCCCAGGACTGCAGGTAGCGGTTGAGAACCGAGGTCTTGCGGTCTTCGCCGGTCACCGTGCCGCCGGTATTGTGGGTGGTCTGGTAAGGACGGACGTCGAACATGGCGCCTTCCTTCTTGAACCCGGCCTGGGCAATGTCTGGCTTCATCGCGTCGACGATCGGCTTCATCTTCGACTGCATGAAGTTGATCATCTTGAGGTCGTTGGGTTTCCAGTTGAAGGTCATGCGCATCAACGGGCGGCCGTGGCGATCCTTATAGGTCGGGTCGAGGTCGAGATAGTTGTCGCGGTAGGACATCAGCGAGCCATGGGCGCCGATCGACATGGCATGGCCGTACCACTCGCCGATACCCTTCTTCCAGCCTGCACCCCAGCTCGGGACGTCTGCGGGAAGCGGCATCGTATGACCCGGCTGGCCGTTGGTCTGGCCGGCACGCCAATAGGCGCCGCCGATGAAGCCTTCCTTGGCAAAGTCGATATTGTCCATGCCGAAATCGTCGATGGCATAGCCGTTGGCGCCCGTGCCGATGAACGGGTTGAATTCCTCGTTCTTGAAGAACATCGTATAGCCGCCGAGCATCTGGTAGGCGTAGTTGCGACCAACGACACCTTCACCGGTGTTCGGGTCATACGGCTGGCCGATGCCGGAAAGCAGCATCAGGTGGACGTTGTTCAGCGCGAAAGCGGTGAGGATGACCATATCGGCCGGCTGGAAGACTTCTTCGCCGGTGGTGAGGTCGACATAGGTCACGCCGGTCGCGGTCTTGCCATCGGGCGCCATCTCGACGCGCATGACTTCCGCCTGCGTGCGGTATTCGAAGTTCGGCTTGCGCTTCAGGGCATCGATGATGGCCGTCTGCGGCGAGGACTTGGAATAGTTGTAGCAGCCGTAGCGCTCGCAGAAACCGCAGTGGTTACATGGACCCATCTGCATGTTGTATTCGTTGACATAGTCCTTGGAGGCGATGCCACCCGGAGACGGGAAGGGGTGACAGCCGGCAGCCTTGGCGGCGTCGCGGAATTTTACGCCATCCCAGGTCGAAGGCATTGGCGGCATCGGATAATTTTCCGAACGCGGTGCCTCGAACGGGTTGCCGCCTTCGATGATCTGGCCCTTGATGTTGCCGGCCTGGCCGGAAATGCCGGCGACCTTCTCGAAGCGGGTGAAATGGGGCTCCAGCTCCTCATAGGTCATCGGATAGTCCTGGATCTGCATTCCTTCCGGAATGACGCCGGCGCCGAATTTTTCGGTGGCGTAGGACTTCAGACGGTATTCGGAGAGCATCGGACGCCAGTTGAGGCCGTTCCAGTGGGTGCCGGCGCCACCGACGCCGGTGCCGAGCAGGAAGGTGCCGAGGCTGCGGTAGGGTAGGGCGTTCTCTTGAAGAGAGCGGCGGATGGTGACCGTCGTGTTGCGCGGCTTTTCCATCATGCCGTAACGGATGCCGTATTTCAGCTCGTCCATCATGTTGGGATACTGGAAATCCGGTACCGTCGCCTGGTCATGGCCGCGCTCAAGCGCCAGGATTTCGAGGCCTTCCTGAGCCAGTTCCATGCCGAGGATCGCGCCGGTCCAGCCGAAGCCGACGAGGACGACGTTCTTTTTCTTTTCAGTGCGTGTCATGGCGCTTAGCCCCTTTCGCCGGAAATCGAGACGGGGCCGAGCGGATACTTGACGTTATGCTTGTGAACCCATTCCTTGTAGGAGCCGCGGGCGCCGGGGAAGCCGACATATTTCCACGCGACCATGTTGTGGTTGCCGCCATACATCGGGTCGGCGAAATAGCCTTCCTTGGTATTGCCGAGCAGGATGGTGAAGAACGGAGTCAGCTCCGGCTTCAGCTTCATCTCGTTCTTCTGGAGCGAGGTCAGCGCCTTGTCCTGGGCCGCGGCATCGAGTTCGGCGAAGATCTTGCCGTGGGTTGCCTTGCACCAGTCGTCGAAGACCGGGATGGCCTGCTGGTAGATTTCCAGCGGCGTCAGCGGGGTCTGCCAGCCGCGCAGCGGATCAGCCGCGGCGTCCCAGGGGCCGGCCATGTACCAGTCGGCTGCCTTGCCGTAATCGCCGGCGAGCTGCTTGTCGATGAAGACCGGGACGCGTGCTTCGATCGCGCCGGGGCCATCGCCTTCCGACGGAATGAACCTTGCCACCGCTGCCATCACGAAAGCCCACTCACTGGGCTTGAGACAGTCCGGCTTGTATTCGGTAAGCGCTACAGGTTCAGGCTTCTGTTCGGCCTTCGCCCCTGTGGCGATGCCTGCGATGGCAGCAGTCGCCGCAGAAGCTTTCAGGAAGCCTCGGCGGGACGGCAAGCCCGGAAGATCTCTCATTATTCTCTCCTTGGTAGCCGCTGGCGCGGCCTCTCTGACACGTACCCCCTAAAATCATGGGGGAGTGTCGATCTGACGCTTGCGATCTATCGTCGCAGTTCAGTCGTTTCAAGGATCGAACGGCTAAACTTTGCCCGATTTCGGACGGAATTGGGAAGATTTTTCTATATATGAATAGGTGTCGCTAAAATTAGATCTCCATTTGGTTGATTTTTTAGCCATAAATTCCTTCGAATTTTCGTTTTAGCAATCTTGAATTGTGTCGAAAAGGCGAAAATTGGCGCCATGCATGGCCTAACTTGTGGGCAACGCGGTCATTTTCGGGCGCGGCGCAATGTCCGGCGGCTTGCCGCTCGAAACTCACGGCATATCTGCTATGGAGATCGGCTATGCCCGGTCGAGCGACGTTCGAGCCGGCAGCTTCTCGTGCGGAGGACAAGAGCCCATGACCGATCCCAAGACATTTGCGACACGCTTCCCCGGCGATTTCCTGTTCGGCGTTGCCACGGCTGCCTTCCAGATTGAAGGCGCGACGAAAGCGGACGGGCGCAAGCC